>JAKZSU010000034.1:0-7748 GCA_047517485.1 Alphaproteobacteria bacterium
AGCCTGCGTGGCGCGTGAACGCCCTTTAAAACCACGCGGAACACAGGCTCGCCGTCCGGCGTGATCTCGACCCGCACCGAAAATGCGCGCAATTGGCGCGCCCGCACTCACCAAAAGTGCGCTTTTCCAGACAATCCGGTCCGAGCGTCACTTGCCGAACAGAATGCGGAACGGGGCGGTAATCCAACCCCAAATAACGCCACGCATGAGGGCGCCGGCACTAAGCGAGGTGGCGGTATCCGCGGCGAGCACGCCGGATAACCGTGCTTCCAGATTGTCGGCGAATGTCTTGGTGAGATGGTCGGCGACATTTTTGACCAGGCCGGATCGGCTGAAATGCGCCAAGGGTCCCGCCAGCAAAAACTTTACCGAGACCGAGACCCGCGAGACGTCGTCCGCCTTGGCGTCGACTTGATAAGTGATGATCGCGCGGGCGCGCGAGGCGCTTTTCGCATCGCGTCCCACACCGCGGACGATGCCGGTCCACCGGCTATCGTCGCGCTCGGTCTCGAGCACCCCGGCGAACACCGATGTGATCGGGCCGAGCGTGACCGTAAGCTCGCCCTCGGCCCAGTGGTCTTGCGGCTCGGAGGTCAGCCGGGCTCCCGGCAAACAGTGGGCGACGCGGCGGAGATCGGCGAAAAAATGCCACACGGTGTCGCGCGGGAAGCTTACATCGAAGGCTTGCCGCAGCTCGACCCCCGCCGCCTCCAGCGCGGCCCAATCCTCACCCGACAGATCGATATCCGATGCGGCGGCCGGCGGTGGCGGCTGGCGGGCAATCGGCCCCGGCGCGCCGGTCGCGGATGCATCGCGTGGTTTTTTTGCCGGCGGATGGCTGCCGTGCGGGCCCAACCGATCGCGTGCCGGGGCGGAAATCAGCGGCGCTTCGCGGTGCTGTTTCTGGACACTGGCGATCGCCGCGACGATGCCGACATACCCGGTGCACCGGCATAGATTGCCGGACAATTCCACCCGCATCCGGTGTTCGCCGGCATCGGGCAGGCGGGTGACGATATCGCGCGCCGCAATCAGCATGCCGGGGGTGCAGTAGCCGCATTGCAGCCCATGGTGCTGATGAAAAGCGGTGCGTAGCGCATCGACAACCGGATCCTCTTCGAGGCCCTCGAGGGTGGTGATGTCCGCGCCCTCGCAAGCCACCGCGAACAGGATGCAGGAGCGCGCCGGCGCCCCGTCGACGAGGACGGTGCAGGCGCCGCACACGCCGTGTTCGCAGCCTAGATGGGTAGCGGTCAGCTGTTCGTGGTCGCGCAAAAATTCGGCCAGCGACAGGCGCGGCTCGACGTCGATTTCGCGGTGGGTGCCGTTGATCGTCAGCGCCAACCTTGTCATGGCGCGCAAGCCTCCTCCATGGCACGTTGCAACGCGACCACGGCGAGCTGCCGGAGATAGCGATCGGTAACGCCGCGTTGGTCCAACAGCTCGGCCACCGCCGCCTCGTCGATTTGCGGCACCGACCCGGCGTTCGACGTGACGTCGCATAGCGCCGCCGCGTCCTCGACCACGATTGGCGCGGTCTCGATCGCCCCGATCACGGCGCGGAAGATGTCGCGATCACGATCCACCACGACGGCGCCGATCGCGTGGGCGAATTCTCCCGCTTTCTGATTGAACTTGAAAAATCCCCAACGCGCGGCGCGGGATAATTTCGGCACCCGCACCGCTTGGATCAATTCATCACGCGCCAGATTCGTGCTGAACGACGAGATCATTAAGTCTCCGGCGGCCATTGTCCTGGTCCGCCGCGGACCGTACACCACCAGCTCGGCGTCGAGCAGGGGCAAGACCGAAATCCAGTCCGCCGCGGGGTCGGCATGCGCCAGACTGCCGCCGATCGTGCCGCGATTTCGCACCGCGCGATAGGCGATTCCGCCGGCCACTTTCGCCATCAAGCCGTTCGACGGATCGTCAATCCGGCGATCCTCGATATCCGCATGGGTGACGCAGGCGCCGATCTCGACCATGGTGTCGTCCGACTCCACCGAAGTCAGTTCCGGAATACCGGTCACGTCGACCAGCAGATCGGGTTGCGCGAGGCGGAGGTTCAGCATCGGGCCAAGCGACTGGCTGCCGGCAATGGCTTTGGCAACGACGCCGTCTTGGCCGAGCAATCGACCGGCATCGGCGAGGCTTGCCGGGCGTTGGTAATGAAACGCGACTGGTTTCATATCAGATTTCGAGCTTTTCCTTGTCCGGCAGGGTGTCGGTAACCAAGTCACGCAGCAGCGGACGATTGGGCAGAGGGTCGAGCTGGATCTCACCGGGCCACAGTTTCGCGATGCAGGCATATTCTACCGTGCCGTTGACCAGCATGGTGCACTCCTTACACACGTTGGCATTAAAACAGGAAAAGCGGAGGGCCAGATCGGGCGCGCGGTCGCGGCGTAGCGCGACCAAACTATCGAGCACCGAGTCGCCGTCTTCGAAAGTAATATCGAAACTTTCGTAATCACCCTCATCGTGGGACGTCCCACGCCAGATCCTCAAGCGGGCGGATTTGCGGTCGTCCGGATGGGCGGGCTTTGCGACCGTCATCCCGGGTCCGCCGCGAAACTCGATACCAGCGCGCCGTCTTTCAGCGAAATTCGCTGGCTTAATTGATACGCCTCGAGGGTCTTGGGAAAATCGTCACGCTGATGCGCGCCGCGGCTTTCCCGCCGGTTCAGCGCCGCTATGGTCAAACTTTCCATCGCCATCAGACCGTTGCGCAATTCGAACCACTCGACGAGGCTTGCGTTGTGAACGGTCTCGTCGGAGACCGCCAGATTTTCCAGGTCGGTCCGCCGCATGGCGCGGATTTTCGCCAAGGCGATCTCCAAATCGGCCTGGTTACGATAAATCCCGACATTGTTCCACATCAGCTCTTTGAGGTCGCCGGTGAGGCTCGCCGGCGAATTTCCGGCGCCGCCGTTCTTACCCATGAGGCTTCTGATGTGGTCGACATACGGCGTGGGAATTTCTCCATCCCAGTCGCGCGCGGTGGCCTTGGCCGCGTAAATCGCCGCTGACTCGCCCGCTCTTTCGCCGAAAACCATCGCTTCGGGGAGCGCATTTCCCGACAGTCGATTGGCGCCATTGGCGCCGCCGGCGAGCTCTCCGGCGGCATAGAGCCCGGCCACGCTGGTTTCCATCCGTGGGTTTACCTCGATGCCGCCCATCTGATAGTGCGCGATGGGGTAAACCTCGACCGGCATTTTCGTCAGGTCGATATTGTTGCGGTGAAAAATTTCGAGGATCGGGCCCAGCGCGCCTTCCAAGTCGTCTTGGCTAATATGCTGGAACGAAAGATAGACGCCGCCATGCGGGCTACCCCGGCCCGCTTCGACTTCCTTGTACATCGCATGGGTCAGCGCGTCGCGCGACGTCGCGTAGGCTTCGCCGTTACCCTCGCCATAGTTTTGCAGGAATTCCTCGCCTTCACCGTTCAACAAGCGGCCACCCAATTTGACCCTGGTCGGTTCCCAGGTCGTCGGGTCGAGCCCGACCATTCGGGGCGCCATGTGACCGTTGGGATAGAATTGCAGAAATTCGATATCGACAATCTTGGCACCGGCGCGCAGCGCCAGACCCAATCCTTCGCCGGCAATATTGTTCGGCGCGGTGGTGCGCTTGAACATTTTCGTCATGCCGCCAAGGCATAGAATGACCGCCGACGCCTTGATGACGACGGGTGTCGCGGTGGTGATATCGATGCCGACCGCGCCGATGACCTCGCCGTCTCGGGCGACCAGGTCGGTGAGACTGACATTGCTCAATTTGCGGATCGAGTCGGCGCGGTTTATTTGTTTGCGTAGCGCCGCCGAGATCGCCGCGCCGGTTTTCAGAAAATCGACATAGACGCACCGTTGGCGGCTATGGCCGGGCGCGATGACCTGGCGAATTTTGCCGTTCTCCTGGCGCGCCCATTGGACTTTCCAGCCCTCCAGCTCACGGATCCGGTGCGGACTGTTTCGACACAAAAGAGCGGCAAGGTCTTCGTTGCATAAGCCCCGCCCGGCTTTCAGCGTATCGCTCAAATGCTCATCGGGGTTGTCGGGCTCCTGTTCGCCAAGCGCCGCCGCGCAGGTCATTTGGGCCATGATCGTGGCCCCGCCGCGGCCAACGACGTTCTTGTCGGCAAGGACGACTTGGGCGCCGTTGCGCGCGGCGGAAATCGCGGCGAACATGCCGGCACCGCCGCCACCGACAACCATGACGTCGGTTCGCAGATTTGTCGCCCCTTGCTGCTGGCCTCGCATTACCCTTTCCGCGCCTCGAGTGCTTCGAGTATCCGGCGCGGGGTGACCGGAACTTGATAAATTTCAATGTCCAGGGGCCGCAACGCATCGTTTATCGCATTGCCGATCGCCGCCGCCGGGCCGATCGCACCGCCCTCGCCAACGCCTTTTTGACCGAAGTTGGTGTAGGGTGAAGGGGTTTCCATATGAAGCAGACGAATATTGGGGACATCGCTCGCGCCGGGAAGAAGATAGTCGGCCAGCGTCGATGCGAGCGGCTGACCTTGGCTGTCGAAAGGCATTTCCTCAAACAGCGCGGTGCCGATGCCTTGGGCCGCCCCACCATGGAGCTGGCCGTCGACAATCATCGGATTGACCAGCGTGCCGGCATCTTCGACGATGACATAGTCGAGCAACTCGACGGCGCCGGTTTCCGCGTCGACGGCGACCACCACCGCGTGAACCGAGCCGGTGTGCATACCGGTCAGACAGTCGGGCGCGTATCCGGACGTGGTTTCAAGCCCGTGGCTATCGATGTTGCCCGGCAAATTGGCCGGCGAAAGATAGTAGGCCTTGGCAATATCGCGTATCGATATGGTCCCGTCGGGGCCGTGCACCCCGCCGTCGCGCACCACCACCGACTCAGGTCCGGTTTGCAGCAACGCCGCCCCGATACGCGCCACTTTCTCGGCGATATCGTCACACGCCATTGCGACCGCGCCGCCGGCCCAGACCATACCCCGCGAACCCCAGGCGCCGGTCGAATAGGGCGAGATTTCGGTATCGCCAAGACGGATATGAACATCATCGATGTCAAGTCCCAAACGTTCGACCGCGACTTGCGCCAGGGTGGTCTCCAGGCCTTGGCCGATCGATTGAATGCCAACCCTAATATCGAGCCGGCCATCGGGGGTCAGCCGGGCGAAGGCCTGCTCATAGAGCGCGCGGCGTTTTCCGTCGGCGGTCGTGCCATGGGCTGTTTGCTCCGAAAAGGCCGCTAGGCCGAGGCCGATCAGGCGCCCGTCGGGCTCGCCCTTCGCTTGCCGTTCGCGGACCGCATCCAGGTCGATGGCGGCGACCGCGCGGCGTAGCAGCTCGGGATAATCGCCACTGTCGAAATGCTTGTCGGTGACATTGTCGTAGGGCATCTGCTCGGGCCGCACCAGGTTGGCCAGGCGCACCTCATGGGGCTCCTTGCCGATCTCGCGGGCGATGGCATCGATCATCAGTTCCATCGCATAGCAGCACCCCGGCCGGGCGACGCCGCGATACGGCAGCTGCGGCGGCTTGTTGCTCGCGACCGCCGCCGTGGTGCAGCGATAAACCGGAATGTCGTACGGTCCGGGAAGAATCGCGCTGACCTGGGAGGCTTCGATCGCGGCGGTGAAGGGATAGGCCGAGTAGGCGCCCGAATCGACCAATGCATTGGCATCGAAGGCGAGGATCTTGCCCTCGTCGTCGGTGTACGCGGTCATGTCGTAGGTGTGTTCGCGGCAGTTGGCGTTGGCGGTCAGATGTTCGCGCCGGTCTTCCAGCCAGCGCACTGGATAGCCGAGACGCAGCGCCAGCCAACCGAGGCAAATCTCCTCGCCGGCAAAAATCGCCTTGTAGCCAAAGCCGCCACCGACATCGGGAGAGATAACTCGAATTTGCACTTCCGGTATCTGTAGAAATTCCGCCAGGCCGGTGCGGACGACATGGGGAAACTGTGTCGAGGCGTGAAACAACAGTTGGCGCACCCTGGTATCCCAATGCGCGACAATTCCGCGGCATTCGATCGGCGACATGACTTGGCGCGCGGTGCGAACTTGCCGCCTTACCCGAACCGGCGCGTCTTTCGCGACCGGATCGATATCGCCGTCGAAAGTGACCGTGACGAACACGTTGTCACCCCAGGCCTCGTGAACCAGGGGCGCGTCCGCCCGTTGCGCCTCCAGCATATCGACGACGGCGGGCAGTTCGTCGTATTCGACGACGACTTGGGCGGCGATATCCTCGGCCTCGGCGCGGGTATCGGCGATACAGGCGGCGATCAGTTCGCCGACGTAGCGGATCTTTTCGCTAGCGAGAGGCGGCTGCACCGACGCTTTGAACCCGGGCAGCGGAGAGATCGCCTTGAGTGGCAGGACACCGTCCAGATCCTGGGCGACAAAAACCGCGGCGCGGTGCGCCTCGGGTATCCGCACATCGCGAAGGCGCGCGTGGGCCACGGGCGAGCGGACGAAGGCGACGTCCCGGGTTTTGGCCAGCCTGATGTCGCCAATGAACTGCCCCTTGCCGCGCAAGAACCGGTCATCTTCCTTGCGACCCAGCCGCGCGCCCACGCCAGTGCCAGCGTTCAATTCAAGTTCTCCCAATCCTCATAACCAAGCGAGTTTAAATCGTTTGGCCGCTCAGCTCCAACGTCATCGCGTAACGCGGTTGTAGCCGACGGTCAAATCGCGGACTCGCTGGCTAAAGCCCAAACGGCATACAGTAGCCGCCAGCGTTGGCGAAGCCTGAGTCTCCTGTAGGATCGTAAGCGGACTAAATCCCCTGATTCGTCTGCTCATGCCTCGGCAGCGGACGACTTTCTGCGTTGAGCAGATCGGCTGTTTTTAGCCATGAGCGGTCATTCGATGGACCGTCGGCGCGTTCGGAAATTCGAACGACTTCGCTTTGCCTGACCCTCTCTGCATGAACCTACGGTGATGAAGTGAATATAACTAATTGAGATTCGACGGCCCAATGATCTGACGACGGGCCCTGTAAAGGATCACCAGGAACAACATGCAAACTCACGGCGTTATCATAAAAGTGGCGATCATGTCCCTGCTTGTCTCTGGACTGGGGATCACCGGCTGCACGGGAAATATTGAGCGGTCCGATTTTGCTTCAATCAAGGTCGGCGCCACGCGACAGACAATAGAAAGCTTGTTGGGTAAACCTGTAAAGAGTGTGGAGACCTATGCCGGAACGACCGATACTTATCGATACAATATAGTCCGATCAGGGTCCGAATCTGACACGAGCGGCGCCGAAATAGCAGTGGCGATGCTCAACCCCACATTTTACCTTTTTTGGCCACTTTTATTTATCGGCTCTGGAGATAGAATCGGTTCTGCAGACAGACACGAAGAGCAGGGAGGAGAAGTCGACATAACATATGACCTCAACGATATGGTCACGTTCTTGCGGCAAGTTCCGCAGTCGGTAAACGGGTGCGTCGCGGCCCTTGGCGGCAGTTTTTGTAGCCCTTGATTGTCGAGAAACATTCATTTGCAGTCCGACCAGCCTTTTAGGAGGGACACCACCAGGGCCTAATACAAGCATGCCCCCACAACGCCCCGCTGGCACCAATATAACACCGTCAACGCCCATCAGCCCAATAGCTGTCAACGGCGGAGCAAAATTAGTCCACCCGGGCGGAGCAAAACTAGTCCACTTAATGTTATGCGGTACGCGGTGTTGGGGGGTTGTCCCGGTAGTCCATAGGAGGGACCCGCGCTGCTTCGTGTAGCGCTTGCGTTA
>JAKZSU010000035.1:0-3994 GCA_047517485.1 Alphaproteobacteria bacterium
GGCCAAACCGTCTCCCCGGGGCCGTTGGACCCCCGCTCTTGGTGGCGCCTTTTTACTGGACTGGGTTAGAAGGCCTCGTATATACCACTGGCGGCAGGGCCGCTCGTGATGGTGCGGGTACACACCCATGAAGGCAAGGCAAACCATTTGGTGCTGTCGCCACTTGCCAGAGCGCCAGAACAGACAAGGGAGCGCCGGGGTTGCGACGCTCCCTTTTTTTCTGTTCTTCGGCGTGTTTCAATTTGGATGAAGGACTCGGCGGTAGGACGCCGAAATCGGGTTGGACAACCGGGAAAGTTCCCCTTTGGAATCAATGCCTCGGTTTGAGGAGGTTGGACGACCTAAGCCATTGATTTCATGGGAGAGATCGACTCCATGCCGGACTGGAACTTTCGCTGCTGCATTTTGGTCTGTGGGCCCTGTCATGGCTGGTGCGCTGGCGTGTGATCTCGAGTTTAAGGCCCTATGCGGAAACCCTCCGCAAGATCTCCACTTGGCTCGACGGTTTCGGCTCGGACAGTGGCGGCATGTTCGTCGAAGTGACCGGCACCGAGTGCGACGGCACGCCTTCGAAGCGCCTGTGGACCCTGATCGCCGAGGCCGGCGACGGCCCCTGGATTCCAACCATCCCCGCCGTCCTGCTGGCGCGAAAAATCGCTGACCGAGCGCTCGCGGAAACCGGCGCCATGCCGTGCCTGAACATGATCACGCTGGAGGATTTCGCCGCGGAAGTCAGCGACCTCAGTATCAAGATGGAGGTTACCGACGGGCACCACCGTGGAAGATCGTCGAACGCCGCCTACTCCGCCGCCTCATCCGCCGCGTAGGGCGGCGGTGCGAAATACGCCGGGAACTCGCCGATCGCCGCCATGTCGACCTCGACCAGCGCGGGGCCATCGACCGCTAGCGCGGCCGCTACAGACGGACCGAGCTGATCGGTGCTCTGCACCCGTTCGAACGGCATGTCGACCAGCGCCGCCAGGGATTCGAGTTCTGGGCTCAACACCTCGTCGTAAAAATTTCGCCCGCCGTACATGCGGTTCTGGATGTGGCGGATCACCCCGTAGCCGCCGTCGTTCATCACCAGGAATACCACGTCGGCCTGTTCTTTTTTTGCCGTCCACAGTTCGGCGAGGCTGAGCGCGAAACCGCCGTTGCCGCACATGCAGACGGTTTTTCGCCCCGGTGCCGCGAGTGCCGCGCCGATGCCGAACGGCAGCCCGGGGCCGATCGCCGCGCCGATCGGGTAGACGCTGTCGCGCGGCCCGTAGAGCGGGAATAGGCGGTTGCCCCAGGTGCTGTTGTTCAAGGTGATATCGCGCGCCCACACCGCATCGCGCGGCATCACCTCGCGCAGGATATTCGGAAATTCGGCGTAAGGGCCCAGGTACTCGCGATAAGCCTCGATCGAGGCGCGCCTGACCTCGGCGATCTCGGCGCCGTAGCCGGGATCGATCTCCATCCGGCCGCCCAGGCGATCGGCAAGTTCACGCAAGGTCACTTCGGCATCGGCACAGAGAAACAGATCGGTGGTGTAGGTCCGCCCCTCGGCAGCGGCATCGGCATCGATCTGCACCCGGTGCGCCGGCAGCGCCAAGGTCATGTCGCGGGTCTCGTGACCGCGCAGGCGCGTGCCGGCGATCACCATCAGATCGACGGTCCGATAAAACGCCTCGACCTCGGGGGTCGCGTTGAGCGGGCCGAGCGACAGCGGATGGTCTTCGGGCACCACCCCACGCCCGTTCCAGCTGGTCACCAGCGGAATGCCGAGCGAAGCCAATCGATTCGCTGCCTCGCCGGCATGGCGCGCGCCGCTGCCGAGCCACAGCATCGGGCGCCGCGCCGCCGCCAGCTTGTTGACCAACGCCTCCAGCAACGCCGGCGCCGGGGTACGCGCCGGCGGCAGAGGAAGCGCAAAGCGGTCAAAAGAATCGGGGCGTGGCAGCGCGCTGCGCTGGATGTCGATGGGGATTTCGACGCTTACCGGGCCGCGCGGCGCGCACAGGGCCTCCGCCGCCGCGCGCGACAGAGTGCCGAGCGCGCCCTCGGGCGAGCGCACCCGATAGGCCGCCTTGGAGACCGCGCGCAGCATCTCGAGCTGGGCCGGCACGTCGTGCACCGCGCCCTGGCCGCGATCGATATTGCCGGTCGCGGTCTGGCCGGTGATGTGGAGCAGCGGCGTGCCGGCGAAACGCGCCTCGACCAGCGCGCCGGCGGCGTTCGCCGCGCCCGGCCCGGTGCTGGTGAACAGCACCCCGAGGCCGCCGTCGATCCGCGCATAGGCGTCCGCCATATGACCGCCGCCGGCCTCGCCGCGCGCCGGCACGAAGCGGATCGCGTTGCGCCGGCCGATCGCGTCGAGCATCGGAATATTGTGGATCGACACCACGCCGAACGCGGTCTCGACGCCGCAATGCTGGAGGAACTCGGCGACCAGATCGCCGACGGTAAACGTTTCGGACATGAACACTCCCCGGTATAATGCGCGGCCGAACGTTGGCGACGCAAAGTTGATTCGTCAATCCCCGAGCCCGTGTCGGGCGACAAAGAGGCTAGCGAAAGGCCGATGACCGAACAAGCGCTCGACGTGTTGATGCTGACCCTGTTCGCCGTGATCTCGTCGATCGGCGGCCACCAGGCACCCGATCACTATCCGACGGTCAGCCAGA
This sequence comes from Alphaproteobacteria bacterium, assembly GCA_047517485.1. GTDB lineage: Bacteria > Pseudomonadota > Alphaproteobacteria > UBA7887 > UBA7887 > JAKZSU01. The sequence continues at coordinate 2,670 of JAKZSU010000035.1, forward strand.
TGCCGCGTATCGAGATCGCCATGCGGATCTGCGGCAGTGATTGCCGTGTCCACGCCGCCTACCACAGCGAAAGCGGGGTGATGATCGACGACACCCTCGACTTACAGCGCGATCCGTTCGGCCAATCGGTGCTGGTGCATGAACTCGTCCACTTTTTGCAGGACGCCAACGGCACCTTCGCCGCGATGGCGCCGTGCAAGCGCCAGTACGAACGCGAACGCGAGGCCTATTGGATCCAGGACCAGTACCTGCAACGCATCGGCCACGGCGGCATGACCGGGGTGCATTATTCGAACCGGTTGTGGCCGCGCTGTTTCGATGAGTGATAGCCGCGGCACAATACGCTCCGCGGTCGAAACCCGCGGCGACGGCGCCCGGGTGGCACGGATCACCGTCGATCGCCAAGCCAAGCTGAATATCGTCGATAGCCAGCTATGCGCGGCTTTGCGCGACGCGGTCAACAAAGCCGCCGCCGATCCCGAGGTGCGCGCGATCGTACTCAGCGGCGCCGGCACCCGCGCCTTCATCGGCGGCGCCGACATTACCGAGATGGTGACTCTCAAGCCCGAGTCAGCCGCGCATTTCATAACCGGACTGCATGAAGCATGCGCGGCCTTGCGCGCCGCGCCGGTGCCGGTGATCGCCCGCATCCAAGGCCATTGTCTCGGCGCCGGGCTCGAGGTCGCGGCGAGTTGCGACATCCGGGTGTGCGGCGACGACGCCAAGTTCGCCATGCCCGAGGTCCGCGTCGGCATCCCCTCGGTGATCGAGGCGGCGCTGCTGCCCGGGCTGATCGGCTGGGGCAAGACCCGCGAGCTGCTGTTCACCGGCGCCACCTTCGACGCGGCCGAAGCGCTCGCGTGCGAATTGGTCGAGAAAGTGGTGCCGGCCGCCGAGATCGACGCCGCGGTCGAGACCTGGCTCGACGGCATCATCGCCGCCGGCCCCAAGGCCATCCGCGCCCAGAAGGCCTTGATCAACCATTGGCAGGGGTTGTCACTGGAGGACGCGATCGACGCCGGCATCGACGCCTTCGCCAAAGCTTACGAAAGCGACGAGCCGCGCACCATGATGCGCGCGTTTCTCAACCGGCGGCGGTAGTGCAATACGCGTAAAGTAGGCGCTTATACCGCGCGCCCGAGCTTATGCGGGGCTAGCTTGGCCGGCGCTTGAACTTACGCCAAACCGCGATGAGTCTTGTTCATCGCGGTTTGGTTGTCTAATTCCGGTCTCTCGGTCAAGCCCTCCTGAACCTGCTTTTTGTCCTTTGCCGGGTACACGGTTGTCTCCGAAGTCGTTTCCGGCGGTTGGGCCGGATGCTTCAT
>JAKZSU010000036.1:0-11149 GCA_047517485.1 Alphaproteobacteria bacterium
AGGCTCGTGGCCTGCTTTTCTTCCGACTGCTCCAGCAGGCGGTGCAGCACGAGCCGGTCCCCTACAAGGGCCTAGTCGGCGGTCATCGCAGCCTCGGAAACCAAATGTAGGGGATACGAGAGCGAAGTGGATACCCAGTATGAAGAATACAATTAATTCGTCTCTTACGCGACAAAAATTGGTGATATGAGCAATCCGAATTCTTGTCTCGTGTCTTGGTAATCCTCAATCTCACCCTCTGGCTTTGACGATATTTGGCTTCGCGCGCCGACGCTAGCCAGGTGCTGGTACCAGGGCAACACTTGTGCTAAGCAGCGCCAAGGTTTCCCAAATCAAATTTCTCAATTTATGAGAGTCGAGCATGTCTAGCCGAGCGTCCTCGGACATTATCGCCGTCGCTTCAGACCATGCCGGATTTCCGCTGAAGGAAAAGCTCGCAAAGGAGTTGACCGCGGCGGGACACCAAGTTCTCGATCTTGGGACCGATAGTACCGATTCTGTCGATTATCCGAATTTTGGTGACGCCATGGCGCGCGCGCTGGTCGACGGCAAGGCGGGGCGCGGCGTGCTGATCTGTGGCACCGGAATTGGCGTCAGTATCGCGGCCAACCGGCACAAGGGCGTTCGCGCCGCGGTCTGCCACAATGCCGAGATCGCCGGCATCGCCCGCGCCCATAACGACGCCAACGTCTTGGTGCTCGGTGGTCGGGTCGTCGACCACGAGACCGCCAGCGCGTGCCTGCGATCCTTTCTCGAGACCGCGTTCGAGGGCGGCCGCCACCAACGGCGCATTGATTTGCTGGATTGATTTCGGCGAAGGGGTATACCTCGGTATTGTGATCGCTTGATTTGATTGCCGGGCCGGCGTCCGCGCAAGCTTCGACCAACAGGAATATTTGAATGCAAGTTACGACGTCCGCGGCGGCCCCTTCAGTCGATAGCATGAGCGAGGCGGAGCAAATCGATCCGGAAATATTCGCGGTGCTGGCCGATGAACTTGCGCGCCAGCAGAATTGCATCGAGTTGATCGCGTCGGAGAACTTCGTCAGCGAGGCGGTGCTGGCGGCGCAAGGTTCGGTGCTGACCAACAAATATGCCGAAGGTTACCCCGGTCGGCGGTATTACGGCGGCTGCGAATTTGTCGATGTTGCCGAGCGCCTGGCGATCGATCGGGCCAAGCAATTGTTCGCCTGCGAGTTTGCCAACGTGCAGCCGCATTCCGGCTCGCAAGCCAATCAGGGCGCCATGCTCGCCCTGGTCAAACCGGGCGACACCGTGCTCGGCATGTCGCTCGCGGCGGGCGGACACCTCACCCATGGCGCCAAGCCGAACTTGTCAGGCAAATGGTTCAATGCCGTACAGTATGGCGTTAGCCAACAAGACGGCAGGATCGAATATGACGACGTCGCGCGACTTGCCGAAGAACATCGTCCCAAGCTGATTATCGCCGGCGGCTCGGCCTATCCGCGCATTATCGATTTTGCCCGCTTTCGCGCCATCGCCGACTCGGTCGACGCCTATCTGATGGTCGATATGGCGCACTTCGCCGGCCTGGTCGCGGGCGGGGTTCATCCGTCGCCGTTGCCCCACGCTCATGTGGTGACCACGACGACACACAAGACTTTGCGCGGACCGCGCGGCGGCGTGGTTTTGTGTAACGACGAAGCGATCGGCAAGAAAATTAATTCGGCGCTGTTTCCCGGCCTGCAGGGCGGGCCGCTGATGCATGTGATCGCGGCGAAAGCGGTATCGTTCAAGGAGGCGCTCGACCCGTCGTTTCAGACCTACGCCAAGGCAGTGGTCGACAATGCGCAAGCGCTTGCCTCGACCTTGCAGGCGCGCGGTCTCGATATCGTGTCGGGCGGTACCGACACACATTTGTTGCTCGCCGATTTGCGTCCTAAGGGACTAACCGGAAAAGCGGCCGAGGAAAGCCTCGAACGCGCCGGTATCACCTGCAATAAGAACGCGGTGCCCTTCGATCCCGAAAAGCCGACCGTGACCTCAGGTGTTCGCCTCGGCAGCCCGGCCGGCACGACGCGCGGTTTCGGGGTCGCTGAGTTCCGCCGGATTGGTGAATTGATCGGCGATGTCATCAAAGGTCTTGCGGCATCGGGCGGTGACGATAACCATGCGGTGGAGGCGCGGACACGGGTCGAAGTGAACGATCTTTGCCGGCGGTTCCCAATCTATGGCAGTCTGGACGCCGGTTAAACCTGCGGCGGGGGAGGCGAGGGAACGCCAATGCGTTGTCCGTTCTGCGGAGACGAAGACACCCAGGTCAAGGACTCGCGGCCGACGGAGGACAATACCGCGATCCGACGCCGACGGTATTGCCAGTCTTGTGGATCGCGATTCACCACCTTCGAAAGGGTGCAATTGCGCGAATTGGCGGTGCTCAAGAAGGATGGCACGCGGACCAGATTCGATCGCGAGAAGCTCCTGCGCTCGATCGAAATCGCGGTGCGCAAGCGCCCGGTGGAAGCAGAACGCGTCGAGCGCGTGGTCAGCGGTATCGTCCGGCGTTTGGAAAGTTCCGGCGAATCGGAAATCCCCAGTTCGGTGATTGGTGAGATGGTGATGGACGCGCTGGCCGCGCTCGACCAGGTCGCCTACGTCCGATTTGCCTCGGTGTATCGCAATTTCCGTGAAGCCAAGGATTTCGAGGAATTCATCGGAAGCTTGGCCGATAGCCCCGGTGAGTGAGCGTACCGGCGCCGACGACCATTGGATGGGATGTGCCCTGGCGCTCGCCGAGCGCGGGCTTGGGGCGGTTTGGCCCAATCCGGCGGTGGGCTGTGTCTTGGTGGCTGGCGACCAGGTCGTCGGCCGCGGCTGGACCCAGCCAGGCGGTAGGCCGCACGCGGAAAGCGAAGCCCTGGCGCGGGCCGGCGCGGCGGCACGGGGCGCCACCGCCTATGTCAGTCTGGAACCGTGCGCCCATCATGGCGAGACCCCGCCCTGCGCCGACGCTCTGATTGCCGCCGGCATCGCGCGCGTCGTCGTTGCTCTCGTCGATCCCGATCCGCGGGTCTCGGGCAAGGGCATCGAAGGTCTCGAGGCTGCGGGCATCGCGGTTTCGACCGGAGTCCGCGCCGAAGACGCGGAAGATCTCAATCGCGGATTTCTCAAGCGAGTCATTGAGGGTCGGCCCCTGGTCACCCTCAAGGTCGCGACCTCGCTCGACGGGCGGATCGCCACCGGCGGCGGCGACAGCAAATGGATTACCGGTGAAGCCGCGCGCCGCCGCGCTCATCTGCTGCGCGCGCAGAACGACGCCATTCTGGTCGGCGCGCGCACCGCGATGCTCGACCGCCCGCGTCTGACCTGCCGCCTGCCGGGTCTCGAGGACCGCTCACCGATCCGCATTGTCGCCGACCGGCGCCTGCGACTTCCGCTCACCGATCCGTTGGTCGCCGAGGCCGGCGATCCGCCGACTTGGTTATTTACCATTCAAGGCGCCGATAGCACCCGGCGCGCGGCCTACGAAGACGTCGGGGTCGAGGTGATCGAGCTCCCCGCCGACTCCGATGGTCGTCTTGATCTCGGCGTGGGATTCAGGGCGCTCGGTGAGCGCGGCCTGACCCGTGTTCTGGTCGAGGGCGGTGGCCGCCTGGCCGCCAGTCTGGTTGGCGCCGGTCTGGTCGATCGCATCGAATGGTTCCGCGCGCCGATCCTGATTGGCAACGACGGAATTGCGGCGCTCGGCCCCCTCGGTCTCGATCAAGTGGCGAACGGTCCGCGGTACACGCGAATTTCGCGTATCGACCTCGGCGACGACGTGCTGGAAAGCTACGTCGCGACCACATAAGGTGCGTCGCTTTCAAACAATGGCCCTTAACCATCATGTTTACCGGAATCATTACCGATATCGGGCGCATAGTCGCCGTCGAAAGGCGTGGCGATGTGCGCTATCGGATCCAAACTCGCTATGCGGCGGCGACGATCGCCATCGGCGCGTCGATCGCCTGTTCGGGGGTGTGCTTGACCGTGGTCGAGACCGGTGCCGACTGGTTCGCCGTCGATGCGTCCGGCGAGACGCGGTCGAAATCCACCTTGGGCGGTTGGCAAGACGGGACCGCGGTCAACCTCGAACGCGCCCTGGCGATTGGCGACGAATTGGGCGGACATCTGGTCAGCGGCCATGTCGACGGTGTCACTCAAGTCCTCGGCGTCGAAGCGTCCGGCGATTCCCGCGTGTTCGAATTTGCCCTCGAGGCCTGGCTCGCGCCGTATATTGCCGCCAAGGGTTCGATTACCCTCGACGGCGTATCGCTGACGGTCAACGGCGTGGCCGACGATCGCTTCGATATCAATGTGATTCCGCATACCCAGGCCGCCACTACTTTCGGCGCGGCGGCGGTGGGACAAAAATTGAATGTGGAAATCGACATGCTGGCTCGCTACGTAAGGCGGGCGCTAGACTACGCAACGACTGGTGAAGGTTAGACTGATATGGCGGAACCGATACCAACCCATGGCGGCGCTGAGGTGTTCGCCTCGATCGAGGACATTATCGAGGACGCGCGCGCCGGCCGGATGTTCGTGCTTGTCGATGACGAGGGGCGGGAGAACGAAGGTGATCTCGTCGTTCCCGCCGAATGCGTCACCGCCGAGACGATCAATTTCATGGCCCGCAATGGCCGCGGCCTGATCTGTCTCGCGCTCACCGGCGAGCGTGCGACGGCGCTCAATCTCGAGCCCATGCAGCGCCGTAACGCGGCCCGCTTTGGCACCGCATTCACGGTATCGATCGAGGCGACCGAGGGCATTACCACCGGCATTTCCGCGGCCGACCGCGCGCACACCGTTCGCACCGCGATCGCCCCCGAGAGTGTCGCCGCCGATATCGCCACTCCGGGCCATATCTTTCCCATCGTCGCGCGCGACGGTGGTGTGCTGGCGCGCGCCGGCCATACCGAGGCGGCCGTCGACATCGCCCGTCTCGCCGGCAAAATTCCCGCCGGGGTCATTTGCGAGGTGATGAAAGAGGACGGCACGATGGCACGGCGCGAGGATCTGCTGAGCTATTGTCGTGAGCACGATCTCAAGATCGGCACCATCGCCGATCTCATCGCCTACCGCGCCGCCAAGGACCGGCTGATCGAACGTAATCTCGAATCATCGATCGAGACCCGCCATGCCGGCGATTTCCGATTGGTCTTGTATGACGACACCACCGATGGCGCCGAGCATATCGCCTTGGTGAAGGGCGATGTCGCGGATACGTCGGAGCCGGTGCTGGTCCGCGTCCATCGCCTCAATTTGTTGGCCGACGTACTCGGCGATGTGTCGGGCGGACGCGATGGCGAACTGCGCGACGCGATGGCCGCCATCGATGCCGCCGGGCGGGGTGTTGCGCTGCTGATCGGCGAGGGCCGACATGGCGCGGTCAGTTCTCAGATCGCCAACACCGAAGGAGCGACGGCGACGGATGGCAGCGCGCTTCGCGAGGTCGGTATCGGTTCGCAAATTCTGCTCGATCTCGGGGTGCGGACGATGACGCTCCTGAGCAATTCCGAACATGCCTATGTCGGTGTCGAGGGCTTTGGCCTGCGCGTTGTCGGCCGCCAGTCGATCGCGCGACGGAGACCCTGACGTGGCCGAAGCGGCCAGTGGCGCGCCCCATGTCCTGCTCGTCGTGGCGCGCTTCTACGAGGACATTGCCGACGCCATGATCGCCGGGGCCGGCGCCGCGCTGGAGAGTGCCGGCGCGACCTACGAGACCGTCGGCGTGCCGGGCGCATTCGAAATTCCGGCGGCGATCGCGTTCGCCCACCGGGGCGGCGAATTCGACGGCTATATCGGATTGGGATGCGTCATTCGCGGCGAGACGACGCATTACGACTATGTTTGTCGCGAAAGCGCGCGCGGCCTGACCACGCTCGCGGTCGATCACGGCGCGGCGATCGGTTATGGCATACTGACCACTGAAAATCATCAGCAGGCTTGGGCACGTGCCGCGGTGGATCAGGGCAACAAAGGCGCGTACGCCGCCCGCGCGTGTCTCGATATGATTGCCTTGCGTCGGCGATTCGTGGACCGGACATGACCGACTTGCCGTCAAAGACGAAATTGGGTCGCAAGGCATTGGCGATGCGACACCGCGCGCGCCTCGCGGCGGTGCAAGCGCTCTACCAAATCGATCTGGTCGGCGTCGAGCCCGAACGGGCGGTGGCGGAATTGCTTGGGCGACAGGATCAGGCGCCTAATGTCGACGAGAGCCATCTGGCGCGATTGGCCGATGGCACGACAGCGGATCTGGAGGCGATCGACGGCGTTATTGGCGAGCGCTTGAGCGCGGCCTGGCCGATCGAGCGCTTGTCGGTCACGGCACGGGCGCTGCTGCGGGTGGCGACCTTCGAGCTTCAGGCGTGCGACGACATTCCAGCCCGCGTGGTGGTCAGTGAATACGTCGATATCGCGCGCGGGTTTTTCGACGAGGCCGAGACCGGGTTCGTCAACGGCGTCCTCGACGGCTTGGCGCGACAGGTGCGAAGCGATGAGATGGGTGCGGGCGAGGTGGCGGCCGCGCGGGTTGGTCGGGACAACGGTAATGGCGAAACGGCCGGGTGAATTCGAGATCATCGAATCGCTATTGGTTCCGCTGGCGGACGGGTTCGCCGGGGCGATGGCGCTGAGCGACGATGCCGCGCTCTATACCGCGACCGACGGTCATGAAATCGTCGTCACCAAGGATGCCGTGGTCGAAGGCGTTCACTTTCTCGAAGACGAAACGCCGGAAGCGGTTGCCGCGCGCGCCTTGCGGGTCAATCTCAGCGACCTTGCCGCGATGGGGGCACGGCCGACGGCCTATTTCATGGCGCTCATGCTGCCCGAGCGGCTCGGCGCCGATTGGCTCGGCCGCTTTGTCGATCAATTGGCCACGGACCAGGATTTTTACCAAATATCCCTCGCCGGCGGCGATACGGTCGCCACGCCAGGGCCGCTTACGCTGTCGATCACGGCGTTAGGCGAAATTCCGACCGGTACCGCCTTGACCCGGGGCGGAGCCCAGCCTGGTGACGGCGTTTATGTCTCCGGGACGATCGGCGACGCCACCCTCGGCCTGGCGATCGTCAAAGGCGATCTCGAAATCGATAATGCGGCGGATCGAGAAGCTTTGATCGAACGATATCGCATGCCGGAGCCGCGAATCGACCTCGGCCAGGCATTGCGTGGCGTCGCCGATGCCGCGATCGATGTGTCCGACGGGCTGATTGCCGATGTTGCTCATATCGCCACCGGGTCCGGTGTCGGCCTCGAGCTTAATCTCGCCATGGTCCCTTTGTCGGAGCCGGCGCGTCGATTGGTTGAGAGTGATTCGAGCTGGCTCGAGCGCCTGTTGACCGGCGGCGACGACTATGAATTGGCCTTTACCGCGCCCACCGACGCTAACGACCGTGTCGCCGATGCGGCCAATCAAAGCGGAGTCCCGATATCGCTGATTGGCCGTGTCACCGATCGCTCCGGCGTGCAATTGATCGGTGAGGGCGGCGTGCCGCGGCGGTTCGCAAATCGCGGCTGGACGCATTTTTAAACCGACCTTTAGCCGCCGACGATCAGACGCCGATTGATTTCTAGATAAGGCTCTGGCATTTTCCCGCCCGGTTGGCGCCAGTGCTCGATGAGGCATTGGCGTGTGTTCGTTTTGGTAAAGGGACTCCTCACATGTCATTGGCTTTAGTGTTCGCACTGGTGTGCGGCGCCGCTGCGGTCGTTTGCGGCATATACACCACCAAACAGGTGATGGCGGCGGACGCCGGCAACGAGCGTATGCAGGAGATCGCGGCGGCGATCCAGGAAGGCGCGGCCGCCTATCTGAATCGGCAATATTCCACCATCGCGATCGCCGGTGTAGTGATCGGCGCAATTTTGGGGTGGCTGCTTGGTTTGCACGTCGCCATCGGTTTTGTAGTCGGCGCGGTGCTGTCCGGTGCCACCGGATATATCGGCATGAACGTGTCGGTGCGCGCTAACGTTCGGACCGCGGCCGCGGCCCAAAAAGGCCTGGCGCCGGCTCTGGAGATCGCGTTCAAGTCGGGCGCGGTGACTGGAATGCTGGTCGTCGGGCTCGGATTGCTCGGCGTCGCCGGTTATTACGCGATCATGCTCGGCCTGTATGGCGGTGCGGACGAGGCCTCGATGCGCGGCATCCTCGAAGCCATGATCGCGCTCAGTTTCGGCGCCTCGCTGATTTCGATTTTCGCACGTCTCGGCGGCGGGATCTTCACCAAGGGAGCCGACGTCGGCGCCGACTTGGTGGGGAAGATCGAGGCCGGCATTCCCGAGGATGACCCGCGCAACGCGGCGGTGATCGCCGACAACGTCGGGGACAATGTCGGCGATTGCGCCGGCATGGCGGCGGACCTGTTCGAAACCTACGCGGTGACCATCGTCGCCACCATGCTGCTGGCGGCGATATTCTTCACCGGCGCGGATCAGGTGATCATGATGGAGTTGCCGCTGGTGATCTGCGGTGCCTGCATCCTCGCCTCGATGGTCGGCGCGTCCTTCGTCAAGATGGGCGAAAGCCAGAACATCATGGGGGCGCTCTACAAGGGCCTGGTGGTGTCGGCGGTGCTGTCGGCGATTCTGATCGCGATCATCATCGGCGTATGGGTCGGCTTCGACACGGTCTATCTTGCGAAAGATCTGGAAATTACCGGTGGATCGCTGTTCATTTGCGCCCTCGTCGGTCTGGTGGTCACCGGCTTGTTGGTCTGGATCACCGAATATTACACCTCGACGTCGTTCCGCCCGGTCAGGAGCATCGCGCGCTCGTCGGAGACCGGAGACGGTACCAACGTCATTCAGGGGTTGGCGGTCTCGATGGAAGCCTGTGCGCTTCCGGTGCTCGTCATCTGCGCCGGCATTATCGTCGCCTTTTTTTCCGCCGGCCTGTTCGGTCTGGCGATGGCGGCGACCACCATGCTCGCGCTCGCCGGCGTGGTGGTGGCCTTGGACGCCTACGGGCCGGTCACCGACAATGCCGGTGGTATCGCCGAGATGGCCGACTTGCCCGAGGATGTGCGCAAGACCACCGACGCCCTCGATGCGGTGGGCAATACCACCAAGGCGGTGACCAAGGGCTATGCGATCGGCTCCGCTGCGCTGGCGGCGCTGGTTCTGTTCGCTGCTTATACCGAGGAACTGCATCACTACTTCCCCGATCTCGATATTGATTTCCGGCTGCAGGACCCGTTCGTCGTGATCGGGCTCTTCATCGGTGGCCTGCTGCCGTATCTGTTCGGCGCCATGGGGATGATGGCGGTCGGCCGTGCCGGTGGCCAAGTGGTGATCGAAGTGCGTCGCCAGTTCAAGGAGATCCCCGGCATCATGGAAGGCACCGCCAAGCCCGAATACGGCCGCGCGGTCGATCTGCTGACCAAGGCGGCGATCAAGGAGATGATCGTGCCGTCGCTATTGCCGGTGCTGGCGCCGTGGGTGGTCTACTTCGTGATCAATTTGATCGCCGGTCAGGCGGCGGCCTTCGTGACCGTCGGCGCGATGTTGCTGGGCACCATCGTCACCGGTCTGTTCGTCGCGATCTCAATGACGTCGGGCGGTGGCGCCTGGGACAACGCCAAGAAGTACATCGAGGACGGCCATCACGGCGGCAAGGGCTCGGCCGCCCATAAAGCCGCGGTGACCGGCGATACCGTCGGCGATCCTTACAAGGACACCGCGGGCCCCGCGGTCAATCCGATGATTAAGATCACCAACATCATGGCGATCCTGTTACTGGCGATGCTGGCCGCTTAATACCAAACCGCGATGAGCAAGACTCATCGCGGTTTGGTGTGCGTTCAAGCGCCACGCAGGCTTGCCTCGCATAAGCTCGGTCGCGCGGTCGCGCTTGCCAAGCTGCAATGAGATTCACGCAATGCGGCTTGGTATAACCGCCGCGTTACAGTTTCCAACGAAAAGCCCAGGTCGCTTAGTCGCGGCCGGGGCTTATGTCATCGGGATCGCCATCACGGCTTGGTCGAAAGCGGGTCGCGCCTTGAGCCGCTCGAACCAGGCCTCGAACGCCGGCATTGGCGGGCGGTCATCGACCAGCTCGAACCAGCGCCGTGCCTGGGGCCCGAGCGGGATTTCCGCCATGGTGAAAGTATCGCCCATAATCCAGTCGCGGCCCGCGAGGCGGGCGTCGAGGATACGCCAACACTCTATTCCGGTGGCGATGGCGGCGTCGATCTGCGCCCGCGGGGTGCCGTCGGGGTCACGAACCAGGCCCCAGAATATCGGCGTCATGAACGGCAGGATGGTGGTTTGCTGCCAATCCATCCAGCGGTCGGCGTCGGCGTGTTCTCCGGGATCGCGGGGACACAGCGTTCCCATCGCCTGCTTGGCGGCGAGGTACCGCACGATCGCGTTGCTCTCCCAGAGGACCAGACCATCATCGTCGATCGTCGGCACCCGGGCGTTGGGATTGCGTGCCAGCATATCGGCATCGCGGGTTCGCCCGAACGCGCCGCCGGCGTCCTCGCGATCGAATTCGATGCCGGCCTCACGGCATATCCAGACCGCTTTCTGGACGTTCGACGAATTGGCGCGGCCCCAGATCTTGAGCATCGCGGTTATATTACTTCGCGAAACGCCCGACGTTGCCGAACAATTGTTGCAGGAACGTCAACTCCTTGCCGACCGTCGGCGTCTTGCGGCTCACTGGATCGATGATCAGGCCGTCTTCGATAGTGTAGCGCACGACCGCGGATACGACCTGATCGTCGTCGAACTTGATCATCAAGACTTCCTGATCGATGATTCCTGGCTTGAGGAATGCGAAACTGCGGGTCTTTTGGGTAATGTAATACCAGGTGTCCGCATCGAACGTGGCGATCGTCGATGGGCTGCCCAAAACCTCGGCAACCCCGGCTCTGGTCAGTTCCCCGGGTTGGACTTGCGCGACCAGTTCGGCATTGGGCATGAAACCATGGATATCGACACGCGGTTGGCAGGCGGCGAGTACCGCGCCGGCCAAAATAATACTAACTCCCCATCGACGGTCGTGTCCGATAGTTGGTGGAAATTGGTTTTTGGCGTAGCTCCCGATCACGATGGTTGCTCAATCAGGCGGCGAGGTCAATCGGCTTCTTGACCGGCGCTTGGTCGAGTGTTTGCCAGCCACCGACGCGGCGCATGG
>JAKZSU010000037.1:0-5927 GCA_047517485.1 Alphaproteobacteria bacterium
ATCGGGGAAAAGTCGCTGGAACTCGGGTAGCGAATGCGGGAATGGGAGATCGGCGCGGTCGAGAACATCCATGGCGCGCTCCCCTATATCCGGTTTGCGCCCATTCTAGCCCTAGTGGGTGTGGGTGTAAACCGGATAGGAAAGCTTCGTTGTATTTATTCTGGTCCTTCTTATTCCAAACCGACTCACCCGCGAACTTGCCCACTGTCTCAGCATTGCCGGCGCCGTCATCGAGCGATACGCCGTCCTAGTGGTTGAGTTCTTGATACTTTGCCAAGACGTCCGCCTGGTCCAGTGCGGTGGGGGATTGCTTGTCGCTGACGGTTGGTGACAGGGTCTCGTCGATCAATGGTTTCGCGTTTGGTTTTTTCAGTGCCCTATAGTCCTTCGGCGGTTTATGAGGCCGTGTCGTCTCGCGAGGGCCAAAGGTGGCCGCTTCGCCCTATGCGTGTTAATGGCGCATCGATTTCGTCCGACCGCGATCCCCATCCCGCCGCCGTGGCCACGCGGCAACTCCTAAAGCGCCGCTTGACTCGAGGCGTTATGTTCCGCTATATACATCGATGAGTTATATCCGACGGTATATCACGGTCCTGATATCCCCCCCGAGACCCCCCGGCCGCGCCCTCGTCTGGATCCTGACCAGGCGGGTTCGCGGTTGGTGGATCGGTGCCGCCGTCGTACTCGCCCTCGCCTCGCCGGCGCACGCCGAACAAGTTCTCATCCTGGCGGCGGCAAGCACCACCGACGCGATGACGGAAACTATCGCAACTTACCAATCCGCGACCGGCGCCCCGGTTGCGGTGGCGTTTGGCGCGAGTTCGGCCTTGGCGCGCCAGGTCGAGAGCGGCGCGCCGGCGCATCTTTATCTTTCCGCCAACGCGGTGTGGATGGATTATCTCGAGGACGCGGACTTGATCCTCGCCGCCAGCCGCGTCGATCTGCTGGCCAACCGCCTCGCCCTCGTCGCGCCGGCGGATAGTTTTATCAGGGTCGCGATCACACCCGACCTGCCGCTTGTCGATCTGCTCGGCGACGACGGCCGGCTGGCGCTCGGCGATCCCGATCATGTGCCGGCCGGACTTTATGCTCGCGCTGCGCTGGAGCATCTGGGTCTGTGGTCTTCGGTGGTGCCGCGGCTGGTGCGCAGCGCCAACGTGCGCGCCGCGCTGGTCCTCGTCGAACGCGGCGAGGTGCCGCTCGGCATCGTCTATGCCACCGACGCGCGGGTGAGCGCACGGGTGCGCACGGTCGCCACTTTCCCCGCCGACAGCCATCCGCCGATCCGTTATCCCCTCGCCCTGGTTGCCGGCCTCGACACCCCGGCGGCGCGCGCGTTTCATGCCTATCTGTTGAGCGACACGGCGACAGAGATATTCGTCCGCCACGGATTCGCGACCCCCTGACCCATGTTCGACGCGCTCTCTCCGGACGAGTGGGATGCCATCGTCCTCAGCCTCAAGGTCGGCTTGACGAGCGTCGCGGTCAGCCTGCCGTTCGGACTGTTCTTCGCGTGGCTGCTGGCGCGCCGCGAGTTTCCCGGCAAAAGCCTGCTCGACGGGGTGATCCATCTGCCGCTGGTGGTGCCGCCGGTGGTGGTCGGCTATTTGTTGCTGGTCCTCCTCGGCCGCAAGGGGCTGATCGGCGAGCCGATGTTCGACTGGTTCGGCCTCACCGTCGCCTTTCGCTGGCAGGGCGCGGCGATCGCCTCGGCGGTGATGGGCTTTCCGCTGATGGTGCGCGCCATCCGGTTGTCGCTCGACAGTGTCGACCGCGGCCTGGAGAGTGCCGCGCGGACATTGGGCGCCGGCCCGTTCGATACCTTCCGCAGCGTCACCCTGCCGCTGATCGCGCCGGGGATACTCACCGGGGTCATCCTCGCCTTCGCGCGTAGTCTGGGCGAATTCGGCGCCACCATCACTTTCGTCTCGAACATCCCCGGCGAGACCCGCACCCTGCCGATCGCGCTCTACACCTACACGCAAATACCCGGCGGCGATTTGCTGGCGTTCCGGCTCGCCGGGATCGCGGTGATCCTCGCGCTGGTGGCGCTGATGGTCTCCGAGCTGATGGCGCGCCGCATCCGCGCCCGGCTCGAGAAGTAATACCAAGGGTGGATAATAATGACCCATTTGATGGCCCGAGGTGGCTTTCCGGGCAGGCGCGACGCGCGGCGCGATGGGTGTCCATCGGGCAAGCGGCGCAACGCATCCGGAAAGCCACCTCGGGCCACCGAAGGCCGGTCTGCCCAGGGAGCAAGAGTCGTCGCTGGCTGCGTCGCGGGCCGCTTGACGTGGGGTCGCACGACGGCGCGCCACGCTCCTACCCAGCGGCGAAAATCGAGCGGTCAAATGGGTCATTATTATCCACCCTTGGTATAAGCCGATGATCGAGATCGAAGCGCGACACACCCAAGGCGCCTTCACCCTCGACGTCGCTCTGTCGGTGCCGGAGACTGGGGTGACCGCGTTGTTCGGCCCGTCGGGCTCGGGCAAGACCTCGCTGCTCAACATGATCGCCGGCCTCACCCGGCCGGACGCCGGCCGCGTGGAGATTGACGGGCGGACCTTGTTCGACTCCGGGCGCGGCATTGATCTGCCGCCCGAAGCTCGTCGCGTTGGCTATATCTTCCAGGAAGGCCGGCTGTTCCCGCACATGACGGTGCGCGGCAATCTCGATTACGGCCGCCGCGCCCCCGCCGCCGAGCGTTACGTCGAGTTCGACCAGGTCGTCGCCTTGTTGGGCATCGGCGACTTGATGGACCGGCGCCCCGCCGGGCTGTCGGGCGGCGAAAAGCAGCGGGTGGCGATCGGCCGCGCGCTGCTCGCCAACCCGCGCGCCCTCCTGATGGACGAGCCGCTGGCGGCGCTCGACGCCGCGCGCAAGGCCGAGATCTTGCCGTTCATCGAACGCCTGCACGCCGAGATCACCATCCCCATCGTCTATGTCAGCCACGCCGCGGACGAGGTGCTGCGCATCGCCGATACCGTCGCGGTGGTCAATGACGGCCGTATCGACGCGGTCGGGCCGGTGGAGTTGCTCGCCAGCCGCCTCGACCTCGCCGGCAGTCACGGATTCGGCGAGGCGGGAACCGTCTTCGCCGCCACCGTGATCGAGCATGACGAGACCCACGCGGTGACCACCCTGGAGACCCCGGCGGGGCGCCTCATGGTCGGCCGCTTGAGCGCCGCGCCGGGGGCCACGGTGCGGCTGCGCTTGCGGGCGCGCGATGTCGCCCTGGCGCTGACCCGCCCGGCGGACGCGAGTTTTCTCAATGTCATCGAGGGCAGCGTCGCGGCGATCGAGCGCCGCGACGACGGCCCGGTCGAGGTCGCGGTCGAGGTCGCCGAGGGAGTGCGAATCTGGTCCGAGATCACCCGCCTCGCCGCCGCGCGCTTGGCGCTGGAGGTCGGCACCAAGGTGCACGCCCTGATCAAGAGCGTCGCGGTCGAACGCTATCCGCGTTAAGTTCTCCGAAATAGGAGTTCCGATTTGACCGACGACCAACTGCCGCCGCGCAGCGGCGGCGAAATTCTTGTTGATGCGCTGCGCCTGCACGGCGTCGAGGACGTGTTCTGCGTGCCCGGCGAAAGCTATCTCGCGGCGCTCGATGCGATTTACGGCGCGCGCAACCAGATCCGCGTCATCACCTGCCGCCAGGAAGGCGGCGCCTCGTTCATGACCGAGGCCTACGGCAAGATGACCGGCAAGCCCGGCATCTGTTTCGTCACCCGCGGCCCCGGCGCGTGCAACGCCGCGATCGGCGTCCATACCGCGATGCAGGACTCGACCCCAATGATCCTGTTCGTCGGCCAGGTCGCGCGCGCGGCAATGGGCCGCGAGGGCTTCCAGGAAATCGACTACAGGGCGATGTTCGCCCCGCCGATTAGCAAGCTTGCGATGCAGATCGACGATGCGGCACGAATCCCCGAACTCGTCCATCACGCCTTCCGCACCGCGACTTCGGGGCGCCAGGGGCCGGTGGTGGTCGCGCTGCCCGAGGACATGTTGACTGAGGTGGCGACGGTCGCCGACGGCAACGCCTATCGTCCCGCCCGGCCCCATCCGGGTCCTGACCAATTGAGCGAGATTCGCGCCGCGCTGGCGGCCGCCGAACGCCCGTTGATGATCCTCGGCGGCAGCGGCTGGACCGCCGCGGCCGGCGCGGCGATCTCCCGGTTCGCCGAAGCCAACGGGCTGCCGGTGGCGGTGTCGTTCCGCCGCCAGGATCTGTTCGACAATACCAACCCGCATTATGTCGGCGACCTGTCGACCAGCGTCGATCCCAAGCTGGTCAAGCGCATAAAGGATTCTGATCTGCTGCTCGTGGCCGGCGCCCGGCTCGGCGAGATGACCACGCGCGGCTACACCACGATCGCCGCGCCGGCGCCGCGCCAACAGCTGATCCACGTCTATCCGGATGCCGAGGAACTCGGCCGGGTTTTCCAACCCCACCTGGCGGTGGTCGCCGGAATGGAAGAGTTTGCCACCGCGGCCGCGGCGCTTGATCCGGTCGACGGCGGGCGCTGGGCCGATTGGCGGGCCGCCGCCCGGGCGGATTATGAGGCGACCCGGGTGCCCGATCCGGTGCCCGGTCCGGTCGATATGCCGGAGATCATCGCCATCCTTGCCGCGCACCTACCAGAAGACACCATCATCACCATCGACGCGGGAAACTTTTCCGGCTGGCCGCAACGATTTTGGCAATTTCGCAATCATCCGAGCGAGCTCGCGCCGACCGTCGGCGCGATGGGCTACAGCATCCCCGCCGGAGTCGCCGCCAAGGTCGCGGCGCCGGACCGCGCGGTGGTGAGCTTCGTCGGCGACGGCGGCTTCCTGATGACCGGCCAGGAATTCGCCACCGCGCTTCATCACGGGTTGGCGCCGATCGTCATCGTCGTCAATAACGGCGCCTATGGCACCATCCGCATGCATCAGGAACGCGACTACCCCGACCGGCCGATCGCCACCGCGCTGAGCAATCCGGATTTCGCCGCCCTCGCCCGCGCCTATGGCGGCCATGGCGAGACCGTCGAGCGCACGGCGGATTTCGCGCCGGCGCTGGAGCGCGCGATAGCCAGCGGTACCGCGGCGATCATCGAAATCCGCTTGGACCTCGACGTCATCACCACCCGCACCACGCTATCGGCGATCCGCGACCGTGCGGTTGCACGAGCGGCGGCGGAGTAGCGGCGCGCCGTGGCGATCCGCCGACCCCGCGATTACGGCCCCCGCGGCTGTCTGCTGACTATCGCCGTGGTGATCGCGATGGCGGTCGGCTTTCAGTACGTCTTCGCCTGGATCGACCAACGCGCGATCAGCACCGAGCGCATTCAAGCGATGACCAACCAATTGGTGCGCAACCAACTGATCGCCGAGCCGGTGATGGGTCTGACGGTGGCCTCGGTGCATACCCGAAAAAGCCGCTTCACCCTCTTTACCGATCGCTGGGCGGTCGAAGGCGAAGTGATCCTCGAGCCCGACGAAGACGGCGGCGACGCCCGTCGCGAACCTTACGTCGCGGTCCTCCACACAGTCTGCGACGATCCCCTCGACAGCCAATGCTGGGTGCTCGAACGCCTGACCTACGGCGACCGCACCATCAAACTCGACAACGCCAAACGCTCGGTCATCAACTAGCCGCTGGCGCGGCCGCTGGATTTGAACCGCGCTTAGCGCGAGGACGCATGTACAATTTCGTTAAAACGGATCAAGCGTGGTGCGGGGAGGTTTCCATACAGCTTACCGGCAATGAGCCGTCTTATACCAAAGGTGGTTAATCCCGGATACTGGGTATCCACTTCGCTCTCGTATCCCCTACATTTGGTTTCCGAGGCTGCGATGACCGCCGACTAGGCCCTTGTAGGGGACCGGCTCGTGCTGCACCGCCTGCTGGAGCAGTCGGAAGAAAAGCAGGCCACGAGCCT
>JAKZSU010000038.1:0-32116 GCA_047517485.1 Alphaproteobacteria bacterium
GCGTTACGAAGGCAAGCTGGCCGCGCTGAGCGGCGACGAGATGGCCGATCTGATCACCCGTTTCGAGACGTTGAGCGATTTGCTCGGCCGGATCATGAGTTTTGCTCATCTGGTCTACGCCCGCGACATGAACGATCCCGAATCGGGTCGATTTATGCAGACCATGCAGGAGCGGACCAACGCGATCTCGGTCCGCACCCTGTTCGTCACCCTCGAACTCAATCGCCTCGACGACGCGGTGCTCGACGCCCAATTGGCGGCGCCGAGACTGGCGCATTTCGCCCCGTGGATCCGCGACACGCGCGCCTATCGCGAGCACCAGCTGGAAGACCGGATCGAGAAGCTGCTGCACGAAAAAGCGGTCGTCGGCCGCGCCGCGTGGGTCCGCTTGTTCGATGAGACCTTGGCCGCGTTGCGCTTTCCGTTTCGCGGCGAGGATCTGACCAACGCCCAGGCGCTCGATCTGCTGTCGTCGAACGATGCCGAGGCGCGGCGCGAGATTTCCGGCGTATTGGCGGACGTCCTGGGTGGTGAAATCCAGACTTTTGCGTTGGTGACCAATACGCTCGCCAAGGACAAGGAGATCGAGGACCGCTGGCGCGGCTTCGCGCGGCCGATCTCGGAACGCAATCTCGAAAATCTGGTCAAGGACGAAGTGGTCGACGCGCTGGTCGACGCGGTGCGCGACGCCTACCCCCGACTGGCGCACCGCTATTACGCGATCAAGGCGCGCTGGATGGGCGTAGAGGCGATCGATTTCTGGGACCGTAACGCGCCGCTGCCCGACGACGACGACAGCACCGTGCCGTGGGACAAGGCGCGCGACACCGTGCTCAACGCCTATGCCGCGTTCTCGCCCGAACTCGCCGACATCGGCGAGCGGTTTTTTGGCAATGGCTGGATCGATGCCGAGGTCCGGCCGGGCAAATCGCCCGGCGCGTTCGCGCACCCGACGGTGCCCTCGGCGCACCCGTATCTGTTGCTCAATTATCAGGGTCGCACCCGCGATGTTATGACCCTGGCCCACGAACTCGGTCACGGGGTTCACCAGGTGCTCGCCGGGCCGCGCGGCGCGCTGATGGCCGACACGCCGCTGACCCTCGCCGAGACCGCCAGCGTGTTCGGCGAACAGCTGACCTTCCGCGCCATGCTCGACAATGAAGCCGACCCGGTACGCCGCCGCGTCATGCTGGCGAACAAGATCGAGGACATGCTGAACACGGTGGTCCGCCAGATCGCGTTCTGCGATTTCGAACGCACGCTGCACGACCGCCGCCGCGAGGGCGAGCTGACCCCCGACGAGATCGGCGACCTGTGGATGGCGGTCCAGGGCGAAAGCCTGGGACCGGCGATCCGGCTCACCGACCGATATCGCAACTACTGGTCCTACATCCCGCATTTCGTCCATACGCCGTTCTACGTCTACGCCTATGCTTTCGGCGATTGCCTGGTGAACGCCCTTTACGCGGTCTATCAGGACTCGGGCGCGGGCTTTCAGGAGCGCTACCTCGACATGCTGCGCGCCGGCGGCACCCTGCGCCACAAGGAGCTGTTGGCGCCGTTCGGGCTCGACGCCGGCGATCCGGCGTTCTGGGGTCGCGGCCTCGGGGTGATCGAGACGTTTATCGACGAACTCGATAAATCGTTAGAACCATGAGCGACGATGGCGGCGGGTTTCGCGCCCGTGTCGCGCGATATGCCAAGGTATCCACCCGGGTCGGCGGCCTGGCGGCCAAGCTCGCCGGCGAACGCTATCTCGGACTAAGCCTCGACAGGCAAAAGCATGCCGAGGACCTGCGTGCCGCGCTCGGCGGTCTCAAGGGGCCGCTGATGAAGGTGGCGCAACTGCTCTCGACCATCCCCGACGCGTTGCCCAGCGAATATGCCGGCGAGCTCGCGCAATTGCAGGCCGACGCGCCGGCGATGGGCTGGCTGTTCACCCGCCGCCGCATGGCCGGCGAGCTGGGCGCGGATTGGCAGGCGAATTATTCGTCATTTGGCCGCGAGGCCGAACGCGCCGCCTCGCTCGGCCAGGTCCATCGCGCCACCGATCTGGAGGGGCGCGCGCTCGCCTGCAAGCTGCAGTACCCCGACATGAAGGCGGCGGTCGAAGCCGATCTCACCCAGCTCAAATTGATTTTCGCGATCTATCGCCGCACCGACAAGACCATCGATCCCGGCGAGATCCACGACGAAATCGCCGACCGGCTGCGCGAGGAACTCGACTACGAGCGCGAGGCGCGGCACATGCGGCTGTACGCGCGGATCCTCAAGAACGAGCCCGGCGTCCACGTTCCCGACGTGGTGCCGGCGCTATCGACATCGCGCCTGCTGACCATGGGCTGGCTCGACGGCGCGCCGCTGCTGTCGTTCGCCGACGCCGATGCCGAGACCCGCAACGCTATCGCCTACAATCTGTTCCGCGCCTGGTATGTGCCGTTCTACGACACCGGGATCATTCACGGCGACCCCCACCTCGGAAATTACACGGTGCGCGACGACCACACCATCAACCTGCTCGACTACGGTTGCGTGCGAATTTTTCGCGGCGCTTTCGTCAAGGGCGTGATCGATCTCTACCACGCGCTCAAGAACGGCGACGAGGCCTTGGCGGTCTCGGCCTACGAGGGCTGGGGCTTCACCAAACTCGACCGCGAAATGATCGACGTGCTCAATCAGTGGGCGCGCTTCGTCTACGCGCCGCTGATCGAGGATCGCAAACGCAAGATTCAGGACGCCAAGTCGGGCGGCTACGGCCATGAAGTCGCGCATAAGGTGCACACCGAACTGCGCCGCCTCGGCGGCATCCGCCCGCCACGCGAATTCGTCTTCGTCGACCGCGCGGCGATCGGCCTGGGCTCGGTGTTCCTCCACCTCAAGGCGGAAATCAACTGGCACCAATTGTTCGAATCCCTGATCGAGGATTTCGACGCCGCCGCGCTCGACAAGCGCCAGCGGCGGTATTTAAAGGCAGAGGGATTAGCGGCGCCGGAGTAGTGCGATCGTCAAAGACCCGAAACGAATTTTCCAATCGCGGCTATGGCCTCTGACAGGTTTTCGTCGTGGGTGCGGCCGCTTTTCTTGCGTGGTTTGAGGTCGTGGTCGCCGTCGCCGAGCCAGTGGACGGTGATTGCTTTGGACAGATCGTAGCCGGCGACGTCTTCGCGGTTGCCGAGGGCATCGCGTTCGCCTTGCAAAATCAAAGTTGGGGTCACTAGACCCCGTAGATGTTCGGTGCGGAGTTTGTCGGGACGGCCCGGCGGGTGGAACGGATAGCCGAGGCACACCAGACCGGCGACCGCGCGCTCATCGGCGATCAGGCTCGCCATGCGTCCCCCCATCGACTTGCCACCGATGATTAGGCGGCTCGCCGGTGCCAACGCCGCGATCACCCGGCGCCAGCACGCGAGCAGGATCGGCTGACGATCGGGCGGGCGGCGGCCACCGTCGGCGCGGCGTTTTTGCATGTAGGGAAATTCGAACCGCGCGATACGCAAGTCCCGGTCGGCGAGTCCGGCGGCGATGGTGTTCATGAACGCGCTGTCCATCGCCGCGCCGGCGCCATGGGCGAGCACGATGGTGTTCCGGGCCGCCTCTGGGCCATCGAATAGAAACGACGGCGAATCGACCGCGCTCACTACTCGGTCAGTCCAATCATGCGAAAAAAGTAGATCATGAGGATGATGACGCCGTAGGCGGCGAGTCCGCCCACCGCGCCGATCATCATCACTTTGAGGTGCGCCACGCCTGCTACTCCGCTATTGCCGGTTCATGGCACCAGCATAGCGGATCGAGGGGACGCGTCGAGAGCGCGGCGGCGTTAGCCGATCACTGGCCCGAGCGATTCCACAGATAGAGGCCGCCGAGCGCGCAGCCGCCGACGAACAACGCCGGCAACAGCAACAGGGATACGATGGGATGCATGCCGAACATGACCGAGACCGATGTGCTCGCATGGCCGAACACGCTGGCGGCGAGCGAGTCGAAGCGGACATGCTCGGAAGCGGCGTGAAGCTGATAGCCGAGCGCGGTGCACACCGCCATCGATGCCACCGCCATAATCTGCTGGCGGAAGCGCACCGCGAGATGCTTCAGTTCCTGCTTCAAATCTCTCCTCTGGTACATCGTATCCTCCGTGTCGGTCGACGGATAATTTATGGGGCTGTCCCTGGTCTCCCCAGTGACCGGAATCACACGGCAACGCCCGGCACCGTGATCGCGGTCACAATCGCTGCGAAATATGCCGTTTGCATGCCCGATCGACCCCATTGGGCGGACGGCCGGTGGCGCGCCAACGACGGCAAATGCTATTAGGAGGTGACGAAAACTCACTTCGATTGGCGGTGACCATGGCCTACCAGACAATAATTTTCGAGATCGCCGACGCTGTCGCGACCTTGGCACTGAACCGGCCCGACAAGCTGAACGCGTTCACCGGCGAAATGCACGAGGAATTGCGCGACGCCCTTGCCGCCACCCGAGAGGGCGGCGCGCGGGTGCTGGTGATCACCGGGACCGGGCGCGCGTTCTGTGCCGGCGCCGATCTCGGCGCGGTTGATCTCGACAGCGACGAAGCGCGCGACGTCGGCGCGGCGCTCGAGCGCTATTACAATCCGCTGATCCTGTCGCTCACCGAGCTGCCGATCCCGGTGATCGCCGCGGTCAACGGGGTCGCCGCCGGCGCCGGCGCGAATTTCGCGCTTGCCGCGGATCTGGTGTTCGCCGCGCGCTCGGCCTCGTTCATCCAGGCGTTCGTCAAGATCGGCCTGGTGCCCGACGCCGGGGGCACGTTCTTCCTGCCGCGTCTGATCGGCCCACAACGCGCGATGGCGCTGGCGGTGACCGGTGACAGGATCGACGCCGAGACCGCCGCCGCGTGGGGGATGATCTACAAATGCGTCGACGACGACGCCCTGATCGATGAGGTGACGGCCTTCGCGCGGCATCTGGCGACCCAGCCGACGCGCACCATCGGCATCATCAAGCGGCTGATGAAGGCGTCGGCGACCAATGATCTGGCGGCCCAGCTGGCGCTCGAGCGCGACGCCCAACGCGAAGCCGGCGAAGGCAATGATTACCGCGAAGGCGTGCAAGCCTTTCTCGAGAAGCGCGCGGCGCGGTTCACCGGCACATGAGCGGCGATGGTCCGCCGCCCGACGCGCTGGCGCGACAGGTCTTCGCTACCATGGAAGGCAACGACCGGGTGTTTCAGGTCGCCGGCATGCGCGAAGTCGAGATCGGGGCCGGCCATGCGGTGCTCGAAATGACGGTGCGCGACGACATGCTCAATGGTCACGACGTCTGCCACGGCGGCGCTTTGTTCGCGCTGGCCGACACCACCATGGCGATCGCCGCCAACAGCTACAATGAAGTGGCGATCGGCGCCGCGGGCGATATCAGTTTTGTCGATTCCGCCGCCAAGGGCGATGTGGTGCGGGCCGAAGCGCGCGAGCGGTCACGGCGGACACGCACGGTCCTCTATGACGTGAGCTTGACCGGGCCGGACGGTCGGCTGATCGCGCTTTTCCACGGCCGCATGCAGCGCATGCGGCGCAAAGTGGTGGCGGATTTGCCCGGGCCCGAAGGCGTCGAGGCTTAGCGGATTTTCAAAGTAGCGGCGAGGGCCGCCCGCGCGGCGCCGAAGTCCTCGATTTTGTCTTCGTAGGCGTCGCGGACGACGGCATAGCGTTCGGTGCGCTCGACCGCGATGCCGTCATCGAGAATTTCGCGATGCGCCGCCTCGCACGCCGCGAGCAAGGCGTCGGCGTCGTGCTTGAGTGCGAGGTACCGCTCCGCCGCGTCGCGCGACTTATCGGCAAGGGCATCGAATGCGGGCACCGGGGCGTCAAAATCGGACTTTAGGCGCGCCCAGTCGGCGGCGGGATCCCGGTCGACCTCGACCGGCCGTGGCGCGCCGCCGCGATAGCCGTAGCGCCCGAGATACGCCAGTGCGCGCTCGAGCACCGGATTGGCGGTGGCGGTCATTCCGCGGCGTCCTGGCCGTAGCCGACGCGCATGTCGTAATCCGCCTCGATGCCGTCAGGCATGTCCAAGCCGACCTGGCCGAGGCGATCGGCGAGCAGTTCGAGATAGTCGGTCTGTAATTCCTCGGGCCGTTTCACCTTGATGCCGTAGTCGTAATAGAGGTCGAACATCTCCGACTTGTCGCCGCCTTTCGACGGGCGGCCGTAGAAGCCGAGGCCCATTTTCATGAATTTGGGTATCCGGGCCTGCATATCGGCGCGCGCCGCCTCGCCGCCAAACTCGATACAGCGTTTCGAGGCCCAGACGCCGAACGCCAAATGCCCCATCTCCTCTTTGTGGATGCGCACATTGACCTTTGCCCACGGCCGATACGAGCAATCGCGATATTGTCCGAGGAAGGCCACCGCCGCCGGGGTCACCACCGTCGAGAACAGCGCGACATCGTGCCAATGGTCGAACATCGGCGCCCAGTTCTGCTTGCGGAAGCCGTTGATGACGCGGACCTTGGCGGGATCGGGATCGTCCGGATTGGACACCAGTTCGCGCAGCCGGGCATCGACATCGAGGCCCAATTCGGCCAACAGGTTCCACACATAGTAGGCGTGGCCGAACTCCTCCATCACCTTCTTGGATATGCGATAGGCCTCCTCGGGACGCGGCGCGTATTGCATGTTCTCGGCGACTCGTTGTCCGCCGGCATATTCCGAATCCGCCTGGAATGTCATCAGACCGATCAACGCCTCGCGATAATCGTCCGGCAAGACATCGCCCTTGTCATAGGTCTTCATGATTTTCTCCGCTGCCACGGTTTTCCCAGTCGAACGCGATAATTATGATACAAAAATAATGGCAATACAAGTGTTTTTGTATCATAATTATCGCGTACCAAATCCTGAGGATCGCCACGATGACACTCGACCATCAATTGAGAGCGCTGCGAAGCGGGCCGGTGCCGAAAGCGAATTCCTTGATGGTCACTGTGTTCGGCGACACCGTTGCACCGCGCGGCGTGCCGATCTGGCTCGGCAGCCTGATCGATCTTGTCGCCCCCTTGGGGCTCAACGACCGCCTGGTGCGCACCGCGGTCAATCGGTTGGCGAAGGACGATTGGCTCGGCCGCCGCACCGTCGGACGGCGCGCTTACTACGGTTTGTCGGCCGCCGGCCAGGCGCGGTTCGAGCGCGCCACCGAACGCATCTATGCGCCGGATAGGGAGGCCTGGAACGGGCGATGGTGCCTGGTCGTGACCGCCGCCGCCGAGTTTCCACCGGCGCGGCGCGAGGCGCTGAAGAAGGACCTGGCGTGGCAGGGATTTGGCGCCATCGCGCCCGGCGTATTTGCCCACCCGATGCCAGAACTGGATAGTTTGGCACAAGTTCTCGCCGATTACGGCCTCACCGATCGCGCGACGATATTCGATGCCCTGGCACCGGGCGATTCGCTACACCACCTCGTCGGACAGAGTTGGAACCTCCGCGACCTGGAAAAATCGTACGCCGCCCTGGTCGAGCGATTCGCGCCGCTGCACCGCGCCCTCGGCGCATCGGAGGCAATCGCGCCCGAGCACGCCTTCGTGACGCGTAGCCTCTTGATTCATGAGTACCGAAGGGCAATTCTGCGGGACCCGTTACTGCCCGACGCACTTCTTCCCAAGGATTGGCCGGGTACCGAAGCGCGCGCCTTGTGCCGCGCTCTCTATCGCCGCATCTGGCAAGCCGCGGAGACCTATGTGGAGACCATTCTCGAGACCGTCGACGGATCGCTACCCGCCGTGTCTCCCAGCTTCTACCGCCGGTTTGGTGGGCTTGATAAAATGTTGGGGCATGACGAAAAGTACACGGTATGACTGACCAACCCGCTCGCCTGACCGTCGCCATCGTCGGCGCCGGCCCGGCCGGTTTTTACGCGGCGGACGCCTTGCTGCGCAAGGGCGGGGCGTGTCGCATCGATATTCTCGACCGCTTGCCGACGCCTTTCGGGCTGGTTCGCGCCGGCGTCGCGCCGGATCATCCGAGCACCAAGAACGTGACCCGGGTCTACGACCGTATTCTGCAGAACGATGCGGTCCGCCTGGTCGGCAATGTGACGCTGGGCGGCGATATCACCTATGACGAACTCAAGGCGCTTTACGACGTCGTCATCCTCGCCTTTGGCGCCCAGGTGCCGCGCCACCTCGGCATTCCCGGCGAGGGCCTTTTCGGCGTCGTCGACTCGACGCGTTTCGTCGACTGGTACAATGCGGTGCCCGGCGCGCCCGACCTGTCCGGCGAGGTCGCCGCTACGACGGCGGTGGTGATCGGCAACGGCAACGTCGCGCTCGACATCGCGCGGATGCTCGCCAAGACCGCCGAGGAATTGGCATCGACCGACATCGACCAAGCGGCGGCCGATGCAATCGCCGGCGCGGTGCTGACCGATATTTACGTGATCGGCCGACGCGGCCCGATGCAAGCGAGCTTCACCTCGCCCGAACTGACCGAGTTCGGCGAACTCGTCGACGCGGTCCCGATCGTCGACGGGTCCGTGCTGCCCGAGACCGCCGACGAAGCGGCCGACGCGGAAAAACCGAAGAAAGAAAAGAACCTGCGCATTCTCCAACGGTTCGCCGCGCTCGACATCGCGTCGGATCCGCGCCCGGTCAAGATCCATCTGGTGTTCTGCGCCGCGCCGCTCGAAATCCACGGCGACGACCGGGTGAGAAGCGTGATTTTCGAGCGCAATCGGATCGAGAATGGCCGCGCGGTGCCGACCGGCGAGCGCTTCGAGATCGAGGCCCAGTTGATCGTCTCCGCCATCGGTTACCATACGTCACGCGAAAACGGCGGCGTGCCGATCGATGAAGGCCGCGGGATCGTCCGCAACGACGACGGTCGAATTGAGGCGGGCGCCTACGTCGTGGGCTGGGCGCGACGCGGCCCGACCGGGGTGATCGGCACCAATCGCAACGACGCCCGCGACGTCGTCGACCAAATCCTCGGCGACAACATCCAACGCGGCAAGCCGGGCCCGGACGGTCTCGACGCGGTGTTCGCCGAGCGCGGGACCCGCGCCACGTCGTACGAGGATTGGACCCGCATCGACGCCACCGAAGTCGCCGCCGGTGGTGAGCAAAGGCCGCGGGTTAAATTTACCCAAGTCGAGGACATGCTGGCGGCGGCACAGCAAACTACCGAGTGACCTTCTGGCGGGAAAAGACCCTGCAACAGATGACCGAGGCGGAGTGGGAATCGCTTTGCGACGGCTGCGGCCTGTGCTGTCAGATCCGGGTCGAGGACGAAGAGTCCGGCGAGATCGCCTTGTCCGACGCCGCGTGCCGCTATCTCGACCTCGGAACCCACCGCTGCGGCGACTATGCGAACCGCAAACGCAACGTCCCCGATTGCGTCAAGGTCACGCCGGAGAAAATTCTCCGCCTGACCTGGCTGCCGCACAGCTGCGCCTATCGCCTGGTCGCGCTGGGCCACGATCTGCCCGACTGGCATCACCTGGTCTGCGGCGACACGGACGAGGTCCATCGCAGCGGCCCGTCGATGCGCGGCGATCTGGTCAGCGAGGACGATGTCGAGTGGCCGGAGTAGCAGGCAAAACTCATATCTGTTAGGGTCCAGCGGGCTTCAAACCGGAGCGCGGGGCACGGCAATGAAGAACGACAAAGTCTGAGCGCCCGAAAGGAGTCATCTTAATGATCCGAGTCATTGCAAGCCTCGCCGCGTTGGGTTTTCTATCAGCGGCGCCGGCATTTGCCGCGGATAACACCGCGCCCTTCGACTCCGAGTCGTGGCAAGACGTTCTCGACATCGAATTCGATGGCGCGGAAGTAGTCTACGACAACAGCCTTTATCTGGTGGTGCCCGAGCGAGTCGAGGAAGCTTTCAGCGTCCCGGTGGTGATGAATTTCGCCGATACGCCGTTTGATATCGCCGAAGTCGCGCTGATCGCCGAGAACAATCCGTTTCCCATGGTCGCGCGGATTTACCCGCAGCGGCCGGTGACCGCGATCGGCTTCAATATTCGCCTCGAAATGTCGACCCCGGTGCGCGCTGCGGTGATGGACGGCGACGGCGTATGGCACGTGGTGTCCGAGGAAATCCTGGTCATGACCCCGGGCGGGTGTTCGGCGCCGGGCGGCGGCGGTGTGGCCATGGCCGGCGCCATATCGACACGTCAATTCGTGCGCGCCGACGGCGACAGCCGCCTCAAGGTCCGGATCAGCCATCCGATGCATACCGGGCTGGTGATCGATGCTTACGGCGACGCCATCCCCGAGCATTACATCAACAATCTCACGATCAGCGATGATATCGGCGAGCTCGCGCGGATGCTGCTGTGGGCGTCGGTCTCCGCCGACCCGGTGTTCATGTTCGAATTGCCCGACACCCAGCAAAGCGTGCGCGTCGACGCCCGCGACACCAACGGCGACGTGTTCGAATTCGACGGCCCGCCGTCGTCGATGTAGCTAAGGCGAGCAGCAGATCGGCGGCGTCTTGCCGATCCAGGGCTGCGCCGACTCGAGCTGCGCGGCGACGCGGATGACGGTCGCTTCGTCGCACGGTCGGCCGACCAGCTGCACCCCGATCGGCAGGCCGTCGGCCGACCAATGCATCGGCAGCGACATCGCCGGCTGGCCGGAGATGTTGAACAGATACATATAGACGGCGTCGGTCCATTTGGCGTTGTAGACGTCGATGTCGGGCTCGGACATATCCCAATAGCCGAAGGCGCGCGGCGGATTGGTCAGGCTTGGGGTCAGGTAGACATCGTAGGGCGCGAGGTCGCCGGCGATTTCACGCGAGAATTGGCGTTGTTGTTCGATATCGGCCGAATGCTCGATGCCGCCGATCGATTTGCCGCGCTCGATAATCGCGAACATGGTGGGCGAAAGTTCGTCCCGCCTCGCCTCGTGACCGATGAACTCGGCGGCGCCGCCGTACACCATCGCCGTCTGCACCGCGGTGATCCGGTTATAGGTCTTCCACGCGGTATCGGCGTCGACCGTGACGTCGTGTTCCTCGACAACATGGCCGAGATTTTCGAGCAGTTTCGCGGTGTTGCGCACGGCGGCGACATTTTCGCCATGAACCGCGCGGCCGTGCGGCGCGGCGGTGGTGAAGCCGATGCGCAGGCGGCCGGGATCGGCACCGACCTCGTCGAGCCACGGCCGGGCGGGCGGCGGCGTATTATAGGGATCGCCGGGTTGTTCGCCCGAGGTGACATCGAGATAGGCGGCGGTATCGCGTACCGTGCGCGAGATGCACAAGAAATGCGCCGCGCCATAGAAAAAATCGGCGTTGAGCGGCCCTAGGGTCGCCCGCCCGCGCGTCGGCTTGAGCCCGACCAGGCCGCAAATCGAGGCCGGGGCGCGGATCGAGCCGGCGGCGTCGCTCGCCTCGGCCAACGGCACCATGCGCGCCGCCACCGCCGACGCCGAGCCACCGCTCGAGCCGCCGGGGGATATGCCTTCGGCCCAGGGGTTGTTGGTGCGGCCGTACATCTCGGGCTCGGTGGTCAGCGCCCAGCCGAACTCCGGCGCGTTGGTGCTGCCGGTGAGAATAAACCCGGCGCGCTTGAGACGAGCGACGATTTCGGTATCGACCGGGGCGACAAATTCCTTGAAATAGGCGCAGCTGTTGGTCTGCGGCACCCCCTCCCACATCGACGCCAACTCTTTCCGTAAGTACGGCACGCCCTGGAAGGGGCCGTCAGGCACCCCAGCGGCGGCGATCGCACGGGCATCGTCGTAGGATTTGTGGATCACCGCGTTGAGCCGCGGATTGACCGCCTCGATGCGGCCGATCGCCTCCTCGATGAGCTCGAGCGGCGTCACCTCGCCGGCCTTGACCAGCGCCGCAAGTCCCAAGGCGTCGTAAGTTCCGAAATCGTCCATGGTGTCCCCCTGCTACTTCATATTATTCGGTGACGGGCTGTGATCGCCGCGCCAAACGTCCCAAAATAATTCCCGGCGCGATCAAAACCGCCGCCAAGCCGGCCAGCTCCAGGTGCGACCAGTCGATCATGCCACCGCCCGGCGCGGCGAGCACCAATCCGCCGGCGCCGAGCAGGCCGCGCGCGGCCCACCCCATCATGCCGGCGCCAAGCGTCCCCAGCCCGATCAAATAACCTTGCAGCGCGGCCGCCACCAGCAGCACGCCGGCGGTCGCGGCGACGACAACGATGACGATCTCGCCGGCCGACCCCTGGCCCAAAAGCGCCGGGTTGAAGACGAAGAAAAATGGGATGAAATAGATGACGGTGCCGATCCGCATCGCCTCAAAGCCGGTGCGCATCGGCGCCGACTTGGCGACCGAGGCGGCGGCGAAGGCGGCGAGCGCCACCGGCGGGGTGATGAAACTCAGCATCCCCCAATAAAGCAGAAACATATGCACGCTGAGCGGATCGAGCCCGAGCTTGATCAGCGCCGGCGCGAGAATGATCGCGAGAAAAATATACGCCGCGGTCACCGTCATGCCGAGGCCGAGCACGAAGCTGGTGATCGCCCCCATGATCAACAGCGCCAGCGGATGCCCGCCGGCGAGATAGACCAGATCGTTGGTCAAGGTGCCGGTCATCCCGGTGACCTGAAGCGCGCCGACGATCAGGCCCACCGCCGCCAACAGGCCGCCGAGTTCGGCGAGCAATCCGCCGGTGGCGAAGACATATTTTTTCAACCCTTGCCACGACAAGCGGTGGCGCGGATTGAATTGGTTGATCACCAGCAGCAGCGCGGTGGCGTAGAACGGCGCGTGCGCCTCGCGCTTCATGAACACCAGCAGCCAGATCAGCAGCGCGAAGACGATGACGTAGTACCAGCCGTCCTTGAGCACGCGCCACACCGGCTGCAACTCGGCGCGAGGCAGGCCGGTGAGGCCGCGCTGCGCCGCGTAGGCATCGATCTGCATGAACAGGCCGAAATAATAAAGCAGCGACGGAATCACCGCGGCCAAGGCGACGTCGATGTAACGGAGATCGAGAAAATCGGCCATCACGAAGGCGGTCGCGCCCATGATCGGCGGCATCATCACCCCGCCGGTGGACGCACAGGCCTCGATCGCGCCGGCGGTCTGGGCGCGCATGCCGATCCGCCGCATCGCCGGGATGGTCAGCGAGCCGGTGGTCAGCACGTTGGTCACCGGCCCGCCGCTCATCGAGCCGAACAGACCGGACGAGAAGATCGCCACCTTGGCCGGCCCGCCGCGCACATGGCCGAGCATGGCAAACGCGAGATTGATGAAGAACTGGCCGGCGCCGGTGTGGATCAGGGCGACGCCGAACAGCAGAAAGCCGAACACCAGCATGGCGAAGGCCTGCATCGGGATGCCGAGCAGGCTTTCCTCGGAGAATATGTGGAAGCCGGCGGTGTCGAGAAACGTGTGGCCGACCCCGGAGACCACCTCGGGCATTTTATCGGCGTAGGTCGGATAGAGCGATATCACCGAAACGATGATGAACACCGCGATACCGCCGGCGCGGCGTCCCGCTTCGAGGATCACCGCCCACATCACGACGCTGAAATAAAGCCCGTGATCGGGCGCGTTATATTCCCACGCCTCGTCGAGAATATCCTCGGCGTAAAACACCAGATACCCGGTGAGGCACAGCATCAGGACGAACAGGACGGCATCGGTGACCGGCACCCGCGTGCGCGAACTCCGCTTGGTCGCCGGCAGGACGATGAATATCATCGAGATCATCAACCCGGCGACCAGGTAGAGATAGCGGTTGTAGACCAGCACCTTGCCGATGGTCAGCTTGAAGAAGCCGAGATTGAACAGCTGGTTGACCGCGATCGCCACCGCCACGACGGTCACCACGAGGATGATCACCGTCCAGGTCGTACCCAACGAGCGATAGCGCGAAGACTCGGTCTCGCTGGTGGGCTGATCGGCCATCGGCGATCGGCGGGTTACGCTACCAACGCTCGAAGATCGGCTCGAACCCGGCGCCGCGCAAGGCCGCCGCGCGCGCGGTCATCCAGCCCTCGGCGAAAGCCTGTTTGTCGTCGGGCGCGTCGGCGGTATAGGCGTCCCAGGCCGCGATGATGGTGGCTTGGCGCGCCAGATTATGCTCGTGGTTGGCCTGCGCCGCGTCGGTCCATTTGCCCGCCTCGAGGTAATAGCGGATCGCGCCGTCGTGAAACGGCAGGTACACGGTCTCGATTTTCTGACGGTCCCAGGCCCATCCATTGGCGCCGGGCGCGCCGGTCTTGTAGTCGTCGTAGTGCTCGTACATCGCCTTGGTGAGGACGTAGACGGTCGACTCGTCGACCGCCGGAGTCGAGATCAAGATCGGATACGCGGTGCCAATCCCCTCGTACCCCTCTTCGGGGACCGCCGCGCCTTGCAGGCAGCGTTGCTGGAAATACCACGGCACGACCTTATTGAGCCGGGCCCAGCCCGCGGTATCGTCGTGCGGTGCCGGCGGGTGGTAGAGGCCGCGTGGCGAGGCCTCCAGCTTGAGCATGAAAGTGCTGAAGGTGCCGGACAACGCGGCGTCGAGATCGCCGGAAATTATGCCGTCGATGGATGACCCGAAGCCGCCGACCTCGAAGCGCTCGACATCGTCCCAGGTCAAATCGGCGAACGCCAGCATCGCTTTGGCCGCCATGTTGATCGCCGGCGCGCCGCGCACCCAGGCGACGCGCTTGCCCTTGATATCGGCCAAGGTCTCGACGCCGATATCGCCGGCGACCGCCATCGCCACCGAACAGCCGTCGGCGACATTGTGCAACAACAGGCGGATCGGCTGCGGCCCCCACTTCCGGGTGCCGAAAGTGTAGATCGCTTCCTGGGCATAGATACTGTCGGACCCGGTGGCGGAGAACTGCGCCATGCCCTTGCGCAGCGGCGACAGCCGCGAGACGTCGTTCTTGCCGGGCAGCACGCGAAGATTGACGCCGTAGATAGTCTTGAGAACGCTGCCGATCGCCACCGCCTGATTGTAACCCGCGCTGCCGGTGTTATAGGCGGTCCAAACGATGGTTTTCGGCAGCGCATCATCCTGCGCCACCGCTTGGAGCGGCGCCAGGAGAGCAATCACTGCCAGGATGCCCAAGCCCCCCGCTGCCAGTCGCTGACCTTTCATGGATACCTCCCCGGTTCCGATTGCCAAAAGTTTAGCAGGCCGGCGCTGGCCGGTCGATTCAGGCCTACCAGCCGACCTCCTTCTGGCGCGCGATCACCGACTTGGCTTGCTGCTCGAACGCCAGGGCTTCGCCGAAGGTGGTCACGCCGACCTCGGCGAGACGCGGCAGCGCGCTGGCCCACAGCTCGGCGGTGACCAACGCGTCGCCGAGCGCGGTATGCCGCCCGTTGATCGCGATGCCCCATCGCCGCGCCATGGCATCGAGGGTCATATTGGCTTGGTCGGGCTCGAGCGCGGCGCCGAGACGGAGCAAATCGAGCGCGGGCGGCGGCCGCCAGTCGAGATCGAAGCGCGCCGCTTCCGCCGCCAGGATCGCCAGGTCGAAGCCGATATTGTGCCCGACCACCACCAGCCCCGAGACCAAGCGAGCCACCTCGGGGTACAGACTGTCGTACGACGGCGCATCGGCGACCATGGCATCGGTGATGCCGTGGATCCGGGTCGAATGCGCCGGGATCTCGATGCCGGGGGCAACCAGGCGATCGAATACGTCGCCGCGATAGAGCCGCGGTCCACGGGCAAGAACCGCGCCGATCGACACCGTGCGGTCGCTGGCGGTATCGAGCCCGGTGGTCTCCAAATCGAGCACCACGACGGGAAGCTCGGCGAGCGCGGTGTGGTCATCGAAGGGCGTCGGCGCGGGCGCGCGGTCGTGCAACGACAGATCGTGATCGACACCGTGACCGAGCGCGCCCGCGCCGCCGGCGAAACTGTAGACCGCCGCCGCCGGATCGCCGAGTGACGCGACCTTGGCGGCCAGGGCGCCGCCGCCGGCCAACAGAATTTCGGCATCGACCGGCGCGCCGGCAGCGGCCGCGCGATCCGCCGCGCGTACCGCTGAGGCGCGATCGAGCGCGGCATAGACACTGGTCCCCACCGCCACTCGGTCGGATCCCAGAAGCGCTTTCGCCGCCGCGCTCACCAGGCTGACCTGGCCGCTCGCCGTCGCCACCACCACCGCTTCGCCGAGCACCGCGATGATGGCCGCCAGGCGATCGTCGCGCCGCGCATCGCTGGTCGCCAAGGCGGCGCCGACATCGGCGACCAGATCGACCAGGCGCGCCATGCCGGGATCGATATCGTCATCGGCGGCGGGCCGCCCCGCGGCCAAGCGGCGCGCGATCACCGCCGCCAAATCGCCGCGCACCCGCGCGATGCCGGCGCGGACGCGAACACTCCGCCAGCGCAAACCGACAACCGCGCCCAAGCCGGCAAGCGCCGCCACCAAGCCGAGGCCCGCCGCCGGCGCCAACCAACCCGGGCGCAACGCGGCACCGACCCCGGCGCCCGCCAGCGCCACGATCGCCATGGCGATGATGACGATCAGCGCGTCGGTGCGCTTGCGGCCGTCGGCCATCAGAACACCGCCCCGGTGAACTCGCTGCGGACCCGATCGCGAAGATCTTCGATCGCGCGTAGGCCATCGACCAGCAAATCGCGCTCGCGCGCCTTCAAGGTCGCCGGATCGAGCCAGTAACCCGGGGTGCCGCCGGCGCGGAAATCGGCGATCTGCTGACGCAAGATCAGCCCGGTCACCAGCGCGAAGGCGGCGCGTAGATAATCGTGCTCATCGGTGCCGACGAGACCGGCCGCGGCCAGGGCATCGATGCGCGCCGGGGTTTCGGTGGCGTCGATCCCATTGGCGAGACACAACAGGCGCACGGTCTCGACCAACGGCAATCCAGCGTCGTATTTGAGATTGAGGCCGCGGTCGTCGCCGCCCGCATCATCCTGGGTCTTGAGCCGGCCGAACCAGCCCAAGGCGGTGCGGTGATCGCTTTGCACATCGTACATGACTTGCAGGAAGGGGTGCGCGGTGCGCATTCGCTCGGTCACATGCGCGCGCAAATGCTCGGCTAGCGTGGCATCGCCCCACACCGGTCGGAAATCGAAGAATATGTCGGCGAGACGGGCGATCGAGGGATTACGGATGCGCGCCCAGTAATCGACCTGATCGCACCACTGGGAGACCGATTTGCGCCACAGCGCGTTGCTCGCCATCACCCCGCCGCTACACAACGGAAGGCCGACGGTGTGCAGGGTCTCGGTCATCCGCACCGCGAGATCGATGAACCAGCGATCGACCGCGCGGTGGTCGGCATCGTCATAGTCGGCGAGAATGAAACCATTGTCCTGGTCGGCGCCGATCGCGCTTTCACCGCGCCCACCGGAGCCCATGACGATGAGGGTGAAATCGACCGGCGGCGGGCCCAGATGCTCGTCGGCCATCCGCCGCACCAGCATATCGACCACCCGGCGATGCAGATCGCTGTTGATCTGGCTGATCAGCGCCAGAATCTCCGGCGCCGGAACATTGTCGGCGAACAATTGTTCGGCCACCGAGACCTGCTCGGCCTTGACCGCCGACATGCCGCCGATCGTCCGATCATGGGTCAGCCGGCGGATCTGATCGACCATCTGCGCCGAGGCGACCGCCAGCGCCTCGTGCAACTCGAGCATGCCGACCGGCGCGCCGGCGGCATCGACCACCGGCATATGACGCAGGTGGCGGCGCCGCATGGTGCCCACCGCGTGGTAGAGATAATCGTCCGCCGCGATGGTCGCGACCGGCGACGACATGACATCCTCGACCGCGGTCTCCGGCCCGACCCGGCCGGCGAGTCGGCGGGCGACGTCCTGCTCGGTGACGATGCCGGCGATTTGGCGATCGGGCCCGAGAACGATGACACACGACGCGTTCGCATCGCCGAACAGGCGCAGCAGGTCGACACAGCGCGCGCCCGCCGAGACGCAGGCCGGCGCATCGCGCATATGGTCGCGCACCATCTGGGTAAACACCGCGGTTTGCGATGCCATCATGCGGGCCATGCTTGCTCCGTCAGTGGAGGCCGGGAGAGTCGAAAGTCAACGGGAGCGACCGACCAAGCGGTGAATTTGGCCCTGGCGCCCGCCGCGACTATACTGGATTTGGCGCCACGCGGCACGGGAGCCTGATATGTTCGCGCTCTATCCAGACCACCCCAAGGACGTCGCCGACGTGCTCGAAAGCGCCGGCCTGCTCGAGGTCTCGGAATATCGCGTTTTCGAGCTTGCCTACGCGGCGTGGTTCTCGACGGCTGGCGAGGCGCCGGACAAAAAAATGTTCGAGCGCGTCTTCTTCGCCTACCTCTACCGCGACCGGGTGCCGCCGTGGGTGCGCGCCTATACCCGCGAAATCGTCCAGCGCGCCGACGCCGGCACCTTCGACCCCGCCGACTACGGCATCACCTATGCGCCGCCGACACCAACGATGATCTATCTCGGCGTGCGCTACGCGTTCTGGGCGGTGATGGCGCTTACCTTCATTATCGCCAGCGCCCAGGTGGTCACGGCGCCCGAGGGATGCTATTTCCCGCCGTGCTATTGACTGAACCGGCGCCTTGAAATGTCTTCCATCGTCAACATCGTCTTCCTCGTGGTCACCGCGGCAATCGCGGTGCACGCCGTCACCTATCGCGACAAGCAGGGCCACAAGGACTGGGTCCGCCTGCTATTCGGCTGCATCGCCCTGGTATTCTTCCTGCGCGTGCTGCTGGTCGACGTGCTGGGGATTATCTAGCCACCGATTCATTGCTGATACGGCCGCTGCTCCTCGTCTTCTTCCGGCACGCTGAGAACCCGCTCGTCGTCGGGTTTGGCGAGCTCGGCCCGCAAATAGCCGAGGCGGTCGGCGATGGTTGGCGGGGCGTCCGACTGGTTGCGCAGGAAGCGGGTCATCCAGTGCGGGCCCTCGGCGAGTTCGGGGTCGAGTTCGAGGGCGCGGGCGTAGTCGGCGATCGCCGCTTCGTACGATCCCATGCGGTCGTGCAGGATGCCGCGATTGGCGTAAGTGCCGCCGAAGTCGGGCTCGGCGGCGATGGCGGCGGCGAAAGCGGCGAGCGCGTCGTCGGCGCGACCGAGCTGCAGCAGGCTTTGGGCGACCCCCCGGAGCGCAAAGGGATTTTGCGGCTCGAGCGCCACCCGATCGGCGTAGAGCGCCAGCGCGCGCGGGTAATCGGCGTCCTCGAACGCGCGGTCGGCGGCGGATTGGGCATCAAGCGCCGGATCGCGCTGGCCGATCAGACCGTCGAACAAAAACCACGCAATGCTGGCGATCGCGAGACCGACCGCGACGCGCTTCCACAAGCCGTCGGACAACGCCATTTCAGGCCCCGCCGTAGAGCCGGAAATTGAACAACGCTGAGAAAAACAGACAGAGCACGGTCGCGATCACCCAGGCACGGCGTTTCTGGCCGGCGATTTCGTCGCCGGATAATTCGCGGTCGAGCTTGCGTTGCAAGCGCCGGACGCTGAGCACCCAGATGACCCGGCTCGCCGGCCACCACAGCGCGGCGGCGAGCGCGAGCGTCCACAGCAGATAGGCTTCGCCGGTCATAGCGGCCGCGGGCTTGGCAATGAGAAACGGCGGCCGAACGGGAAGGAACCCGCCGGCCGCCGTGTTGGGTTATTGCTTGTCGAGCGCAAGCTCTACGTCGCCGATATCCTCCTGTAGCGCCTCGACGTCGCGTGCCGGGACGGTCGACATCTCGAGCTTGTAGGCGAGGAACCACATCATCACCACGCCGATCACCCACCACAGAATCTGCCACGCCCAGATCGACGGAATGCCGAAGGTCCAGGTCGTCGCATCCAGCGGCGAGCCAAAGATCGTGTTGCCGATCACCGCGCCCGGTCCGATGGCGAAAATGAACCAGACGATGACGAAGACCCAGGCGCGCGGGATCAGCGCCCGCTTCTCCGGCGACAGGCCGGCGTGTTCGCGCAAGAAAGTATGGAAAGTCATCTTGTGCTTGTGATCGTCCTGGTTCTGGGTGACGAACGAGACCAGAACGGCGATGCCGAGGTTGAACAAGATGCCCCAGCCCGCCGAATGAATGGTCAGTGGCCAGCGGCCCCAGGCTTCGATACCGAACCAGGTCTGGCCGATTGATTCGGTCAGCGTGACCGCGACGAGGCCGGCGATCAGCCCCAAGGTCACGCCCGACCGGGTGAGCCACGGCCACCAGCAGATGGCGATCAGCGACGGCCACATCTGGAAGCCATAGGCCACCGCGAGGCCGCCGAGCAGCACCAGCGCATCCGACGAGGTCGTCGCCACCACCAGCGCCGCGAGGACGATCGCCGCGACACCGATACGGCCGGCGAGCTTCTGCTGGGCGTGGGTGGCGCTCGGCATCAGGTAATGCTTCAGCAGATCGCGGGTCAGCATGCCGGCGGCGGTCGACATATAGGCGGCACCCGTCGACTGCATCGCCGCCAGCGCGCAGACCGACAACAGACCGACCAGCCATGGCGCGGTATCGGCCATCAGATTGATCAACTGCGGCACCAACATGCCTTGCTTGCCGGTGGCCGCCATGATGTCGCCGCCGCCGAGCCCGGCGCCCATGACATTGTTGACCAGGTCGGGGAACGCTTCGTTCATCGCGGTATCGGCGCCGAGCAGATGCGCGCCCATGCCCTGGGTCGCGGTGAAGGCGAACAGGATCAGGCCGATGCCGAACGACGACGCCCACACTTGCTGCGGCGCGAAGGGTTTCGGGCTCTTGTTCGAGAACGCCCACATGGTGAACGCCGGCGCCGACTGAATACCCATCAGCGCGAACATGTAACTCAGTACCATGATCCCGGTCCACGCACCGCCGACCGCCTTGGCCCCCGCGTCGACAAATTGGATGACCCCGGGTATGGCGATGTAATGGCTGTAGCCGTCGGGGGTCAATTTTTCGTCGATCGTGGTCAGCGCGGCGATACCGGCGGTCAGATTGTCAATGCCGCCGATGTAGCTGTAGGAAATAATGCCGATCGCGATGATGCCGCCGGCGAGCAGCAGGCATTGCACGGTATCGACATAGGCGACGGCGCGCAGGCCGCCCGAGGCGACATAGATGATCACCACCGCCGAAAGCAGCCACATCCCCACCTCGACATCGAGCATGCCGTCGGTGAGCACGTTGAACAGGAAGCCGGAGGCGCGCAGTTGGATGCCGAGATAGGGCACCGAGAACACCAGCGCGACGATTACCACCAGCACTCGGATGATGTCGGAGCGGAAATAGTCGGACAGCATCTCGCCGGGGGTGACGAAACCGAATCGTTTGCCGATCATCCATTGCCGTTTGAGGAACATCACGCCGGTAAAGGGAATCGTGATCGCATAGAACGACGCGTAGGCATAGGGCAGGCCGTCGCGATAGATCAGCCCGGGATGCCCCATGAAGGTCCACCCCGAGAACGATGTCGCGGTCGCCGCGAGCACGAACACCCAGATCGAGATACCGCGACCGGCGATGAAATAATCGCTCGCCGTGCGCGCGCTGATCGCGCCCTTGATGCCCCAGAATATGCAGTAGGCCCAATACAGGGCCACGAAGATAAACAGCCAGACGATCTTGGCTTCGACTTCCATGACGTCCCCCTCGGTCGTCGCGGTCGCCAATTTTGGCGCCGCCCCTTTAAGACTCGCATCCTCGCCGCGCTCCGCTGACGGGTATGCGAACACCATCCGCGACGCGCCAACCTGCGGCTGGAGCTTTGTCGCGGTCTTTCGAGCGATGACTGTTTCACGTCCGTTGGCAAACGGTCAACGCAAAACATGGTATTCGCAGGCGCGCCGCCCCGATCGTGTGGCGGCTGGGACACGCTTTTTACGATGCGGGAGATTGCCAAGTGGCGACGGCGATTCGATGTTTCCTCGCCGATCCCGGTAAGATCGCTCGCCGGCCCACCGAAGGACGGCGAAATTTGGGACGAGGACGAATTCGATGCGTGAATTGGGCGACCGGTTGGATCTGTTGGCGATCAACACCGCGACTTTCGGCTACCAGTGGCCGATCGAGAATACCATCGATTTGCTGGCCGCGCGCGGCATCGGCGGCATCGCGCCGTGGCGCCGCGAGATCGAGGACTCGGGCGCCGATGTTGGCGCGGTCGCGCGACGCATCAAGGACGCCGGGCTGGTGGTCACCGGCTATTGCCGCAGCCGCACCCTCACCGGCGCTACCTCGGCCGAACGCGGCGCAGCGATCGACGAAAACCGACGCGCGCTCGATATCGCCGCGGCGATCGGCGCGCGCTGCTACATCATGGTGGTGGGGAGCGTATACGAGGGCAGCCGCGACCTCGAAGGCGCACGGGCGCAAGCCCTTGACGGTGTCGCGGCGCTGCTCGACCATGCGCGCGACGTGGGCGTGCCCTTGGCGCTCGAACCGCTCCACCCGATGACCGCCGGCGACCGCAGCTGTCTCAACACCCTGGGCCAGGCGCTCGACTGGTGCGACCGGCTCGACCCCGACCGCGACGGACGCATCGGAGTCGCCGCCGACGTCTATCACATCTGGTGGGACCCGGCGCTCGCGGCCCAAATCGGGCGCACCGGCGCCGATCGCCTGCTCGCCTATCACATCTCCGATTGGCTGGTGCCGACGCGCGACCTGATCACCGATCGCGGCATGATGGGCGACGGCGTGATCGACCTCAAGGCGATCCGCCGATCGATCGAGGGCGCCGGATACGACGGCTTGTGCGAGGCGGAAATTTTCTCCGCCAAAAACTGGTGGAAACGCGACCCCGCCGCGACACTGGACGTCTGCATCGAACGATTTCAGAGCGTGGTGTGAGGGAAGTGACCGCCGCCTCAAGCCGCCATCACATGCTCGGCTCCAAGCGCCACCTCTTGAATAATGTCCGCCAGCAGCGCCGGGTGTTCGGAGGTCGTGAGGTGACCGCCGGGGAGAAGGCGCACGTCGAGGCCGTGCTGGCCTAGCCGCGCCTTCGCGGTGACGGCTTGGCGGCCCTCGAACGGGTCTTCCGCGCTGCCGACGACGTGGAACGAGACGGCGTGCCGATTGGTATGGAACAATCGTTCCAAATTTAATCGCGCCGCTTTGCGCCGGTGATGATCGACGAAATCCGCGGTTTTGCCGAGGATGGAGACGCCATTGCGCCGGCCGATGGCGTCGTGGAGCTGGTCGAATTCTTGGTCTGTCACGACGAAGTCCTTCGACCACACTGGCATCATGAGGTGGCGAAAGACGAACTTCGAGCGCTGCGCCAGCGCGGTCACCAGGCCGCCGATCGGCGACTTGAGCACCGGCGTGGTGAACCACGGGTGGGTATGCGCCTCGGCGAACAGGCCGCCGTTGATCAACAGAACGCCGACGATCTTGGTGGCCTGGTCGACGCCCCCCTCGCGGCGCTCCTGTTGGCGGCTGAGGAGTTCGAGCGCGACGATCGAGGAATAATCGAAGGCGACGAGGAAGGTCGAACGGATGCCCTCGGCGCGCCACATCGCCTCGATCAGATCGGCGCGCTCGTCGGTGCCGTAAGGATACGCGCTCGGCTTATCCGACTCACCGTGGCCGACATACTCGACGAAGAGGCGCGGCCCGATGTCCGCGCCGGACAAATGGCGATCAACTTTCGCCCAGCCGAACGAGCCGTCGGGCCAGCCGGGCAAAAACGACGTCCAAACCGGGTTGTCATCGCGCGGCGCATCGTGGGTGATCCGGCGGAACACCTCGATGACATCGGGTGAGTCTCGACCCTCGCCACGGGGCAGGACTGTTCCCGGCCGCCGGTCATAGGGCACCCGGTGTCCGTCAGCGAACCACTCATCCGCGGTACCTTTCGATATTTCGATCACTGTCGGGGCCGTTTCATGCCGTTGAGCATCGATCGCGGCATTGGCAATGACCGCGAC
Source organism: Alphaproteobacteria bacterium (assembly GCA_047517485.1). Taxonomy (GTDB): domain Bacteria; phylum Pseudomonadota; class Alphaproteobacteria; order UBA7887; family UBA7887; genus JAKZSU01. The sequence goes on from JAKZSU010000038.1 coordinate 23,825, forward strand.
CGAGGCTTCGAGGATCGCGGTGGCGGCTGGGGAATAGTTGGTCATGACAGTCTTCCTTTCAGTGCGATTTGTGTTTTTTAAGTGTAATTACACTTAAAAGTTCAAAAAAAACCTACCCCGCTTGGGCTTGGCGGGCGGCCGCATTGAGATCTCCGAGCAGCCCACGCCATCGGTCGTGGCCAAGGCCGCCGACCATGCGGGATTGGACCCCGCGCCACAGCGGCAAGGCTTGGGCCAACACGTCCTCGCCCGCTGAGGTCAAGGCGACCGGCCGCTGCCGGCGGTCGGTTCCGCTGCTCACGTCGACCAGACCCTTGTCGGTGAGCGGTTTGAGATTGCGCGTCAGGGTGGTCCGGTCCATGCCGAGCGCCTGCGCCAATTCGCTGATCCCGATCGGGCCTTTGCGGCCAACCACCGAGAGCAGGGAAAACTGGGTGGTGCGCAGGCCGCTGGGCTTCAAGGCCTCGTCATACATTTGGGTCACCGCGCGCACCGCTTTGCGGAGGTTGAAGCAGGTGCAGTTCGCGGGGGTCTCGACGTTCATGGCGAAAGGCCCTTTTTTTGCGGTGACTGTCTATTTATGTGTATATACACTCCTATGATATCCTGTCAACAACAATTTGGGCGCTTCGAAATGGCATGATGTCGCGCCCGCTCGACTCCGCTGGGCCGAGCAAAATAAGCGAAATAACCGTCGGCCGTCGCGCCTCGCGACTTACCCCGCCATCGGCACGTTGGTGATGGTCAGGCCGCCGTCGACGATCAGCTCGATGCCAGTGATGTAGCGCGCTTCGTCGGAGGCGAGAAACACCGCGGCGTTGGCGGTGTCCCAGGCATCCCCCATGAAACCCATCGGGCACTGGGCGTCACGCTTCTTGAGCATGGCATCGATATCGTCGTAAGCCTCGGCCACGGCGCCGCGGATCAGCGGCGTGTCCATCAGTCCCGGCAGGATGGCGTTGCAGCGGATGCCCTTGCCGGCGTATTGGATGGCGATATTGCGGGTCATCGCGTTGATCGCGCCTTTCGACGCCGAATACGACACGCACGGATAGCCCAGCGAAAAGAACGAGGCGATCGAGGAGACGTTGACGATCGCGCCGGAGCCGCGCTCTGTCATATGCGGCAACACGTTGCGACACGTCAGATACATGCTTTTCACGTTGACATCGATCATCCGGTCCCAGGCGTTCTCGCCGATCTCGACCGGCCCACTGGGTTCGACGATGCCGACATTGTTGTGCAGCACATCGACACGACCGAAGGCTGCCAGGCAAGCCTCGATGGCGTCCTTCACGTCGCCGCCGCTCGAGACGTCGGCGGTAAACGTCTCGCAGGTCCCACCCTCGCCCTCGATGATGCCCTTGGTCTCGGCGGCGGCGTCGGGGTTGAGATCGATGGCAAATATCTTGGCGCCTTCGCGGGCGAACGCCACCGCGGCCGCCTTGCCGTTGCCCCACCCAGGCCCGATCGATCCGGCGCCGGTGACGATGGCGATCTTGTCTTGCAGTCTGTCGGTCATCTCGCTGCTCTAGCGCAATCGTTTGATCAAAAAAATGTACACCCCGTCCTGCTCGCTGGAATCGAGCAGCTCGTTGCCGGTGGTCTCGCAAAACGCCACGAAATCCGCGACCGCGCCGGGGTCGGTGGCGAGCACTTGCATGGTGCCGTCGACCGGGACCTGGCGCAGGCCCTTCTTGGCACGCAGCACGGGCAGCGGGCAGTTCAACCCTTGGGCATCGACGATATGATCAACCATGCGCCTATCCTCACCGAAAATCGGCAAGCGCCGCAAGCGCCTCGTCGATATCGGCCGGTGTGTGTGCGGCGGAGATCTGAAAGCGGATCTCCTCGTCGCCCTTGGGCACCACGGGAAAATTGAGACCGGTGGCGAGGATATGGCGGGCGCGCAAGTGCGCCACCAGGGCCGAGGTCCGCGCGGTATCGCGCACCATCAAAGGCACCACCGGGTGCTCGCCGGCGATGGTCTCGAGCCCCAGGGCAACCAATCCGTCCTCGAAACGCTTGGTCATGGTGCGCAAATGATCGAGCAGAGCGCGCCCGCGCGGGCTGTCGACAATGGCGATCGAGGCCGACGCGGCGGCCGCCTCGCCCGGCGTGATCGGATTGGAATAGATATAGAACGGCGAGGTTTCGCGGAGATAGTCGATGACGGTTTGGCTGGCCGCGACATAGCCGCCATTGACGCCGAACGCCTTGCCGAGGGTGGCGATAAGCACGTCGACCTCGCCGCAGGCGGTCACCTCCTCGGTGCCGCGCCCGGTCGCGCCGAAGGCGCCGACGCCATGCGAATCGTCGACCACCAGCACGACGTTCTCGGCGAACGCGGCATCGTGGCGCCGGACGATGTCGGCGATCTCGTCGAGCGGCGCGTGATCACCGCGCATTGAAAAAATCCCGTCGGTGACCACCACCGCCCGGCGGCATTCGCCCGCCGCCTTGGCGAGGCAGGACTCGAGCTCGGCCAAATCCAGATGCCCGAAAACCTCGCGCATTTTGGGGCGCGACAGGCGAACCGCGTTGATGATGCTGTTGTGATTGAGCGCGTCGCTGATCACCGCGGTTTCCGGCGTAATCAGCGACGACAGAACACCCATAACCGTGGCATAAGCCGAACTGAAGATCATCGACGCTTCGCGCGCATGGAAGCGCGCGAGATCGCGTTCGAGATCGATGTGCGGCTGCCAGGTGCCGCTGATGAACCGCACCGCGCCGGGGCCACTGCCATAGGCCCTCACCGCACTGTCCTCGGCGGCGATCACCGCATCGTCCGTTGCCAGGCCGAGATACCCGTTAGAGTTCATCCGCAGATACGGTGTATCGCCCTCGCCCGCGAGGGTGATGCGCGGCCCGCGCCCGCGCGCCGCCGGGACAACGCCGCTGACCACGGTCTCCCGCCCCTTGCTGCGGCCCGAGTCACGCAGCTCGCCGAGCGCGTCCGCTAGTGCGCCCTCTAGTCGATCATGCGGCATGCGCCTCTCCTCCCCACTTTCTCACCGGGCGGGCTTGAGTTTTCGCCCGAGCTTTTCCAACATATCCGCGGTCATGCTGCCCAGATCGAAGGCCGGCGCCCAATCCCACTCGGCGCGCGCCGCCGAATCGTCGATCGAACGCGGCCACGATTCGGCGATCGCTTGGCGCACCGGATCGACCTCGTAATCGATGGCGAAATCCGCCACGTACTTACCTATTTCCGCCGCCAACTCCTCGGGCGTCACGTTCATTGCCGCGATATTGAAACAATTGCGATGCACCAGACGCGCCGGATCGGCCTCCATCAACGCGATCATCGCGCGGACCGCGTCGGGCATGTACATCATGTCGAGCCGGCAATCGGCGGCGAGAAAACAGGTGTAATGCCGGTAGCGTATCGCCTGGTAAAAAATATCGACCGCATAGTCGGTGGTGCCGCCGCCGGGCGGCGCGACATAGGAAATCAGCCCGGGAAAGCGCAATCCCCGGGTATCGACCCCGAAGCGGGTAAAATAATAGTCGCATAACAGTTCGCTCGCGACCTTGGTGACGCCATAGATCGTCGTCGGCCGCTGGATGGTAACCTGCGGTGTCGCGTCGCGCGGTGTGCTCGGCCCGAAAGCGCCGATCGAGCTCGGCAGAAACACCGCGCAGCGATTCTGCCGCGCCACCTCGAGCACATGATAGACGCCGCCCATGTTGATATCCCACGCTGCCTGGGGCCGTTCCTCCGCGGTCGCCGACAGCATCGCCGCCAAATGATAGATCGTGCCGACATCGTGGCGCTGCACGACATCCTGAATCTGGGCGCGCTGGGTGCAATCGATGACTTCGAACAGCGGGTCATCGGCGACCACCCCGACCCGGACATCGGAGGCGATCACCGACTCGGCGCCATAGCGTTCTTGCAACGCCGGCAACAGTTCCGAGCCGATCTGTCCGAGCGCCCCGGTGACAAGAATTTTCCGCATGGATGTCCTTTGATGCCCGACTAATAGGTCTCTTCATAGGCGGCGTATATTTCGCTCTCCGCCTTATCCGCGAGATAGCCAAGCTCGCCGTGCTTGTGCTTGACATAGATATCGGCGAAGCCGTCGGGAAACCAGCCGCAGACCACCGGATCGTCGGCGAACAACGCGAGCGCGTCCTCGAGGCTCGCCGGCAAGCGCCGTACGCCGCGTTCGCCAAGCGCCTCGGGCGACAAAAGCGAGAGATCCTCGGCCGTCGCCACCGGGGTCGCCAACCCGTCCTCGATGCCTTGGACGCCAGCGTGGACGATCGCCGCGAGCTGCAGATACGGGCTCGCCGCGGCGTCCGCCGCGCGGACTTCGAAGTTGAACTGCGCCGACTTGGCGACATCGCTGATCTCGGACACCGGGCACAGCCGCACCCCGGCCTCGCGATCCTGGAGCCCGAGATTATTGAACGGCGCGCTCCAGCGATGGGGCAGCAAGCGGGCGTAGGAAATCCGGCTCGGCGCGGTGATCGCAACGATCGCCGGCAGATATTTCAGAATTCCCGCGACGAAGGCGCCGGCGGCGCGGCTAAGCCCGGTCTCGCTGTCCGGATCATGGGTCGCCGGACGCCGGTCCGCGTCGAGGAAACTCATATGTATATGCACGCCGTTACCAACCCCGCCGGCCTCGCGCAGCGGGGTGAAGGATACCGGCCGATCGAGATGTTCACCGGTAACCCGGACCAGCTCGCGTAGGATCAAGGCGTGATCGGCACCGAGAATTCCCGGCCGCGGACCGCACGTCACCTCATATTGGTCGACGCCGTATTCCTTGAGGAAAGTGTCGGGGGTGAGGCCGCTATCGAACATCGCCGCGGTCAAGGTTTCGGCGAACACCCGCTGGGCACGAAACCCGCCAAAGGAATAGGCGTTCCCGGTCGGGCTCGTCATATCCCTGAAGTGAAACTCCTGCTCGAAGGCGCTGTTCAGGGTCAACCCCGAGACGGTGTGCAGACGCTCCAGAGCAGCGCCGAGGATCGACCGTGTGCAGCATTCCCACGGCGAGCCGTCGAGACGCTTGATATCGCCGACCATGAAGGTCTCCGCCGGCCTGTCGTCGGCGAACTCGGCGGGCACCAAGGTCGCGGGATCGGGCATCAGCACGACATCGCCGAGCGCGCCGTAGGGGCTGTCGGCAATGGTGTCGAAGCAGGTGAGCTGAACGTTGGTCGGTGTCCAGCCGATCCCCCGTCGGAGCCGCATATCCAGGTCGCGCGCGGGAAAGCTCTTGCCGCGAATCTTGCCGGCGATATCGCTGCACCCGGCGAATATCAGTTCTTCCCGTACCATGGCTTGCCCGATCCGGTTGATTGACCGCGCCGATCTTGACGGAAGCGCCCGGGGATTGGAACCTGTGCGCTGGGAATTACCGCCAAAGCATTAACCATGACCGCGACGCTTCTGAAACCGACCGATCCACCGCCCGTCACCGTGATCAACGGCAACGGCGCCTCGCCGTTCGTGCTGACTTGCGATCACGCCGGTCGCGCGATTCCCGATCGGCTCGGCGATCTCGGCTTGAGCGCTGGCGAGATGGATTGCCATATCGCCTACGATCTTGGCGCCGCGGCGTTGGCCCGCCGGCTCTCGGAACGGCTCGACGCGCCGTTGGTGATCCAGAGCTACAGCCGCCTGGTCATCGACTGCAACCGCGACCCCGAAGTCGCCGCGTCGATTGTCGACGCCAGCGACGGAACCCCGATCCCGGCCAACCAAGCGGTGAGCGAAGCGGACCGGGGGCGCCGCCGCGCCGAGATCCACGCGCCCTATCACGCCGCCATCACCGCGCTGCTGGACGCGCGCGCCGTGGCGGCACGGCCGGCGATCCTATTCTCGGTGCACAGCTGTACCCCGGTCATGGACGGTTTCGCCCGGCCCTGGCACGCCGGATTGCTGTACAATCGCGACTCCCAATTCAGCCACGCGCTGATGCCGTTGCTCGCCGCCGCCGCGCCCGATCTCAACTTCGCGTTCAACCAACCCTATACGGTCGATGACGAGGAAGACTTTACCATCCCGATCCACGGCGAGGCGCGCGGCCTGGTCCATGGCCTGGTCGAGATTCGCAACGATCAATTGGCGGGCCAGACCGGTGTCGAGCGCTGGGCCGACTTGCTGGCGGAGACGATCGGCGAAGCCGCAAAAGAATTCTTGGGCGAACCGGAAGAACGATCATGACCGAAGCTGACTTGACCCGCGAAGTACCCCTGTCCCCGGCACGGTCGGCGCTGCTGTTCATCGACGTGCAAAACTTCACGGTTCGCCGTGAGGGCGGGGAATTCAAGGGGCTCTCCGCCACGGAGATCGAGAATCGTTACGGCTATTATTTTGATCGCATTGCCACTATCGCCGTTCCCAACATGCAGAAACTGCAAACCGGGTTTCGCGCCGCCGGTATCGAGATCCTCTACACCACCATCGAAAGCCTGACCAAGGACGGGCGCGATCGCAGCCTCGATTACAAAATCACCGGCTTCAACGTGCCCAAGGGGTCGTGGGACGCCAAGGTGATCGACGAGATCGCCCCCGGCGACGACGAGATCGTGCTGCCGAAGACCTCATCGAGCGTCTTTATCTCGACCCACATCGACTATCTGCTGCGCAATCTCGGGGTTCGCCAATTGGTGATCGCCGGCCTGGTCACCGATCAATGCATCGAATCGGCGGTGCGCGACGCCTGCGATCTCGGCTATCTGGTGACCCTGGTCCCCGACGCCTGCGCGACCTATGCCCAAGACCGCCACGACCGGTCGCTCGCGGCGATCAAGGGTTATTGCCGCCAGGTCGATACCGACGCGCTGCTTGCCGAACTTTAGAGCAGCCCGTCCTCGCGGACCCGGGTGAGCGCCTCGGCGAAAATCTCGATCATCGAATCGACGATGTCCGCCGTGTGCGCCGCCGACAGATAGTAGCGGTCGCCGCCGGAAATCAGCACGCCGAGATCGAGGGCGTGCAGATTGAACGCCTGGTGGGCGTCGGCGAGCGAGATCTCGTCGATATCGAAACTGCTCGCCACCGCGCCGGCCTGGAAATAGATGTGAAACATCGAGCCGACATTGCCCATGTGCACCGGCATGTTGCTGGCGCGGCAGAACGCGTTGAACCCGTCGGTCAGCCGATCGCCTTGCTCGGACATGTCGGCATAGATCTCGGGATGTTCGGACATATAGGTCACCGCCGCGCCGCCGGCCGCCATGCTGAGCGGATTGCCGGTAAACGTCCCGCCGGTGAACACGCCGGTCCGGCCGGCGGGCGGCAGGAACGTCCGCATGATGTCCTCGCGCCCGGCGATCACCCCGATCGGCAGGCCGCCGCCGCACGCCTTGCCCAGCGTCGCCATGTCCGGGGTGATGCCGAAATAGGACTGGCCGCCGCCATAGGCGATGCGAAAGCCGGTGACCATTTCGTCGAGCATGAAGATCACCCCGCAGGCGCGGCAGACATCCTGCAGCGCCGCGAGGAAGTCGGCGACTTCGCCTTGCGGGTTCGAGTGCTGCACCGGCTCGATCACCACCATCGCCAGCTCGTCGGCATTCTCGCGGATGATGTCGAACGCGTGTTCGTTGCGGTAGGGCAGCGGCACGATTAAATCATGCACCGCGCGTGGCACGCCGCTGCTGATATCGGCACCGACGGGGCGATCGCGCGACGGCCGGGGCGACGGCGCGACCATGCAATAGTCGTGCATGCCGTGCCAATAGCCGTTGAAGATGCCGATTTTCTCCTTGCCAGTAAACGCACGCGCGGCGCGCATCGCATAACTCGTCGCCTCCGATCCTGTGTTGCAGAACAGGATGCGGTCGGCGCACGGAATCGCGTCCTGCAGCATCCGCGCCAGCGGCAGTTGTTCTTGCGCATGAATGCCGAAATGCCAGCCCGACTCGGAGACCCTGGCGATCGCCGCGGCGACGTTAGTCTGGCGGTGGCCGAGCACGCAGACGCCGAACCCCATGCAGGTGTCGATATAGCGGTTGCCGTCGATGTCGTTGACATGGGCGCCCTCGCCGCTCGCGATATAAATCGGGTGCGGCATCAACAGGTTGGCGCGCATGCCGGAAAACAGAATCGCCTCGCGGTCGCCGGTCATCGCGCCGCACTTTTGGGTTTTCGCAATCATCGCCGCTTTCGCCGCATCGAGGCGAGGCGTGTCGGTAACACGCGATATGTCCGGTTTATGTACCAGATGATCTGTCCGGTTTTAGAACGCTTCCAAGCCATGGAGGGAGGCGATGCGTCGAACGGAGCAGGTACAGGGACTGAGATTGATGAAGTTCGAGGAGGTT
>JAKZSU010000039.1:0-27204 GCA_047517485.1 Alphaproteobacteria bacterium
TTCGGGCGAGACGCAAGCCAGCTCACCAGCTCTTCCTCGTTCCACCGGACGGCCTTCGGGCCGACGCGAAGAGGCTCAGGAAACCGACCTAGCCTCATAAGGCGATAGATGGACGTGCGGCTTAGGCCGGTCATGGACTCGACCTCGCGGCGCGGCAGTAGGCGAAAGGTTGTCTGCATCAGGGGACACTCCAATTCGGAATGTCCCAAGGGTGCGCGTCTAGTCCCGTCTTGTGACGGGGTGCGTTTTCACTTTTTTGTCCCACCCCTTCCGCTCGCGGCGGATCGCCCGGCGTTCGCTTTCCTCGTGGGTGCCCTTGGCTTTCGCAATGAGGCGCGCGGCGGCAGTGTTGCCCAGGTTCTTCGCCAGCCAGCCCCTCGCTATCTCTTCCCGCTTGCGCTCGAAGCGGTTGACACTGGCCGGGTCAAGAAGCCACTTCAGCGCCCGGATATCCTTTGCCAGCGCCGGGGAGGCGTTCGCCGCCGCATCCTCGATGATCTCCTGCACTGTCCGGACGCGGACACTCAATCCGCCGTCCGGGCGGAAATACGCCTTCACGCTGGCGCTAGCCATGGAGCTTCACCACCGTCCCGCCGGTGCCGGTGATGTACCGCGACCACGAGTTCATCAGGTCGCGGCGGCGCTCGAACAGGTCGCTTCGGAAGTATGCTCCCTCGACACCTTGGACGGTGTGCACCAACGCGGCCTCGGCGATCTCCCTCGGCTTGCCGGTGTCGGCGCACCAGTCCCGGAAGCTCGACCGGAAGCCATGGACAACGCAACGCTCGGCAAGGCCGGTGTCGCGCAACACCTTCGTTAACGTCATGTCGGAAAGCGATGCACCACGTCGGCGGGGCGAAGGGAACACGAGCCCGGAGTCATCCCGCAAGGGTGCGACCTCGTGAAGCACGGCCACGGCCTCATCGGCCAGGGGAACCCGGTGCTCGGCCCCGGCCTTCATGCGCTCGGCAGGGATGCGCCAGACACGAGCGTCCAGGTCGATCTCATCCCACGTTGCCAATCTGGCCTCACCGGAGCGACAGGCGGTCAGCACGACGAACCTCAGACATGCCTTCGCGGCCATGCTGGCCTTCGAGTCGGAGATGGTCACCAGCGCGGCGGCAACGTCGGGGTGCGGCAGGGCGCGGAAGTGCTGCTTCACAGACGGCATTGCCGGCAAGGCACCGTCAATCGCCTCTCCGGCGACGTTGCGGTCAACATGACCGTGCGCCTCGGCCCATGCCAGCACGGCCCGCATACGCTGGCGGAGCTTCCGGGCGATCTCCGGCTTGACCGTCCACATAGGCGTCAGGATCGCCAGCACGTCGCCCCGGTCCACGTGGTCGACGCGCATGTCTCCAAGCGTCGGCAGAACGTGCCGCTCCATTTGCTGCATCCATGTCGCCGTCACCTTCGCCGATCTCCAACGAGCCTTGTTGGCCTCGAAGGTCGCAACCGTCGCGTCCCGGAACGTCGGGATGCTGGCCTTGCGCTTGCCGACAAGCGGATCTCCGCCATCTCGAACGAGACGGCGGTTGTCCAAGGCTACGTCCCGCGCCTCGGCCAGCGTCACCACCGGCCAGGGTCCCAGGCCGATGTCGCAGCGCCGCCCGTTCACCGTCAGACGTTGCACCCAGGACTTGCTCCCGGTCGGTGTCACATACAGGTAGAGCGTGTTGCCGTCGGCGTACCGCCCCGGCTTCTGGGCGGCCTTCACCTTGGCCTTTGTCAGCTTGCCAATCATCGTCATTCCCTCATCCATTCCCACGCTATAGGCGGGAATATAGGGGAACGACGGGGAACATGCAAGCCCGGCGTGGAAGAAAAAACCTAGTGTTTACGCTGTCTTACGGGGCAGTACGGGAATTGTCGGGATATAGGGGTGGTGCCCGCTCCCGGACTCGAACCGGGACGGCCTTGCGGCCTCAGGATTTTAAGTCCTGTGTGTCTACCAATTCCACCAAGCGGGCGCCTGGACGAGCCGGCGCGTCAGGCTTCCAGCACCGGCTCGCCGCCGAGGTCCTTGACCATGTCGATCAGCTGCCCGACGGCCTGGTCGAGGCGCGCGGTGTCGGTGCCGCGTAAGACCAGATTCGAGCCATACCGCCCGACCCGATAGAACGGGTAGCTCCCCATGTCGACATCGTTGTAATCGTCCTGCAGCGCGCGCAGCGGGCCGGCGAGCGCGCCCTCTGGCAAGTACGCGACCACGGTGCGCGATTCGACCGGGGTGCCGCCGCTGATCCCCGCCAGCGCGCTTTCGAACATCGCCTGCATGATCGACGGCACGCCGGCGAGCACGTAGACATTTTCCATGCGAAACCCGGGCGCGCCGGAAATACTGTTCTTGACCAAGGTCGCGCCCACCGGCGCGTTGGCCATCCTGAGCCGCGCCTCGTTGAGTTCGATATTGCGCTCGGCGAACAGCGCCTCTAACAGCGCGCGCGCCTCGGCGTTTTGCTCGAGCGTGACGCCGAACACCTTGGCGATACATTCGGCGGTGATATCGTCGTGCGTCGGCCCGATGCCGCCGGTGGTGAACACATGATCGTAGGTCGCGCGGCATTCGTTAACCGCGGCGATGATCATGCCCTCGTCGTCGGGCACCACGCGGGCTTCCTTCAGCGCGACGCCGTGTTCGGTCAACCGCGTCGCGATATAATTGATGTTCACGTCCTGGGTGCGTCCCGACAGGATCTCGTTGCCGATGATCAAGACACAGGCCGTGGGGTGATTGATAGTCATGGACTCCTCCCTCGGGCGAGAGAATACCCGAGCCGGGCCCGCAGCCAAAGCCCTGCTTGCGGCCTGGCGGCCGGGGCGATATTTAGAGCGTCATGCGGTTTCCCGATCCCCTCAGACACGGCACCTTGATTCGCCGTTACAAACGCTTTCTCGCCGATGTTCGATTCGACGACGGCGAGGAGATCACCGCGCATGTCGCCAATCCCGGCGCGATGACCGGCCTGGCCGAGCCCGGTTTGGAGGTCTGGCTATCGCCGGCGCGCAATCCCGCGCGAAAACTCAAATGGTCGTGGGAATTGGCGCGTATCGACGAGCGCCTGGTTGGGGTCAACACCGCCTGGCCCAACGCGATAGTCGCTGAAGCAATCGAGGCCGGCATGATCAAGCCGCTATCGGGCTACGCCACACTGCGGCGCGAAGTCAAATACGGCGAGAATTCCCGCGTCGATATTTTGCTCGGCGACGACGCCCGCCCCGACTGCTATGTCGAGGTCAAGAACGTGCATCTCAAGCGTGCCCTCGGCGCCGAGTTTCCCGACGCGGTAACCACGCGCGGAACCAAGCATCTGGTCGAATTGTCGGCCATGGTCGCGGCCGGTCACCGCGCCGTCATGGTCTATCTCGTCCAGCGCGAGGATTGTGACGATTTTCGCCTCGCCGGCGACATCGATCCGACCTACGCCAAGGCGTTCGCCGCCGCTCTCGATGCCGGGGTCGAGGCGCTGTGCTATGCTTGCCAGCTGTCGATCGAAGCAATTACCCTGGATCGGCCTTTGCCCATCGTGCGTGACTCCCCATATGATTGAGCCACGCCGCCCGAGCGCCGGACACGATTAAAGGAATTACGCGTGCAGGATATCGACCAGCAGGAGATGAACGACCCTGGCGTACGGTCGATCCAGCTGCACGGGCCGGAGGGCTACGCGGGCATGCGCAAGGCGGGCCGGCTCGCGGCCGAGGTGCTCGATTACATCACGCCGTACGTCGAACCCGGCATCTCGACCGGCGAGCTCGACCGGCTGTGCCATGCGTTCACCGAAGACCATGGCGCGATTTCGGCACCGCTGAATTATCGCGGCTTTCCCAAGTCGATCTGCACTTCGGTCAATCACGTGGTCTGCCACGGTATTCCCGACGACGCGAAAAAGCTCGGCTCCGGCGATATCGTCAACATCGACATTACCGTCATTCTCGATGGTTGGTATGGCGATACCAGCCGTATGTTTGGGCTCGGCAAGGTGCCGCGCAAGGCCGAGCGGCTGATCGACGTCACCTATGAAGCCTTGATGCGCGGCATTGCGGTGGTGCGGCCCGGCGCGACGCTCGGCGATATCGGTCACGCCATCCAGTCCTATGCCGAAAGCGAACGCTGCTCGGTAGTGCGTGATTTTTGCGGCCACGGCATCGGGCGGGTGTTTCACGACGCGCCGAGCGTGCTCCATTACGGTCGTGCCGGCGAAGGGTTGGCGCTGCGCGAGGGCATGTTTTTCACCATCGAGCCGATGATCAATCTCGGGCGCTTCGACGTCAAGGTCCTGGCCGACGCCTGGACCGCGGTCACCAAGGACCGCTCGTTGTCGGCGCAGTTCGAACATTCGATCGCGGTGACGGCTGACGGCCATGAGATTTTCACCACCTCGCCGACAGGGCTCCATCAGCCCCCCTATTTGTGATCGGCAATGGCCGGCCCAGCGGATAAATCCGAGACCGTATCCCACCTTTCCGAGGCGGGGCCAAAATCGGATTCGATCGGCCATCGCCAACGCCTGCGCGAACGTTTTCTGAGGGGCGGCAGTGACGCTCTCGCCGATTACGAATTGCTCGAACTGTTGCTGTTTTCCGCCTTGCCGCGGCGTGACGTCAAACCGCTCGCCAAGGCCTTGCTCGCCGAGTTCGGCTCGCTGTCGGCGACCGTCGCCGCCGAGCCCGCCCAATTGGCCAAGATCGCCGATGTCGGCGACGCGGTAGTTGCGATCCTCAAAGTGGTCGACGCGACCAGCCAGCGGTCGCTTCGCGACGCGGTGATCGACCGGCCTTTGCTGTCGTGGCAGGCGCTGCTCGATTACTGCAAGGTTTCGATGCAGCACATCAAGACCGAGCAATTTCGCATCCTGTTTCTTGATCGCAAAAACGTCATGATCGCCGACGAGCTTCAGCAGTCCGGGACCGTCGATCACACCCCGGTCTACCCGCGCGAGGTGGTTCGCCGCGCGCTCGACCTCGGCGCCAGCGCGCTTATCATGGTGCACAATCACCCGAGCGGCGACCCCACGCCGTCGCGCGCCGACATCGAAACCACCGAGCGCGTGATCGCGGCGGCCAAACCGCTCGGTATCACCGTCCACGACCACATCGTCATCGGCCGCGGCGGCCACGCCTCGTTCAAGACCCTCGGTCTGCTTTAGGGCGTGATGTGATCAAATACCGAGCTGCATTGAGTGATACTCATTGCGGCTCGGCAAGCGCGACCGCGCGCCCGAGCTTATGCGAGGCAAGCTTGGCCGGCGTCTGAACGCCATACAAACTGCGGTGAGTTTTACGCGTCGCGGTTTGCTGTGATTATTTCTGCGAGATCACCTGAAACAGGTGTTCGTAGTGGCGATAAATCAACAGCAAGGCTGAGCCGCCCTCGCCCGCGGCGATGCCATCGAGCCGCCGCTCGACGTCCTCCGGAAGGACAATCGCGTCTTGATCGATCTCGACCAGAACGTCGCCGCTTTCCAGCCCCTGGCGGTCCGCGAAGCCGCCGTCAGCGACCTCGGTCACCATGACACCAGCAACGGACTGGGTGACGCGGTATTGTTGCGCCAAATCGCCGGTGATCTCGGATACCGTCATCCCCAATTTCGTCGAGTGCGTCGCGATCCCGGTTTGCGGCCGCCGCGACGCGTAGGACAAGCGCCCTCCGGCGAGACTCCACATCCCGGATTTCGGTGACGATCTGATGCGCGCGCAGAGCGCGCGCGCGGCCTCTCCCACGGGCGATTCGCACACACGATTTCCGTTGATGATCAACGCGTCGTCGGGTTCGCTGTCCGCCAAAGCGGTGTCAAACGAGATGAAACACGCGAGGACCGCGCAGAAATACCCAACGCGCCCGATCTTCACCACAATGCGCGGCGCTGCTCCATATCCGCCGCCGGCCGCCAGGGCTGCAGCCCTTTGATCGCGGCCCCTTTTTCGACATTAAGATGGTGATGGAAAATCGTCGCGTCGATGTCCGCGCACTTGGCAATGTTGACGGTCATCGCTTCCAGACGGCCCTTTACCTTGCCGGCGATGTCGATGACATAGGCTTTCACCGACGCGTCGATTTCTCCCGTCGATCCGATCGAGACACTGCGCCCGCGCACTTCGCCGCGCACGCAACCCTCGATTACAAAATCGACGTTTCCGGTCAGCGTACCGTCGATGATCAGTCCCTGGGCGATCACCGCGGGGGCGCCATCCGGCGGCGGCATGCCGGAGCCTTTCGTTGCTCGTCCCGCCAGGGATAATTTCATCGAACTCTCTGGTTAACGGCGAGCACTTTCGATCGCTTCGAAAGTGTCGTTGCCTCAGCCCGCTTCGGGCTTGCTTTCCTTCGGCTCGGGACGCGGCGCGGCCTGGGCCTTGCCGGCACCACCCTCGACCGCCTTGAGCTTCGAGACCTTGGCTTCGCCGCCTTCCTTCGCGCGGCGGCAATTTCCCTCGATGACCGCACCGTCCTCGATCGCCAGCGACGCATAGATCACATCGCCGGTCATCACACCGGTTTTCGCAATACCGACCGAGCGCGCATGGACCTCGCCTTGCACCGTGCCGAGGATGGTGACGACATCCGAATGGATCGCTCCGGTCACCGTCGCGCCTTGGCTGATCGTCAGCCCGCGGCTGGTGATATCACCCTCGACGGTGCCGGCAATTACCACGTCGCCTTCGCTCTCCAAGTTTCCAACCACCTTGAGGCCGGGGCTGATCACCGACTCTTCGGCACGCTGCGGCACCGCGGATTGTCCCGTCGGATTGCCGATCGGTTGGTTCTCGCTCATGGTATCCTCCCCTTTTTTAAACATATAATTCACCTGCTCCTGCTCTTACATTGACCCGATTATAGAGCGCTGTGGACCCGACAAAGCAAGTTCCCGTCTCTAAACCCCTGAAACTGGGGCTTTTTGCGGCCATTCCGGTCAGCATTATAACCGCTATTTGGCTCGCCGCGACGTTCAATTACACTCTCGGCGATCGCCCACAGCCCACGCTTCAGGCGTGTCCGGGCTGCGATTTGCGTGGTTTTCAGGGGGCGCACGGAAATTTTTCCGGCGCTGATCTCACCGGCGCGCTCCTGACCGGCGCCCGGCTCAATGGGGCGCAAATGCAAAACAGCGTACTCAGACACGCCAATCTCGATGGCGCCAACCTGTTCGCCGCCGATCTATCCGGCGCCGATCTCGGCGGCGCGCGCCTGATCGGCGCCAATCTCGCGCAATCCCGCCTCGAGAACGCCGATCTGCGGGGCGCCGATTTGACCGACGCCAACCTCATCGGCGCCAATTTGACCGGCGCCAAGCTCGACGGCGCCGTTTTTACCGGGGCGTTTATCCACGACGCCTACTTTTGCGATCGACAACTCACCAATCGACTCGGCAAGCAGCACCGGTGTTAGCCGATCATCGAGGCCGCGACCATGGTCACGTGAGACTCGGTTTTGGCTTGCTAAAGGGGCCTCGGAAGCACAAAAATGGTGGCCCATCATGACCAACGCGGATTCCTGACATGGCCGATACTCCTTACGCGCTCATCGTTGGCGCGGGCAGTGGTTTGAGCGCGAGCCTGGCGCGCCGTTTTGCCGCCGAGGGCACCAGCATCGCCCTGGCCGCGCGCGACCCCAACAAGCTGGCGGCGCTGGTCGAGGAGACCGGGGCCCGGGCCTATGCCTGTGATGCCAGTCAGGCCGACGACGTCGCCACATTGTTTGAAAAGCTGTCGAACGATTTCGGCACCCTGGAAGTCGCGGTCTACAATCCCAGTTTTCGCACCCGCGGTCCGATCACCGATATCGATCCGGCCGATGTCGAGCGCGCGCTCGCGGTCACCGTGTTCGGCGCGTTTCTCGTCGGCCAGGCGGCGGCACGGCTAATGGTCGCTCAAGGCCACGGCAGCATTCTGTTCACCGGCGCGTCGGCGGGGGTTAAGGGCTACCCACAATCGGCCTCGTTCGCGATGGGCAAGTTTGGCTTGCGCGGGCTGGCGCAAAGCATGGCGCGCGAGCTGGCGCCGCAGGGCATTCATGTCGCCCATTTCGTCATCGACGGCGGCATTCGCGGCCGCGATGTCGACTCCGGCAGCGACAAGATGCTCGATCCCGACGCGATCGCCGAGAGCTATTACCAGACCCACATCCAACATCGCAGCGCCTGGTCTTGGGAAATCGAAGTCCGTCCCTGGCTGGAGAATTTTTGAGCCCCATCGCACACGAGTCAAGCGGTTGACCGGGCGGCGACGCGTCCCTATTGAATAACGAAACCGCCCGACCGTCGAGGAGACACCATGGACAGCCTCTGGTCCGATGATGATGCGCGCGCCGCGGTCGCGCACTATGCCGACCATGGTGTCGGCGAGGACCTCGCGCTCAGGGTCTACACCACGCGCCTGCTCGGCGGTGAGCCGCGCCTGGTGCAGCACGGCGGCGGCAATACGTCGGTCAAAACCGAGCTGAGCGATCTCTCCGGCGACCCGGTCGCGGCGATGTGCGTCAAGGGGTCGGGCTGGGACATGGCGTCGATCGAGCCGCCGGGTCTGCCGGCGATGCGGCTCGACGCCGTCGCGCCGCTGCTCGCCCTCGATCGGTTGAGCGACGAGGACATGGTCAACGCGCATCGTTTGAGCCTGCTCGACAGTACCGCGCCCAATCCCTCCGTCGAAGCGCTGCTGCATGCCTTCCTGCCGCACACGTTCATCGACCACACCCACGCCTGGGCGGTCCTCGCGATCACCGATCAGCCCGACGGTGACGCCATATGCGCCGAGGTCTATGGCGACCGGGCGGCGCTGGTGCCCTACATCATGCCCGGCTTCGCGCTCGCCAAGAAAGCCAGCGAGGTCGCGCGCGCCAATCCCGATGTCGACGGCCTGATCCTGCTCAAGCACGGCATATTCACCTTCGGTGACAATGCGCGCGAAGCCTATGACCGAATGATTTCGCTGGTCTCGCTCGCCGAGACCCGCATCGCCAAAGCCACAAGCGCGGTCTTTTCCGTCGCCGCCTTGCCATCTGCCATCGCCACCATTGAAGAAGTCGCGCCCATCCTCCGCGGCCTCACGACCAAGGCCGGCGACGAATCCAAACGCTGGATCCTCGACCACCGTGGCAGCGACACGGTGCGCGCCTACGTCGATGGCGAGGACCTTGCCCGCTATAGCCAGATCGGCGTGGTCACTCCCGACCACGTCATTCGCACCAAGGGCGTGCCGTTGCTTGTCGCCGCGCCGGCGGCCGACGATCTCGAGTCCTACAGCGACTCCACGACCCGTGCCTTGACCGAATTCGCCAGCGCCTACGGCGGCTACTTCGAGCGTAACAACGCCGCCCAAGAGCCCCCCAAAACCCGCCTCGATGCGGTGCCGCGCGTCGTCATGGTCCCCGGCATCGGCCTATTCGGCCTCGGTAAATCAGCCAAGGATGCGGCGATCGCCGCCGATCTGGCGGAGACCACGATCGCGGTGATCACCGACGCCGAGTCGGTCGGCCGCTTCGAAAGCATCGACCAGGCGGACTTGTTCGACCTCGAATATTGGTCGCTCGAACAGGCCAAACTGGGCAAGGGCACCGAGAAGCGTTTGGCGCGCCATGTGGTGGTGATTACCGGTGGCGCTGGCGCTATCGGCGCGGCGACGGCGCGCGCGTTCGCCGCCGAAGGCGCCGAACTCGCGATCCTCGACATTGACGGTGACGCCGCCACCGCGGTGGCCGCCGATTTGGGCGGCCTCGGGCTCGCCTGCGACGTTACCGATCCGGCCTCGGTGCGCGCCGCGTTCGATGCGGTCTGCGCGACCTATGGCGGACTCGACATCGCCGTTTCGAATGCCGGCGCGGCGTGGCAGGGACGGATTGGCGAGGTCGCGGACTCGGTCCTCAGGCAAAGCTTCGAGCTCAATTTCTTCGCCCATCAGCACGTCGCCCAGAACGCGGTCCGGGTCATGCAGGCGCAGGGGCTCGGCGGGGTATTATTGTTCAACGCCTCCAAACAGGCGGTCAATCCCGGCCGTGACTTCGGCCCCTATGGCTTGCCCAAGGCCGCCACGCTTTTCCTGTCGCGCCAATACGCCCTCGATCACGGCGCCGACGGTATTCGCTCGAACGCGGTCAATGCCGACCGTATTCGCAGCGGCCTGCTGTCCGACCAGATGATCGCCGAGCGCGCCGGGGCGCGCGGCTTGAGCGAAGCCGACTATATGGGCGGCAACCTGTTGCGCCGCGAAGTTAGCGCCGACGACGTCGCCCAGGCGTTCGTCTCGCTTGCCCTCGCCCGCAACACCACCGGCGCGGTGATCACCGTCGATGGCGGCAACATCGCCGCCGCCTTGCGCTAAGAACCAGGAGCTGCCGAGAATGATCCCTCGCTATTCGCGTCCCGCCATGGCCGCCCTATGGGAGCCCGAGACGCGGTTTCAAATCTGGATGGATATCGAACGCTTCGCCTGCGAGGCGCAGGAAGATCTCGGCGTCATCCCGCGCGGTGTCGCCAAGACGATCGAGGAGCGCGGCGCCTTCGAGGTCGCCCGCATCGACGAGATCGAACGCGAGGTCAAACACGACGTCATCGCTTTCCTCACCAACCTCGCCGAGCACGTCGGACCGGAGGCACGATTCATCCATCAAGGCCTGACCTCGTCGGACGTGCTCGACACCTGCTTCGCGGTCCAGCTCACCCGGGCGGCGGATATTCTGCTCGCCGATCACGACGATCTTCTCGCCGCCCTCGAACGCCGTGCCCGCGAACACAAGGACACCATCTGTATCGGCCGCAGTCACGGTATTCACGCCGAGCCGACGACGTTCGGCCTCAAGCTGGCGCAAGCCTACGCCGAATTCTCGCGCAATCGCGCGCGCCTGGTGGCGGCGCGACGCGAGATCGCGACCTGCGCGTTGTCCGGCGCGGTCGGCACCTTCGCCGCCATCGATCCCAAGGTCGAGGCACACGTCGCCGACCGTCTCGGTCTGACCGCGGAACCGATCTCGACCCAGGTCATTCCGCGCGATCGCCACGCCATGTTCTTTGCCACCCTCGGGGTCATCGCCTCGTCGATCGAGCGCTTGGCGACCGAGATCCGCCATCTGCAACGCACCGAAGTCCGAGAGGCGGAAGAGTTTTTCTCCGCCGGCCAAAAGGGCTCGTCGGCGATGCCGCACAAGCGCAACCCGATCCTCACCGAAAACCTCACCGGCCTGGCGCGCATGGTGCGCTCGATGGCGTTGCCGGCGATGGAGAATGTCGCGCTATGGCACGAGCGCGATATCTCGCACTCCTCGGTCGAGCGCAACATCGGCCCCGACGCGACGGTCACCCTCGACTTTGCCTTGGCGCGGCTGACCGGGGTGATCGACAAGCTGCTCGTCTACCCCGACACCATGAAACGCAATCTCGACAGTCTCGGTGGCTTGGTGCATTCGCAGCGCGTCCTCCTGGCGCTGACCCAGGCCGGCATGGCGCGCGAGGACGCCTATCGCGTCGTCCAGCGTTCGGCGATGAAGGTGTGGCAGGACGGCGCCGATTTTCTCGCCCTGCTCAAGGACGATTCCGACGTCGCCGACCATCTCGACGCGGCGGCGCTCGAGTCGTTGTTCGATCTCGCCTATCACACCGCCCAAGTCGACACGATTTTCGCTCGCGTCTTTGGAGACAAATAAGACCGACCTGCATTGAGCGAAACTCATTGCGGCTTGGCAAGCGCGCCCGAGCTTATGCGAGGCAAGCCTGCGTGGCGTCTGAACGCACGCCAAACCGCGATGAGTCTTGCTCATCACGGTTTGGTATTACTTGCCGCTCGCGAACATCAGATCGAGCAGTCGATCGACGTCGTCGCGCACGATCAGCACGATGCCGGGGCGGTCGTCGATGCTGGCGAAATAGGTGTCGCGGTCGGGCGATTGGGTCCCGACATACAGTGTGGCCAAGGGCCGGCGATAATCGACCTCGACGCCATCGCGACCGTAATAAGCGATGATGATCTTGGGATTGGCGAGGCCATATTCAGCCAGCGGTCGGCTTGGCTCCAAAGTTTCCTTGGCGCTGAGATTGGCGGCGGCCGTTGCCGCGGCGCCGAGCTCGACCGCCACCACCGGGTCGGACGTATGCGCCTCGTCCGACGCCGCTTGATCCCCGGCCGCATGGCTGTGGGTGGCGTCGTGGAGAAACCAGATGCCCGTCGCATCGCGGATCAACGCGGCGCGGCGGTCGATGTTGAGCACTTCGACCGATCCAAGATCGCCCTCGCCAAATGCCAGCAATGTCAACGTCGTCGCCGGCGCCGGTGGGGGCTCGGGCGCTTCGAATATCTCCCTGCCGACGATGACCGCGACCAACGCCGTGAGCACCATCCAGATGGCGATCAGGTGTGGCGGCCAGCGCCGGTCTTTCATGGCGCCGTCACGCCGTGCACGGCGGCGATCAACTGCATTAAATTCTCGACTTGATAGATCGGTATGGTGACGATCTCGTCCTTGTCCGAGCGCCAGGCATATTGCCGCAATTGGTCCGGCTCGACATCGCCAATCGTAAAGCGCACGACAGGATCGCCGGTCTCATCCACGAATAGACCGATGGCCAGGATCGGCGGCTCGAGACCATAGTCCGCGCCTTCCATTCCAGGCCCGAGATTGCGCAAATATTGGGTCCGGCTGAAGACGCCGAAGGCCTTGTCGATCAGCGCCGCCCAATCGGCATCCGCCACATGGTCATGCGGGTCCGACGCCGAAACCGGCGTGTTATGGCGGTGGTAATACCACGCCCCGCTTGCATCCCTGTCGAAACGATAGGTCGCGCCGTCGTGCGCCAGCTCGACGGCCGAGATCGCGCCGAATCCCGCCGGCAAAATCGCCCTCGACTCCTTGATCACGTCGCCATGAATATCGTGATAGACGTCGGGTCCGAAAATATCGGTTTTCTCGACGACGTAGATCACCACCAGCGCCGCCGCGAGAAATCCCCAAATTGCCAGTGATCTCGATCGCTTGCGCACCGGCCTCACCGTTGACGCCACCAGACGCCGGTGCCAATCAATCCCAATACCAACGGGAACAGAAACACCGCGAGGAAGAACGTCGCTTTCATTTGCCGGTTGGTCAAATTGATCCGCGGCAACTCCCTCGTATGCGGCTCGATGCCGATCAGATTTTCCTGCGCCGCGAGATAGTTCACGGTGTTGAGAAACAGATTGCCGTTGCCCAGAATGTGAAAAAACGAATTTGTGGCGAAATCCGAGTCGCCGATGATCACCGCCCGCGATCGCGCGGTTGCCTCCATCGGCTCGAATTCCGAACTGGTCTCGGCGCGTTCGATATTGGCGATCACGTCCTTGTCGCTTTGGTCCACCGGTTTCTTGTTGCTCACCACCATTAAGGGCAACGGCCCCGGCTTGTCGGTGGTGTCGTCGCGCTCGGCGCGCGCCATCGATGTTTCGCCAAAGCTGTTGGCCGAGGAATTGATCACCGGTGTGACCGCTGTGCCGGCAACCCGCACCGTCGGCGACAGCGATCGCACGCCGGGGAAAAAGGTCAACGGAAGTTGCCGGGTGATCTGATGATAATTGTAATCGGTCACCGCCGGCGACGACGGATCGGCGGCGAAATGATGGCCCGGATCGATCACCATCGTGTCGTCGAGATGAACCCCGTAGTCAGCCATCAATGGCGCCAGGCCGACATCGATGAACGGGTCGAACATGAAGAAGCCGTTGCCGCCGTCGGCCATGTACCGGCGAAGAGTCTCGACCTCATGCGGCAACAGCGCCGTCTTGGGTCCGGCAATGATCAAGACCTGGCAATTGGCCAACGGGTCACCGCCCTGCTGGAGCAACGATACTTTCTCGACCGTGTAATTGAGTTCTTCGAGACCGTTCGCCGCCTTCGCCAACCCATGGGTCTCGTGCAGCATGTATTGCACGCCCGTACCGTGCGCGTGCCCTGGGCCCGCCTCGGCCTCCTTGTGATCGTGGGCTTCCTTGCTGAATGGATCGGCCTCGCCATGGCCGTCGAGGAAGCACGCCTTTTGTGTCGCGCCCTGGGAGACGCGCAATATCCCGTTGACGAAATCGGCCTCGAGATCGCCGTTGACGTCGATCCGGCGATCTTCGCTGGTCAGCACGCCGGTCCCGGGAAACCGCACATTGAGCAATCGCGCTTGCGCCGGGTTCAACGACGGATCGTGGAATTCCACCGTCAAATTCTCCGATTGATCGGCGATCAATTGGTAAAGATTGATCGTATTTTCCATCAGGTGATTGTGAAAGAAAACGATATGCACTGGCCGCTCGAGCCGCTCAAGGACCGAGATGCTTTTGTCGGTCAAGGAGTGTAATCCGGCGGCGGTAAAATCGAAGCGTTGCGGATAACGCACCGCTAGGTAAGTGAGCGCGATCATCACCCCGATCACGCCGAGCGTATAGAGCGCCACCTCCATTCGGCGCTTGCGCAGCAGGCCCCCGAGTTGCGCGCGCACCGCATAACCGCCCCACCCCACCTGGACCACGCCGGCGACCGCGAAGACCATCACCCAGACCGTGGTCTCGAAGAAAATCAGCTTGAGCACCAAGGCCGCGAGCAGCATGGCGATGCCAAGAAGGAAAATTACCGCGGATCTGAACGACGGCTCCATCTCACCGCCTCCACTGCAAAAAGCCAGCGTTCAACGACAAGGCGATGCCGCTGACAACCACATAGAAAGCGATCGCGTCGGTCGATACCAAGCCTTGAATGAACTGCGCGTAATGGCTGGAGAACGAGAGATAGCCGAACAGATTCCACAGCACGTAGGACGTCTGAAAGCTTTGCAGATTGCCGATGAACCAAAACCCGAGCAAGACAGCGACGGTGATCAGCGCCGCGACGATCTGGTTCTCGGTGAGGACCGAGAAGAACTGGCCAAGCGCGAGGCAGGCCATGCCGAGCAGGAAGAATCCGATATAGCCGGCGATGATGGTCATCGTTTCCGGCTCGGCGTAAAGATACATCGGCACCAGATCGATCGCCGTGCCTGCCGCCATCAGCAACAGCATGGTTAGCGCGCCAAGGAACTTACCCGCGACCAGCTGCCACGGTGCCAGCGGCAAGGTCAGCAGCAACTCCATGGTGTCGTCGCTCCACTCGCCCGAGAACAACCGCATGGAGATTGCCGGACACACGATGGTCAGCAGAATCCCCATGTTCTGAAAGGTCTCGTCCATCGTCGCGTTGCCGCCGAGGAAGACGTTGTAGGTATAGAAATATCCGGTGCCGACGAGAAAAACCGCCACCACGAAATAGGCGATCGGCGAGCGGAAATAATGCCGGATCTCCTTCTCATAGACCGCGAGGACCCCGTTCATGCCGCCGCCTCCGCGCGGGCCTGGCCGACATAATGCAGAAATATATTCTCCAGCGTGGGTTCCTGACGCTCCAGGCGATGCAGGTCCCAGCGCGCGGCAACGGCGCGCGCGATCGCCGCCTCGATCCCGTCGCGTGACGCGACTTTGCAGGTCACATTGAGGATCTGGGACTCGTCGTCCGACGCCTCGATATCGACGGCATCGACGCCGTCGACGGACAACAGTTCCTCGCGCAACGGGTCCGACGGCGCGGCGGCGCTCAAGGACACAATGTTGGTCCGCTCCACCGCGTTCTGCAGCCCGCGCGGTGTGTCGATCGCGATCAGCCGCCCATTGTTGATGATCGCCACCCGCTGACAGATCAAGGTGACCTCGGGAAGAATATGGGTGCTCAACAAAACCGTATGGGTTTCGCCGAACGAGCGAATGACCTCGCGGGTTTCCAAGATCTGGCCCGGATCCAACCCGATCGTCGGCTCATCCAGCAACAACACTTTAGGCTTGCCGAGCAGCGCCTGCGCCAAACCGGTGCGCTGGCGATAGCCTTTCGACAGTTTGAAAATTTCGCGGCGGAATACGTCGGTAAGACGACACGCCTCGGTTACCCGATCGATCTCGCCGGCAATTTCGGACCGCGCGATGCCTTTGGCCTTGGCGACAAAGCGGAGATAGCCGGACACGTCGAGGGTGTCGTAAAGCGGCGGTCGTTCCGGCAAATAGCCGATCTGGCGCGCGGCCTCGACATTGTCGGTGGCCATATCGAAGCCGTCCACGGTGACCGTGCCGCTGGTCGCGGCGGTAAAACCGGCGATCATGCGCAGGGTCGTCGTCTTGCCGGCGCCGTTGGGGCCGAGAAATCCGACGACTTCGTCCTCTTCCACGGTAAACGACACACCGTGGATTATGGTCTTCGGACCGTAGCGTTTGCTTACCGACTCGAGCGCGATCATGACGCGATTACCGCCGTGTATATCTCTCAAGAAAAAGGGAGGCTCCTTGGTCGAGGGGCCTCCCCAATCAGCTTACAATGACAGGTTACTTATACCACTTTTCGCCCATCGCCTCGTACTGGCTGATGCTGTGACCGAACCACAACGGCGCGTTCTCGATGTCGCGCATCATGGTCAGATGATCCACCGACTTGAAGTAGTCGAGGATGCTGTAGTTCAAGCCGGCCGGATGGCCTTCGAGGTTCTCTTCCATCCAGATCGCATCCTGCGAAAGAATGACCGTGCCCATCTCCGGAAGTTTCACCTTGACCGATTGATGACCCAGGGTATGGCCAGGCGTGCTGTAGATCATCACGCTGCCGTCGCCGAACAGATCATAGTCGCCATCGAGCGCATAGTAGTTGAAGTCCCGCGCGTCATCATAGTCGGCCATGACGTGCGCGCCGCTCGGACGCTGGAATTTCTCCGGCCACCACGCCTGATACAGCTCTTTGTGCTGGATCACGTGGATCGCATTCGGGAACATTTCGATATTCGCGATGTGATCGAGATGCGAGTGCGAGGTGATAACGATCTTGACGTCGTCGATGCTGTACCCGAGGGCCTCGAGCTTTTTGTCGATGACGTCGCTGCGAACCTGACTCGGCGCCAGGAAATCGCACGCGCCCTGGGACCAATGAGACGTGCAATTGCCATCGGAAATGGCGACGTTGTTGCCCGTATCATAAACGACCAAACCCATCGGATGGTCGAGGATCCACATGTTGATCGGAATCTTGATGTCCTTGGCGTCCGGATAGCTCGGAATCAAACCCTGGATGTTGAACGGACCAAAGGTGCCGCTCGCCGTCCAATACAGCTTTTGCGCGGACGCCGTGGTGGCGCCGACAAGGCTGATCGCGGCGACAATCGCCGCTACAACGCCTAGCTTCTTCATGGATAATCCTCCCTAGTATGTCCACGTACCCATTGCATACATGTCACGAAGGCACACGCGAGCCTTCGTCATTTCCCACCCCAGTTCGTAGTGCGAAATGTCTTACCTCAAAGTGGTAAATCAATGCGCGTCGCCGGGCAAGACATTTTGCCCGCCAACACATTGGACCGCATGACATAATCGAACCTGGCGACAGCGGTATCTGGGAGCAATTGGTGGATGACCACGACAATCGACGCGGTTTTGACGTTTTGGTTCGTCGAAACGCCGCGCGAGGCCTGGTTTCAGAAGGACGACGCCTTCGACCGCTTGATCGGCGAACGGCTCGGCACGGCGCATGAAGCGGCCGCCGCCGGTGGCCTCGATGACTGGCGGGAGTCGGGCCCGGGATGCGTGGCGTTGCTGATCCTGCTCGATCAAGTGCCGCGCAATATTAACCGCGACACGCCGCGGGCGTTCGCGACCGACGAGGCGGCCCGCGCCGTCGCCCGCCACGCCCTCGAACGCGGCTTCGATCGCGATCCTTATATTGACGACGATATGCGGTTGTTCCTCTACACGCCCTTCATGCACAGCGAGAACTTAGGCGATCAAAACCTGTGCGTTCGTCTATTCAATGAGCGAATAGCGGCCGAGAATCGCGACGGCTATGCCGAGCGCCATCGCGACATCGTCGCGCGATTCGGCCGTTTTCCCCATCGCAACGCCATTCTCACGCGCGACAGCACGCCCGAGGAGGACGATTTTCTAAAACAGGACGAGTCTTCGTTCTGACGCCGGGAATGGCGGTCCCGGTAACGATATTTTAAGCCGATCCGGCGACAATCGCCGTATGTCCCGAATTTGCAAATTGGCCGTGCTCGTGGCGCTGTTCTGCACGCCATCCGGGATCGCCGATGCGGCGACCCTGGTTGAAACCATGGTCGGCGGCGAGTCGGTGTGGCTGGTCGACGATCCGCGATACGATCGGGTGCTGGTCGCGGGCCGCGCCGGCACCAAGTTGATCGACCTGCGCACCAGCACGATCTACTTGATTTCTCCCGACGGCACGGCGCAGAAAATCGACGTCGCGGCGCTGCCGCGCAATCGCGCGAAACCACCCCAATTCGAGATCGAAAAAATGGGCCCGGGGCCGCGCATCGCCGACTATGCCACCACCCGTTTCCGGCTTTCCGTTGGCGCCCGGACGTGCTCGATGATCGACGCCAATTTAAGCCTATCCGAACCCCTGTCCGGAACCATTCGGGCGTTCGCCTTGCTCGATCGCGTATCCGCGGCGATGCAGGGCAGCAGCCGGCCGCCGTGCGAGCGGATTCCGTTCATGGAATATGCGCGGATCGGTTGGGGTTTGCGGATCGCCGATGATGGCGCGGCGCCGATCGAGACCGTTCTAGTGGTTCGCGACTACCAACCGTTGGAAGACGAACTCGCGATCCCCGCGGTATCGATCGATGTCACCGCGAATATTCTCAACGGCGGTGCCGGCGAAGTCCAACGCGACCCGTAGTTTACCCCTATTCGGACATGATTTGGCTTTGGGCCTCTTCCCACAGCCGATCCATTTCGACGCGAATTTCGCGCCCCCCCAGGGCCACGCCCTTGGCCTCGAAATCGGCCTGGACCTTCTCCAGCACGTCTTCGTCGCCGGGATTTTCGAAATCCGAGAGCACGACTTCCTTGGCGTAGGCAGCAGCGGCTTCGCCCTCGATTGCCAACTTTTCGGCGGCCCACAGCCCGAGTAACTTGTTACGGCGCGCCGAAATCTTGAAGCGAAGCTCCTCGTCGTGTTCGAACTTCTTTTCCGCGCCGCGTTCACGATCGTCGAATGTCGTCATAGCAGCCTCACGCCGGTTTACGTTTTCATGGCTCTGGCCTTGCAGCCGAGCGTCGGACATATTGTAGGTCCCACCGCCTCTTACTACCCTCTCCATCCCCAAAAGCAAGCCCCGCCAAGCCATGTGCACCCTGGTTCTCCTCCGACGCCCCGATCATGACTGGCCGATCGTCGTTGGTGCCAACCGCGATGAAATGATTGATCGGCCGTGGCTGCCGCCGGACCGCCATTGGCCCGACCGCGGCGACATCGTTGCCGGCCAGGACCTCGAGGCCGGCGGCACCTGGCTCGGGCTCAACGATTACGGCGTATTGGCCGGTGTCCTCAACCGACCGGGGGCGCTCGGGCCGGCGCCGGGCAAGCGGTCGCGCGGCGAGTTGGTCCTCGAGGCGCTCGATCACGCCGGTGCCGAGGCCGCGGCGGACGCCTTGACCGACATCGACGGCCAGGCTTATCGCCCGTTCAATCTCGTGCTCGCCGACAATCGCGATGCGTTTTGGCTCCGCCTCGCCAGTGACGGCGGCCGGGTCGAAAAATTCGCCATCGATCCGGGTCTTTCGATCACCACCTCGCACGACCTCAACGATCCGGACACCGCGCGCATCAGCCGCTATCGGCCGCGCTTCGAAGCTCTCGAGCATCCCGATCCCGACAGCGACGATTGGGCGGGATGGCAAGCCCTGCTCGGCGATGCCACGCCAGACGCCGATGGCGACCCAGCGGCGGCGATGACCATCAAGACCGATCTCGGATTCGAAACCGTGTCGAGTTCGCTCATCGCGCTGCCCGCGATCGCCCGCGCCGGAGTCTCGCCGGTTTGGACGTTCGCGCCCGGGCGGCCCGATAAAACCGATTTTCACGAGATAAAATATCAATAATATTAGTAGGTTAAATGAAATTATTTATTTTATAGATGAAATGTAGACCGGATGGAATCCTGGCACCCAATACCAAATCCGACCTGGCCATTGTGATGCGCGGTGATTTCGACTATGTAAGATGGGAATGGCGGCCCTCGCCCGGAAGCGGGAGGCCGTTTTTGGTCTTTGGGCAGCAAGCCCTGAACGAGCCCTGAATAAGGTAAAATCATGCCCCGCCGCAGACAAGTTTACGAAGGCAAGGCCAAGGTCCTGTTCGAGGGGCCCGAGCCCGGCACGTTGGTGCAATACTTTAAGGATGACGCGACCGCCTTCAACAATAAGAAAAAGGGCACGATTACCGGCAAGGGCGTGATCAACAACCGGATTTCCGAGTATCTCATGGTCCGTCTCGCCGATATCGGTATCCCGACCCATTTTGTCCGCCGGCTCAATATGCGCGAGCAGTTGATCAAGGAAGTCGAGATCATCCCCATCGAGGTGGTGATCCGCAATGTCGCCGCCGGCTCGTTCACCAACCGCTTTGGCGTCGCTGAGGGCACCGCGTTGCCGCGCTCGATTGTCGAGTACTATTACAAGTCCGACGAGCTCGACGATCCGCTGATCTCCGAGGAGCATATCACCGCGTTCGGTTGGGCAACCCCCCAGGAACTCGACGAAATGCTATCGATGGCGTTGCGCGTCAACGATTTCCTTACCGGCTTGTTTTACTCGCTTGGCATCCGCCTGATCGACTTCAAACTCGAATTCGGCCGGCTGTTCGAAGGCGACGATATGCGCATCGTCCTCGCCGACGAGATCAGCCCGGACAATTGCCGGCTATGGGACGTCAAAACCAACGAAAAACTCGACAAGGATCGCTTCCGCCGCGACCTCGACAAGGTCGAGGAGGCGTATCAGGAAGTCGCGCGCCGGCTGGGCATATTGCCCGAAAGCGGCCCCCGCGATCTGCAAGGTCCGGACACCATCCAATAGCCAAGCCAGGGGCACGCGTCGGGTGAAAGCCAAGGTCCATATTACGCTCAAACCGGGGGTGCTGGATCCGCAAGGCAAGGCGATCGAGCACGCCCTCGGCAACCTCGGTTTCCAGGGCGTCGACGAGGTCCGCCAAGGCAAGTATATCGAACTCGATATCGCCGAGACCGACGCCGACAAGGCGCGCGCCGCGGTCGATGCGATGTGCGCCAAACTACTCGCCAATACGGTCATCGAAAATTACGCGATCGAGCTAGAGCCGTTGTAGAATGAAGGCCGCGGTCATCGTTTTTCCCGGATCGAACTGCGACCGTGACGCGGCGGTGGCACTGCAAGCCGCGAGCGGGCGCGCGCCGGCGATGATCTGGCATCGCGAAACCACTTTGCCCGCGCTCGATCTGATCGTCCTTCCCGGCGGCTTCTCCTATGGCGACTATCTGCGCGGCGGCGCGATGGCGGCGCAATCGCCGGTGATGCGCGATGTCGTCGCCAAGGCGCGCGCCGGTGTCCCGGTCCTCGGCATTTGTAACGGGTTCCAGGTGCTCACCGAATGCGGCCTGCTGCCCGGCGTATTGATGCGCAATCGCGATCTCAAATTCCTCTGCCGCGACGTCACCTTGGCGGTGGAGCGCAGCGACAGCATCTTTACCGCCGGCTACCAGCAAGATGAAATCGTTCGCATTCCGATCGCCCACAATGAGGGCAATTATTTCGCCGACTCGGAGACCTTGGCCGAACTCGAGGGCGAGAGCCGCATCGCCTTCCGTTACGTCGGCGCCGCGCCCAACGGCGCGCAAAACAATATCGCCGGCGTGTTGGACGTGTCGGGACGGGTGCTCGGCATGATGCCGCATCCCGAGCGCGCCATCGACGAGGCGCTCGGCGGCAGCGCCGGCGCCCGCTTGTTCGAAAGCCTGGTCGCCGCGCTGGCATGCTGATCCTGCCGCTTCGCGATCGCAATCCGCTCAAATGGATCCGCTTTCATTATGTGAATGCCAGCATGATCGGCCTCTGCATCGGGGTATTCGTCTGGCAATCCTTGTTGGGCGAAAGCGAACTGGCCGAAGCGGTGATTTCCTATGCCTTGGTGCCCGCGGTGTTGACCGGCGGCGCCTCGCTTCCCGCGGGCCTGTCCAACATTCCCGCCGAGCTCACACTTCTCAGCGCCGCCTTTCTCCACAGCGACTGGCTTCATCTCGGCGGCAACATGCTGTTTCTCTGGGTCTTCGGCGACAATGTCGAGGACTGTCTCGGCCATCGCCGCTATATCGCCTTCTATGCCCTTTGCGCGGTCGCCGCGGGCCTGGTCCACGTCGCCATCGACCCGTCTTCCCTGTCGCCCACCATCGGTGCCAGCGGCGCGGTCTCGGGGGTCCTCGGCGGGTATATTCTGCTCCATCCGAAGGCGCGGGTATGGGCTCTTGTGGTCTTTCCCCTGCCGCTCCCGCTGCCCGCCGTCCTGGTGCTCGGCGCCTGGTTCCTCATGCAGCTGTTTGGCGCGACCGATCCCGGAGCCGCGACCGACATCGCCTGGTGGGCCCATGTCGGCGGGTTCATCGCCGGTGCAATTCTGGTCATTCCCTTTCGCCGCAAAGAGGTTCCCCTGTTTGACGGCATGCTATCGCACCCGAGAGACCGATGACCGCACCGACGATCGCCACCGCCGCGACCCGGCCAGGCTCAAGCGAGATCGCCATCGAGCACGGCCTGACCGGTCAGGAGTATGACGATATTCTCGGCCACATGGGGCGGATCCCCAATGTCACCGAGCTCGGCATATTCTCCGCCATGTGGAGCGAGCATTGCTCGTATAAATCGTCGCGCAAGTGGCTCGCGACCTTACCGACCAAGGCGCCGTGGGTGATCCAGGGACCCGGCGAGAACGCCGGGGTCATCGATATCGGCGACGGCCAAGCGGCGATCTTCAAGATGGAGAGCCACAACCATCCGTCTTACATCGAGCCTTATCAGGGCGCCGCGACCGGCGTCGGCGGCATTTTGCGCGACGTCTTCACCATGGGCGCGCGTCCCGTGGCCAACCTCAACTGTTTGCGTTTCGGCAGCCCCGACCATGCCAAGACCCGTCATCTCGTCGCCGGGGTGGTCGCTGGTATCGGCGGTTACGGCAATTGCATCGGGGTGCCCACGGTCGGCGGCGAATGCTCCTTCGATGCCCGGTACGACGGCAATATCCTGGTCAATGCGATGACCGTCGGTATCGCCGAGACCGATCGTATCTTCTACGCCGCCGCCAGCGGCCCGGGCAGCCCGGTGGTCTACGTCGGCTCCAAGACCGGGCGCGACGGTATTCACGGCGCGTCGATGGCCTCGGCCGCGTTCGGCGAGGATACCGAGGAGAAGCGTCCCACCGTCCAAGTCGGCGACCCGTTCACCGAAAAGCTCCTCGTCGAGGCCTGCCTCGAGCTGATGGCGACCGATGCGATTATCGGCATCCAGGACATGGGCGCCGCCGGCCTGACTTCATCTTCGATCGAGATGGCCGACAAAGGCGGCGCCGGGATCGTCCTCGACCTCGATCGCGTGCCAGTGCGCGAAACCGCGATGACGCCGTACGAGATCATGCTATCCGAAAGCCAGGAGCGCATGCTGATGGTGCTCCGCCCCGGCGCCGAGGCGCGCGCCCAGGCGATCTTCGAGAAATGGGAGCTCGATTTCGCTGTCATCGGCGAGGTCACCGACAGCAATCGACTGGTGTTGCGCTGGGACGGCGAGACCGTCGGCGACATGCCGATCTCGCCCTTGGCCGAAGGCGTCAAATACGACCGACCGTGGCGAAAGCCGCCCGCACCTCCGGCGCTGCCCGAACTAACCGCTCGCGACCCCGGCGACGCCCTCCTCGCCTTGCTGGCCGGCCCCGACCTCGGCTCACGGCAGTGGATCTGGGACCAATACGATCACATGGTGATGGGCGATACCGTGCAACGACCGGGCGGCGATGCGGCGGTGGTCCGCGTCCACGGTACCGCCAAGGGCCTCGCGATGACCGCCGATTGCACGCCGCGTTATTGCCAGGCCGATCCCGAGACCGGCGGTCGCCAAGCGGTCGCCGAGGCGTGGCGCAACTTGACCGCCGCCGGCGCGCGCCCGCTGGCGATCACCGATTGCCTCAATTTAGGCAATCCCGAGCGCGAGCTCGTGATGGGCCAGTTCGTAAGCGCCTTGGCCGGTATGGCGGAAGCGTGCGACGCGCTCGACTTCCCCGTCGTCTCGGGCAACGTCTCGTTCTACAACGAGACCGAGGGGCGCAATATCCCCCCCACCCCGCAAGTCGGCGGGGTCGGCCTGATCGACGATATCGCGAACATGGCGTGCCCCGCCCTGCCCGGCCCCGACCACGGCCTGATCCTGATCGGCGATGGCGCCGGCCATCTCGGCCAATCGCTCTACGCCCGCCTGCTCCTCGGCGACGACCTCGGCGCGCCGCCGCCGGTGGATCTGGCCGCCGAACGTAAGCACGGAGATTTTGTTCGCGCGCGGATTGCGTCCGGACAGGTAACCTGTTGCCACGACGTTTCCGACGGCGGGCTCTATGTCGCGGTGGCGGAAATGGCGATCGCCGGTGATATCGGCGTCGATCTCGCCCTTGGCGACGACGCTGGCGCCCTGTTCGGCGAGGATCAGGCGCGCTATCTCATTGCCGTCCCCGACGCCGACGCCGGTGCCCTAATCGCCGCCGCCGAGGCCGCCGGGGTTACCACGACCCGCATCGGCCGCACGACCGCGGACAGCCCGGCCACATTGACACGGAACGGCGCGAATGCCATATCGTTGGGCGACTTGCGGT
This sequence comes from Alphaproteobacteria bacterium, assembly GCA_047517485.1. Taxonomy (GTDB): domain Bacteria; phylum Pseudomonadota; class Alphaproteobacteria; order UBA7887; family UBA7887; genus JAKZSU01. Next base: position 24,689 of record JAKZSU010000039.1, read on the forward strand.
CCGCGCAACAGCGATGGCTGCCCACCTACATGAGCGAGGTCGAAGACTGATGGCAATGGACGCGTCCGAGATCGAACGTCTTATCCGCGCCGGAATCCCCGATGCGGAGGTGACGCTCGAGGACATGCGCGGCGACGGCGACCATTACGCCGCCTACATTGTCTCACCGTCGTTCAAGGGCCGCTCGCGCGTTCAGCAGCATCAAATGGTTTATCAAGCCTTGCAGGGCAACATGGGAGCCGCGCTACACGCGCTGGCGATCCAGACCGCCGTCCCTGAAGACGCTTAGGAGAGTCCGAGATGACCAGCCCCGTACAGCAACGCATCGAATCCGAGATCAGCTCCCACGCCGTGGTGCTGTTCATGAAAGGCACGCCGATCTTCCCCCAATGCGGCTTCTCCGCGATGGTGGTCCAGGTGCTCAGCCACATGGGCATCAAGTTCAAGAGCGTCGACGTGCTGACCGAACCCGACGTGCGCGAAGGGATCAAGGAATTCAGCAATTGGCCGACGATCCCGCAGCTCTACGTCAACAACGAATTCGTCGGCGGCGCCGACATCATCCGCGAGATGTACGAATCCGGCGAGTTGGCCGAAGTATTCACCACCAACGGCATCGAGGTCGACGCCGCCTGACGCAAGATACATCACGACAATTTGGGCCGCCTCAATTGGCGGCTCTTTTTTTTGAGTCCCCACTGCCCAATGCCGGGCGGTGACATCGACGGCTCCGCCATGCGATGCTGTTGGCTGATGACGATGGGCAGCGACTCGGAGCAATTTGGATTCGGCCACGCCAGCGGCGGCGATTGGCGCGCCGCGGCGGAGGGCTGCCTTGCGCGGCTCGATCCGCCGTCTGGCGCCAACCTCGGCTTTGTCTATGTCACCGACGCGCTCGCCGGCGACCTCGGCAAGATCACCGCGCAGCTGGTTGAAGAGACCGGGATCGTCGACTGGGTCGGCACCACCGGGGTCGGTATTTGCGCCACCGGACAGGAGTATTTCGATGTCCCCGCGGTGGCCGCGATGGCCGGCGGATTCCCCGCCGAATCCTTCGCCCTTTTCGATCGTTTCGGCGACGATCGCGCGGGCTTCCTTGCCGGGCTCAGGCCGTGGGCGAGGCACGGCGAAGCGCACTTCGCGGTGGTCCACGCCGATCCGCGCGATCAACACATCATGGCGCAGGTACCGGCGCTCGCCGATGCCGCCGGCTGTTTCCTGGTCGGCGGTCTCGCGTCGTCGCGCGGTGCCTACGCCCACGTCGCCGGCGCGCTCACCGAGGGCGCGCTGTCGGGCGTGATGTTTTCCGACGCCGTCCCGGTGGCCACCGCGCTGACCCAGGGCTGCTCGCCGATCGGTCCGGTCCACGACGTCACCCAGTGCCAGGACAACATCGCCATCGAGATCGACGGCCGCGCCGCCGTCGACGTGCTCAAAGAGGAAATAGGCGAAGCGCTGGCGGAGAATTTGGCGCAGATCGGCGGCATCATCTTCGTCGCCTTCCCGGTCGCCGGTTCGGACCGCGCCGACTACATGGTGCGCAATCTGGTCGGTCTCGACGAGGAGCGCGGGGTGCTCGCCATCGGCGCGCCGCTCGAGGACGGCCAGAAACTGATGTTCTGCCGGCGTGACGGCGATTCCGCGCGTGCCGATCTCGCGCGCATGCTCACCGATCTCAAGCGCCGCGCGACCACCCCGCCCAGGGGCGCGATCTATTTTACTTGCCTTGGTCGCGGGCCGAACATGTTCGGCGCCCAATCGGCCGAACTCGCGGCGATTCAGGACCAGCTCGGCGACGTGCCGCTGGTCGGTTTCTTCTGCAACGGCGAAATTTCGCACGACCGGGTCTACAGCTACACCGGCGTGCTGTCGCTTTTTCTTTGAATTTGGAGATAGGAGCGCCCCTCATGAGCGACGACAAGGCCCGGGCGATCGGCATCAACCACGTCGCGCTCGAAGTCGCCGACATCGATGCGGCGCTCGATTTCTACGGCCAGCTCTTCGCGTTCGAACTCCGCGGCCGCGGCGAACGCTCGGCGTTCATCGACCTCGGCGATCAGTTCATCGCGCTGTTCACCGGCGACGACGATGCGGTCGACCAGGGCCGCCACTTCGGCCTGGTGGTCGATGATCCCGACAAGGTGCGGGCCAAGCTCACCGAGATCGGCGTCGCGGTCTTGGACGGCCCTGGTGTCGACTTCCGCGATCCCTGGGGCAATTACTGGCAAATGGTGACGTATGAAAAAATCCAGTTTACCAAGACCCCCGGCGTGATGCAGGCGATGGGCATCGAGGACTGGCAAAAGACCGAGGCGGCCGAGCGCGAGATCGAAAAGCGCGGCTTCGCTTAACGACTCACTTGCTCAGTTGCACTTATTGAGCTGGTCCCACATTGTTGGACAGCTTGGCAGCGCAGTTAAGGTGTATTCCGGTTCCTGATCATGCTGCCAAAATCGTGTTTATCACATCCTGCTGCTGTTGTTGAGCCTGTGGGGATGTGGGTAAGCCGTCAGGCT
>JAKZSU010000040.1:0-7765 GCA_047517485.1 Alphaproteobacteria bacterium
CCAGGTCTACGTAGCTGAATAAATTGCCACTGCTTTGATCTCGACCCCGCATGCCATCCTCCATCACTCGAAGGAATCACAGAATCATGTCACAACTGCAAATGCGAGGACTTTTTCAGCAGCCTGCTAGAGCACTTTCCGTCGCCTGAAGACATCGCGGACAAACGCAATCGACTTTCGATCGGCCATTTACGAGACGAAATCGCGCTGACCATTTCGCAACCCAACAACATCTTCAATCCGTCGCACCCGAATTACGTCCTCGGCGGCGGTTGCGCCGCCAACCAAAACGCGAATTGAGCGCGATATTGTCCTGCACCGGGCACGACTGGCCGTTGACTCTACTCGGGTTTTAATGGGAAAGAGGGATGTCCATTTTCACAATAAGGCGAACCGAAACGCCGATGACCAAAGACCATGCATGGGAGCCTGCCGTAGGCGGCCGAACCGAACTCTCGGTGGATGATCGCGATGGCGGTTGCGGTGCGCCCGAATGCTGCCGGCAGCCTCCCACGGACAGCCGCCGCCGGGCGTTGCTCGGTGGGCTGGTCGGCGGTCTATTATCGCCCTTTCTGTTCCGCTCGGGCGAAGCGCGCGCCGCCGACGGCGACAAAAAAGATCCGCGCAAGATGCGCGCGCAAGCCGGCGATCAACTGGTCTTCAAGGCGACCAAACGCAAGGGCGAGATTATCACACTCGACGATGTCGAAATCGCCGCCAAGCCGCTCGTCGCCTACCCCTATGATCCGGTCGGCGAGATTATCCGCAAAGGCTCGCGGCTCAACCAGATCCTGGTGCTGCGCCTGGCCGAGGAAGACTATACCGAAAAAACACGGGCTCGCGCGGTCGATGGCGTGATCGCCTATTCCGCGATTTGCTCGCACCAGAACTGTCCGGTCACCGGATGGCACCGCGAGCACCACCAGTTCATTTGTCCCTGTCATGAATCCCATTACGACCCGAAAGACGGGGCTCGGGTCGTTTCCGGGCCGGCGAAACGGGCGCTGCCCGCCTTGCCACTGACCGCGAAGGACGGCGTGCTAACCGCAGCCGACGGCCTGACCGGAAGAGTGGGAAGACGGAAAAAAACGCGCACGTAAAATCGGTCCCGGACCGCAGAGAGCCGGATAAGGCTCGCGCCCCAAGTAAACAACCTCAACGGGAGGACACCATGGTTGTTAGGAGAAACTTACGGGCACTCGGCGGAGCGCTTGTCGCTTCGGCGATGCTGCTGCCCGCGGTCGCCGCGGCTGGCGATTATTCGACCGTCACCGATGCGCGGCTGAACAATCCCGAGCCCGAAAACTGGCTCATGTATCGCGGCAATTACGAAGGCTGGGGCTTCAGCCCGCTGGCCCAGATCAACACCGGCAACGTCAAGGACCTGACGCCGGCCTGGGCCTTCTCGACCGATGTCACCGAGGGCCATCAGTCGCCGCCGATGGTCAATGACGGCATCATGTTCATTACCACGCCGCAAAACCAGACGATCGCGCTCGACGCCGCCACCGGTGACCTGATCTGGCGTCACCAAAGCGAGATTTCGGAGGAACTGTTCCAACTCCATCCGACCAATCGCGGCGCCGGCCTTTACGGCGACAATGTCTACGTCACCACCACCGATTGCTTCGTCGTCGCGCTCAATGCCAAGACCGGCGAGGAAGTGTGGAAAACCGCCATCGACGACTGGGAGACCGGCTATTACTTGACCATGGCGCCGTTGATCGCCGAGGGCATGGTCATGGTCGGCACATCGGGCGGCGAATACGGCATTCGTGGTCACGTCACGGCCTTGAACGCCGAGACCGGCGCCGTCGAATGGGTGACGCACACCATCCCCGCCCCCGGCGAGCCCGGTAGCGAAACCTGGGAGAACGACGCTTGGAAAACCGGCGGCGGTTCGGTCTGGCTGACCGGCAACTACGACTCCGAGACCGGCATCTCCTACTGGGGCACCGGTAACGCCGCGCCGTGGACGGGCGATTTGCACCCGGGCGACAATCTCTACACCACCTCGACGATCGGCCTGCGCGTCACCGACGGCAAGTTGGTCGGCCATCACCAGTATCACTGGAACGATTCCTGGGATTGGGATGAAGTTTCAACGCCGCTTCTGATACCGCTCGAACGCGACGGCAAGCAGATCAACGGTCTCGTCCATGCCGGGCGTAACGGTTATTTGTGGTTGCTCGACCGTGGCACGGGCTCCGATATCGGCTTTGTCGATGCCCATAAATATGTCCGCCAGGACGTCTTCACCAGCATCGATCCGAACACCGGCCGGCCGACCTACAACGAAGCCAACAAGCCGGTCGTCGGTAAACAGATCCACTTCTGCCCGTCGCTGTGGGGCGGCAAGGATTGGCCGCCGGAGGCGTACAATCCGAATACCGGCCTGTTCTACATTCCGGCCAACGACAATCTGTGCGGCTCGCTGATCGGCGAGGACGTGCCGTATTCCGCGGGTGACCTGTGGCTTGGCGTACCGATCCCCGACATCAAGATGTACTATGTCGAGGGTTCGGATCACATCGGCGAGGTTCAGGCGTGGAACTTGAAAACCGGCGAGGAAGTCTGGGCGACGAACTTCGAGTCCTTCAACTGGGGCCCGCTGTTGGCCACCGGCGGCAACCTGGTCTTCGCCGGCGGCACCAGGGATCGTCTTTTCCGGGCCTTCCACGGCGAGACCGGCGAGATCCTCTGGCAGTTCCGGACCAATTCCGGAATCACCGCGGTTCCCTCGTCCTATTCGGTCAACGGCACGCAGTATATTGCCGTGCAAGCCGGCTGGGGCGTCGATGCGGTGCGCATGGAAGGTTCGCTCAACGCGGAGCGAGGTTGGGACGGCGACATGCGGCCGACCCCGATCGGTGGCGTGCTCTGGGTGTTCGCGCTCGACTAAAAATGCCAGTGTGAACGGACCCGGCAGGTCCGACAATAGCGAGGCCGGTCGTCGCAAGACGGCCGGCCTTTCTTGTTCGTCTCCTACTCGGCGGCTTCCGCTCGCAGGAGATCGAGGCCGGCGAGGAGATCGCGAACGCTCCTGTCCTGCTCCGCCGTCAATGGCATTCCAGGTGGGCGCGGGGTGCCGCAGTCGAGGCCCCAGCGCAGGCCGTTGGCCGCCTTGAGAACCCCGTGCATCGGGCCGATGCCGAACAGCTTGCACAGCTCGATGCCCTTGTCCTGGGCGGCCTGGGCGCGCACCATGTCGCCGTCGTGGTAGGCGCGCCAGGTCTCGACCCAGAATTCCGGCGCGATGCCGGGCCAGCCGTCGACGACACCCACCGCGCCCATCGACAGCGCCGGCAGCAACCACGGCGCGCGTCCAATGAAGCAGTCCAGTCCCATGTTCACGAAAGTGCGCACGTGGCCGAAATCGACCGCCGAGTGCTTGAGCCCGGTCAGTTGCGGCACGCCGTCCTGGATTTTGCCCATCAGCGACGGGGTGATTTCGCAGTTTGTCGCCTGCGGCAGGTTATAAGCAAAGAATGGAAGTCCAGCGGCGCCGGCCACGGCGCGGTAATGCTCGACCACCGATTCGTCGCGCTGGCGATAAAAAAACGGCGGCACACAGCAGATCGCATCGACCCCGGCACCGGCCGCGACCGCCGCCATCGCCGCCGCGCGCTTGGTGGTCGGTGCGCCGACATGCATGATGATCTTGGCGCGCCCGGCCGCCTGCGCGGTGACGATTTTGGCGATTCGCCCGTTCTCCTCGTCGTCGAGCAAAACGCTCTCGCCGCTGCCGCCGGCGACCCAGAAGCCGTCGATGCCGGCCTGAATATTGGCCTCGACGAGCTTGGCGAGAACATCCTCGTTGAGCGCGAAGTCTCGCGTCATCGGCGTGATCAGGGCGGTATAGACCCCTTCGAAAGGCTTCATCCGTCGTTCTCCTGTAGGCGCCCCATGCGACGATCATATAGCAAGCGCGCGCGATGGCAGCCCGGCAAAATCGCCGAGTCCCCCTGCGTCGAGCAATAGGCTAATCTCGTCGCTTCGCCGGGACCGAAGAGGCCCACCGGTTGTGGGCATGATAAACGGATTAGACGATGAAAAACAATACGGTACGAGCGCTTACCGATCTTCAACGCGAACAATGGGCGGTTGACGGTTATCTTCACCTCGAAACCGCCTTGAGCGCCGACGAGGTCGATTTCTTTTGCGATCAGATCGATCGCATCCGCCTGGTTCCGGGGTACGAGCCGGCGTCACGCGATCTCCAACTCGGCCATTATGCCTGGGTCGAGCATGCCGATCCCGATCCGCAGGCGTTCATGGATCGGCGTAATCTGCTGCCCTACCACCAAGCCTTTATCGATCTGATCGACCGCCCGGGCATCTTCGACCTGGTGACCGAAATCATGGGGCCGTACATCCAATTCTCGATGTCGCAAGCGATCGTCCGCGCCGCCGGCGACGGTTTTCCCGGTTACACCCATACCGACGGCGGCGAGGGTCAGCGGCGGATTCGGGTGACCGAGACCAGCTGGCCGCTGGCGGTCAAGGCGATGTATCTGCTGACCGACGTAACCGAGCCGGACAGCGGCGCGTTCACGGTGTTCCCTGGCAGTCACATGCGCCCCTACCCCGAAAGCGAAGAACGCCGGCCGCATCCGCACGCCCCGGGGGCGGTGCAATTGCTCGGCCAAGCCGGCGATTGTTTCCTGTTTCCCCACGCGCTGTGGCATGGCCCCGCGCCCAATCACTCCAACACCGCGCGCAAGACCCTGCTCTACAATTACTGCCAGATGTTCATTCGCACCTACGATTTCGGCGCCCCGCCCGAGGACGTCATGGATCGCTGCACCCCGCGCCAACGCCGCCTGCTTGGCGACCTCGGTCACGACTTCCGTCCGGGTTCGTATTTTTATGTGCCCACCGACCAGGAAGAGATCATGCGCCGATGAAACAGGACACCACGATCGTCACCAGCGGGCGCGATCCGGCGGCCAATCACGGGGTGGTCAATGCGCCGGTCTATCACGCCTCGACCATCACTTTCCCCACCGTTGCCGCCTTGGAGGAGGCTGGCCGCCTTCGTTTCGATCCCGGAATGACCTATTATGGCCGCTACGGTACCCCGACCACCTTCGGTTTCGAGGAGTCGGTGGCAGCGCTCGAGGGCGGCTATCGCACGGTTGCCACGGGTTCGGGCAAGGCGGCGATCGTCGCCGCGTTGTCGGCGTTTCTCAAAGCCGGCGATCATCTGCTGATGGTCGATACTACTTACGGCCCGACCCGCGCCTTCTGCGACAAGTTCCTCACCCGTTATGGCGTGGAGACGACCTATTACGACCCGCTGGTGGGCGCCGGCATCGCCGCGCTCATCCGCCCCGAGACCAAGGTCGTGTTCACCGAATCCCCAGGCTCGCAAACCTTCGAGGTCCAAGACGTGCCGGCGATCGCCGCCGCCGCGCACGACGCCGATTGCGTGGTGATGATCGACAATACCTGGGCGAGCCCACTGTACTTCAAACCTTTCGCGCACGGCTGCGACATCTCGATCCAGGCTGCGACGAAATATATCGTCGGCCATTCGGACGCCATGATGGGCACCATCACCACCACCGAGGCGGTGCACGACCGGATCAGACGGATGGCGTTCGAACTCGGCGCGAGCGCCGGCCCGGACGATGTTTACCTGGCGCAACGGGGCTTGCGCACCATCGCCGTCAGGTTGGAGCGTCACATGAAGAGCGCGCTCGCCATCGCCGCATGGCTGCGCCAACGCCCCGAGGTCGATCGCGTTCTCCATCCCGGGCTCGTGGGCGACCCTGGCCACGATTTGTGGAAGCGCGATTTCGAGGGCGCCAGCGGCTTGTTCGGCGTGATTCTCAATCAAGCGCCAAAAGCCGCCGTCGCCGCGATGCTCGACGGCATGGATCTGTTCGCCATGGGCTATTCGTGGGGCGGCTATGAAAGCCTGATCATCCCCACCGATCCGCGCCCGATGCGCACCGCCTCGCCGTGGACCGCGGCCGGCCCGGCGCTGCGTTTGCATATCGGTCTCGAGGATGTCGATGACTTGATCTCCGACCTCGACGCCGCCTTCGCCCGCCTCAACGCGACATGATGAAAGCGAGCGATCCCGCCGGAAAAATCCCGGTCACGCTGATCACCGGTTTTCTCGGCAGCGGCAAAACCACGTTGCTGCGGGCGATGCTCGCGCGCGACGACCTTGCCGGCAGCGCGGTGCTGATCAACGAATTCGGCGACATCGCGATCGACGACAGCCTCGTACGGTCGCGTGCCGGCGAGGTGATTACGCTCGAATCCGGTTGCCTCTGTTGCAGCCTGCGCGATGGCCTCGCTTTCACCTTGGGCGATCTCGAGAAGCGGGTTGCCGCCGGCGCCATACCGCCGTTTCACCGGGTGCTCGTCGAGACTACCGGCCTCGCCGACCCGGCTCCCATCGTCAACGCCTTGGCGATCGACCCGGCGCTGACCGCCGGCTACTACCTCGCCTCCACCGTGGTTACCGTCGACGCGGTCCAGGGTTGGGCCGGTCTCGATCGCCAACCCGAAGCGGTGCGCCAAGTCGCCATCGCCGACCATTTATTGCTGACCAAGACCGACCTCGCGGCGGCTGCCGATATCGCCCGCCTCGAAGACCGCCTGCGCGCGCTCAATCCCGGCGCCGAAATGGCCCGCGTCATCGCCGGCGCGATCGATCCCATGCCGTTCCTGGCGCCACCGACTCGCTCGATCGCCGGCCCCGGCGATGACTCGGCGGACGACGACCACCATCACGATCTGGACATCGCCACCTTCGCCGTGCACCTCGAGATCGCGCCCGCGCGCGCCGATTTCGAACGTTGGCTCAAGACGTTGCTCGCCCATCGCGGCGACGACCTGTTGCGCCTCAAGGGGGTGGTAAAGTTCGCCGGTGACGAGCTTCCGGTTCTGATCAACAGCGTCGGCGGCTTGCTGCATCCCTTCGAGGCCCTCGAATCCGAACATATCGAGACCGGCAACGGACACCTGGTATTCATCACCCGCAGAATTTCGCGCCGTGTGATCGAGGACTCGCTACACAACATCTGACACGAAAACCTTGCGGGAACGGCACAACTCGTTTCATACTTTGGAATTGAGTTGTGGAAATTGTATGGGGCCCCAATGCACCGGTTTGAAGACTTTGTCGAACTGAGTCAGCAGGCGACGACCGTCGAAGGGCTGCAGCGTCTGTATTCCGAGACCGTGCAAGCCGAGGGTTACGAGAATTTAATCTTCACTTCGGTGCGCGATGGCGATGTAAACCAGCTCCACTGGCTGCAATTTCCCGACGGATACCCGGAATATTACTTTGAAAACGCCTGGGATACGATCGATCCCATCTTGGCTTGTGCGCTTCGCGCGCGCCGGCCGTTCCTGTGGAACGACGCGGTCAACGAAGGCGATCTTTCGAAGCCTCAAATCAACTTTCTCAATGAATGCGAGGATATCGGCGTGCACTCCGGTATCGCCTATCCGTTTCACGGCCCGGGAAATCAACTCGATATTTTGAGTATCAGCCGCAGGACCGCCGATCTCGCCAATCAGGAGAAACTCGGTCTGCTCCATTCGATCAGCATTCAGACCTGGACTCGCTTTCTCGAACTGACCGAGGAACAACGCTTTCCCGAGTGAGTCGGACCCGATTTCCTTGGACACAGAATTGGCTTAATCGAAGTGTCCAAGGAGGACCGGAACATGACCGATAATTTTGAGAAGAAAGTTGCTGTTGATGGGCCTGTGGTAAATGCGGGCGAGCTTGGCTCGTCCA
>JAKZSU010000041.1:0-43849 GCA_047517485.1 Alphaproteobacteria bacterium
GAGACACGCCCGCAAATGCGCGCCGCGCGCTTGAGCGACTTGAGGGCTCCACGCACGGCGCGCGTGCCAACCCATCAACAATGCGCTATGCAGAAACAGGACTCTCCTTATGAATGCGGGGGCCTTGGGGCGCAGGTCAGGGGCAAGACCATCAGAGTGTTGTTCGGTGTCGGCTTGTTCGCCGCCTTGGTCGTCGTGGTCGGCGGATACGGCTTCTTCGCCGCGGTCTATCCGCGGGTCTCGCCGGCCTCCGACATCACCGCGAACCCGACCCCAGAGCGCCTGGTCCGCGGCAAATATCTCGCCGAGACCGTGATGGGGTGTCTCGACTGTCATGCCGAGCGACGCCCCGACCGCTATGCCTGGCCGCTGGTGCCGGGAACCGAGGGCGCGGGCGGCGGCCGCTGGGGTCGCGAGAACGGCTTACCCGGCACGGTCTATGCCCCCAACATCACGCCGGCGGCGCTCGGCGACTGGACCGACGGCGAGATATATCGCGCGATCACCGCCGGCCTCGACCGCGACGGCGAACCCCTGTTCCCGATCATGCCGTACGCGCTGTACGGCACCGCCGACCCCGAGGATATCTTCGCGGTCATCGCCTATCTCCGCACACTTCCGCCGATCGAGACCGCGCATCCCGAGCGCGAACTCGACTTTTCGATGGAGTTGATTCTGCAAACCATCCCGGTCGATGGCACGCCAACCAAAAAGCCGCGCTCCAACGAGCATCCGGCGTACGGCCGTTATCTCGCGACCATCGCGGCGTGTCAGGATTGCCACACCGCGTTCAGCGATGGCGCGTTCACCGGCCCGACCTACGCCGGCGGGCGCGAGTTTCGCTTTCCCGGGCTCGGGCTGATCCGCAGCGCCAACATCACCCCCGACGAAGCCACCGGGATCGGCGGCTGGACGCGCGAGCAGTTCATCGCCCGCTTCACCGAGAAGCGCGCCGCCGACTACGCCGCCATGGTGGTCGCGCCGCAAGAGCCCAACACCATCATGCCGTGGTGGGCCTATGCCGAGATGAGCCAGCTCGACTTGAGCGCGATCTACGATTTTCTGATGAGCCTCGAGCCGGTATCGCGCGAGGTCGTGCGCTTCGAGCCGCTCGCCGCGACGGTGGAATGAGACCGACCTAAAGCGACTCGAGATACTCGATATTGAGCGGCAGCACCGCGCCCAGCCAGAGCGGAAAATCGCGATGGTCGGGCACGTCATCGCCGGTTTCCGGATGAACCAGGATCGTCAGACCCTCGCGGTTGACCATCAGCCACGGCACGATCACGGCGAACTGATCGGCGTCGAAGGCGACCTGATACATCGCCACCGGGTGGGGCCCGACCGGTTCGTCGCGCCAGCGCCCAAGTCTCACTGTGAATTTTTCATCGATAGCGTCGCGCAGCCGGGCCGCGCGTTCACGCGCGTCTTCGTCGGGATAATAAACATGGGCATGATAGCCGGTGATGATCGACGGGTCGGTCATGTGGTGCACCTCTCGGTTCGGTGTGGTCAGGCTAACAAAGTGCGCTCGATCAGCCAATAGAGACCGAGCGCGGCGATCACCGACGATAGCACGTTGACCAGCAACCGACTGCGGGTGTCGCGGCGGAGCAGCCGGTCGGCCAGGATCAGCACCGGAACCGCGAGACCGACGATCACCACCTGGCCGATCTCGACGCCGATATTGAACGCCGCCAGGGCCAATCCGAGCGCGTCGGACGGCAAGCCGAAGGCGCGCAACACACCGGCGAAACCAAAGCCGTGCACCAGGCCGAGCAGGAAGGTGATTTTCCACCGCCCGGCAATACGGCACGAAAAGAAGTTCTCCGCCGCCACCCAGATGATACTCGCGGCGATCATCGGCTCGACGATGCTCGGCGGCAACGACACCACATCGAGCACGGCGAGCGCCAGGGTGATCGAGTGGGCGATGGTAAACGCCGTCACCACCTTGACCACCGGCCAGAAATTCCGCGCCCACAGCAGCAGCGCGATCAGGAAGGCGATATGGTCGTAGCCGACGAAAATATGCTCGATGCCGGAAGCCACATAGCGGCCGAACACGCTGATCAGCGACGGCGGCGGCGCCTCGGTCAGCGCGACACTGTCATGCTTGGCGTTGAGCACGTCTTGCGCGATGTCGTCACCGAGCAGAACCAAGACGTTCTGGATCGCCAACGGATCGCGATCGACGAACAGCCGGTTGCGGTAGATCATCCCGGCGCCGGGCGCACAGTGCCAGACCACGAACAGGATCACCCCGTCGGCGTCCGGGCTGGGGGCATCGGGCGTGGCCTCGCAGGCAACGCCATCGGCGCGTTCGACCACGGCGCCGGCGAGCAAATGCGCGGTCACCCGCAGGGCTTCGGCAGCAAGCAGTTCGGCGCTTACCTGATCGGTCTCGGGATCGACCATCGCGGTGCCCAGCGCGGCATCGAGATCGCGGCCCTTGACCGCCAGCTCCATCTCGACGGTGGTCTCAATGACATCGAGGGTCACCGCGCTCACCCCCGCCTGATGCGCCGCCGCGCCGCCGGCCCCGATCAACACCGCCGTCATCGCCATCCACAAACACGTGCGCATCGAAGCCTGTTTTATGACCCGAGTCTGAGGCATGTCGCTTGGCAGCGAATGACGAATTGGCCCGAGATTTCAACGTCGATCGACCAGCTGCCGTTGCCGCGGTGGACCACCAGGCAACTTGGCTCGACGAAGGCGTTGAACCGCGACATCGCCATGCCCGACAGCGAGCACAAATCCCAGGTTTGCGCGATCACGCACGACCGGCTTTCCTCCGCCGCCGGCGCGCACTCGAATGGTCCGCCCAAGGCGAGCTTGGGCGGCGCGGTCATCCGCGCCCCGTTGGGAAACGCGAAGCCGCCACGGGTCGAACGAATAATGCCATCCACCGCGAGACCGGTCGGGGCCGCGTTTTCGATCACCGCCGCCTGCCCTTCGCCACCGTCGTCCTCGGTCTGCTGGGCGACGGCGGCTGAGCTCGCCATGCCCCAGGTGGCCGCTCCAACCAGAAGTGTTATCAATACGATACGAAACATTGTCATTCTTAAGCCACTCTCGCCACCAGGGGTGATGGATCGGCGCAAGCGAGATCCCTCCCCGATTGCGTGCGTCCCCTATTGACGCCATTTAGACGGCCGCGCGTCAATGACCAATGCCGCTCGGACCGTCGCGGTCCCGCGCGCGTTGCCGCCTGGAGCACGATCCGCTAGCTTCAGACGCGAAAATTGTCATATCGAATCGTCACCCTGGGGAGGCCGCCGATGAAACGCCGTAAATTTCTCAAAACCGCCGGAGTCGGTGCCGCCGCGACTGTCGCCGGCGGACTTGCCGCGCCGGCGATCGCCCAACAGCGTTTTCAATGGCGCATGCTGACCACTTGGCCGAAGAACCTGCCGGCGATCGGAGTCGGGGCGCAGCGTCTGGCGGATGCGATCACCGCCATGTCGGACGGCCGGCTGACGGTGAAACTATATGCGGCGGGCGAATTGGTGCCGGCGTTCGAGAGCTTCGACGCGGTCCGCGAGGGTGTCGCCGAGTGCTGCCACGACGCGCCCTATTATTGGATCGCCAAGCATGGCGCGACGCCCTTCTTCTGCTCGGTTCCCGGTGGCCTGTCGCCCCAGGAACACAATGCCTGGGTGCTTTACGGTGGCGGTCAGGCGCTGTGGGACGAGCTTTACGGCGAATTTGGCTTGCGCGGCTTTCTCGCCGGTACCGGCGGACCCAACATGGGCGGCTGGTTTCGCAAGCCGATCGATACCATCGAGGATATGAACGGCCTCAAGATGCGTATCCCCGGGTTGGGCGCGGAAGTGTTCAACCGCCTCGGCGTGATTTCGGTCAATCTCGCCGGCGGCGAGGTTCTCCCCAGCTTGCAGACCGGTGCCTTGGACGCGGCGGAGTGGGCTGGGCCGTACATCGATCTGGCGATGGGGTTCCACAAGATCGTCAAATATTACTACGGTCCCGGCATCCATGAACCCGGCCCGGCGCTGTCGCTCACCATCCGCCGCGACGCCTACGACGCGCTGCCCGGCGATCTGCAGCTCATCGTGCAGAAGGCGGCGGGCGAGGAGAATATGCGAATGCTGGCGGAAACCGTGGCCGGCAACGCGATCGCGATCGACACCTTGATTAACAAGCACGGGGTCGATGCGCGGCATTTTCCCGACCCGGTAATCGACGCGATGATGACCCACGCCGACGACGTGGTCGCGGCGGCGGGCGGCCACGACGACATAGCCAAGCGGATCCATGCCAGCTGGACGGCGTTCCGCGCTCGTATGGTGCAACTCTCGCCGTATGGGGAATTCGGCTACATGAACGCCCGCGCCCGCCACAACGCGTAAGTTTGCTTATTCGAAAGCGCGGCGAAGCGCGTGATCGGTCCCGGCCGGCCATAGACCTTTGTCGATCGCCTCGGCGCCGTCGAACACGACGTAGCTGCGGCCGCCGTAATGCGGCAAGGGGCGCGCGAGGGCGCTGAGTGAATCAATATCGTCGGCCGCGACGATCAGCAGCGACGTGCCCTCGCCGCGCCGTACCGCCCAGGCGCGCGCGCTGCCTCGGTTTGCCAGGGCTTTGGGAATCGGCGCGAGTCCGGCCGCCGCCAGCGCGCCGCTGATCGTCGATGTGAGACCGATCAGGATCGCCGGTCCGTCCTCGAGCCCGACGGCCACCGCCTCGCGTCGCAGCACACGGCTCGCCAGCATCGCGGCTTCGGCGCGCACGTCCTCATCCGCGTCAATCGTCACAACGCCGGCGTGATCGTCGAACATGACATCGCGCAGGATTGGCGGTGCCTCGCCATCGGCCAAGCGGCGAAACAGGTGGAAATCGGGATCGATGGCGATCGCTCGCGGCCTTTGATCGAAATCGAAAGTGGCGGTCGCGGTCTCGCTGTCGATCGCCAGCGACCTATCGTGGCGACCACCCTCGGTCTCGATCGCTATCGGCACGCTGAGGCGGTAAACCGGTGAGGACTGGCCGATACCAAGCGTGACCCTCCAGCCCTCTCCGATGCGCGCGATGCTCGCCGCCACGATCCGCAAATCCACCGCGCCTGGGCGTTCGGTCCAGGGCGCGAAATCGATTGCCGGCGCGAGGCGCGCAATATCGTCCCAAGTCGCGACACCGCCTTTGTGCTCGCGCCAGAACTCACGCAGCAGCGAGCCGAACGCGGCGTCGCCGATGCTTTGCCGGAGCATGTGGAAAATCATCGCCACCTTGCCGTAGCCGATGGCTTGCGCCGCGCCATGATCGCGCATGGTGAAGGAGCGGACCGGGGTATCGCGCGCCGCCGGAACCGCCATGAAATCGCGCAGCCACCCGAAACGCATTTCACGCGCCGCCTCGGCTCCGCTTCGCTCGGCCAGGCGATAGTCGGCCATATAGGTGGTCAGGCCCTCCGACCAATTGCCGTGCCGGTAATCGGGCCGAATGCCGTTGCCCCACCAATTGTGCAGCACTTCGTGGGCGAGCGAGCGGGTGCGCATGAACGGCATCGGCAAAATGCGCCGGCTGACATAGGCGATGCCGGGAAAGCCCAGGCCGACCGGGAGCGGCGCCGAAACGATGGCGAACGCGGGATAGGGATAGGCGCCGATCTCGGCCGCGTAGCCGTCAATATACGCCGCTGCCTGCTGGAGGTAGGGGCGCGCCAGGTCCTCGCCACCGGGGTGGAAATACGTGCGCAGCCGGACCGGCCCCTGGTCGCGCTCGACGATGGCGTAGGGGCCGGCGAAAATCGCCGCCACGCCGTCTGCGAACCGCCCCTCGAACACCGCTCGATAGCCGTCATCGGACCGGCGCTCGTCGATCATCGCGGCCGATGCGAGCGCGACCTGGCCAGGCGGCACCGAGATCGTCAATCGATAGCGCTCGAGAACGGGATCGCGTGGCGCCCACCAGAGGCGCGCCGGAACGAAGCTCCCGTCGATCGATATCACCGCGTCGTCGTCCGGCGAAAACGGTCCCACCGTATAGGCGAGTCCCGTCGGACTCTTGGCCACGACGGACATCGTGCCGGCAGCCGGATCGAGCGTCAGGTCGATGAGCACGATGGTGTCCGCGGCGATCGCGATCGGCGTGGCGATCACGCCGCAGAGAAGAACTGGAACAAGGCGCGCGATCACGATCGGGCTCAGAAAACGCTGGGAAATTTCGCCACCATTTCCAACCGCTGCTGGTCCCGGCGCACCACCAGGGGCAACCAAGTTCCCGGCGACTGTCGTTTGACGATGTCGATCAATTCTCCGGTATCGGCGACGGGGACGCCCGCGGCCTCGACAACCACGTCGCCGACCGTCAGACCGGTGGTCTCGGCAACGCTCTCCGCGACCACCTGACGAATGGTGACGCCGGCCTCGGCGGTCTCGATCATCACCCCGAGACGCGGTCGGCCCGGCTCCGCGTCGCGCCAGTCGCCGAGGGCGAAGATGGCGTCGGCGATCCCCGCCTCGGCGGGCTCGCACGGCGCGCCGTCAGCGAGCAGCACGCCGGCGTCGGTAACCCCGAGCGCCGCCAGTTGATGGGATATGCCATAGCCATGTTCGGCATGACCGCGGCCAACCATCGCCACCACCAAGCGCGGCGCACCTTGCCCAGCGTCGAGGCGGGCGGCGATCGCCTCCGCCATCGCCCGGTCCCAGGTTTGCTGCGCCGCGACGAAATGCGCGAACCCCGGATCGGCCTCGATTTCCCGGCGTTCCGCGTCGGACGGCGCCCGATCGATCGCCTCTTCGTAATCGGCGCCGCCGTGCATCCGTGCCTTGACCGCGAACACGTGCGCCAGCATCGCGCGATAGCCGTCGGATGCGGGCGCCGGATCACCGACCCCCTCGCGCTCATCGACCGGCACCGAGGCCAAGCCTTCCGTGCCAATCCGCGCGATCACCGCGCGATCGACATTCAGCGCGATCATCGGCAGGTGATTTTGGCGCGCGAACTGAAATATCGGCAAGTAAGGCGCCGGATCGAAGCCCCAGGCGCTCGCCCAATCGGTTTGGGCGAGCAATTCGGCGACCGAGAGAGCGCCGTCCGACCAGCGATCGAGCACCGGTTGCGCCGATCTCGGCAACATCTCGACACCGATCGCCATATCGGGGACATAGCCGTGTAACGCCGCCAAGGTATGAAGTTGCCAGCGGTGCTGCTCCGCCACTTCATGCCGCTCGCCGAGCAAGACCACCGAGCGCGCGGCCATGTCCACGATAACAGTATGCGGCGAAATTTCGCTGCCATCATCGGGATTCGTCCAGGTCCCGGAGGCGACACAATGCGAATCGGCGCGGGCCGAGGCGATTGTCAGCCTAGGCGCATAATCTTGCCCTGCCCCAACCGAAAGTAAAATCAGAGAAATAGCTAACAATCGACTGATATTCATACGATTTATCTCCGATCGACGTGCAAGAGAAGCGAGGCTTGTCCGCATCTTTAGCAAAGCTGTTAACGATTTACTCATACAAAGTTGTCATCATCGCGTTAATGGATCTTCGGACGCTCGGTTGGGAAGGCGCTGGAGGCCTCTGGTCCAGGGTGTGACATATCATGCAGTATCCGACATTAACGATAAGACGCCGGCAATTTGGCGCCCAGTCCATGACTGATCGGTTAGGCCGCATATACGACAGAGAGACGTTTCTCGACCTGGCGCAGTCCGAGGTAAAACGGGCACAGCGCTACGGTCGGTCGATGACGGTCTTGCTCCTCGAAGTCGACGATCGCGACGCCATCGCCGCCAAGTACGGCGACGGATGGGTCGAGATCTTGATGGATATCGTCGCCATGGTGTGCCGCGAAACGCTGCGCGATCCCGATATATTGGGGCGTTACAGCGATAGCGTCCTCGCTTTTATCCTGCCCGAATCCGCCGATGCCGCCGGCGTTCAATTGGCCGCCCGCCTGATCGAGGGCGTATCCGACATTCGTTTACCGTCGGCCAAGGGTGCCCTCACCTTCACCGTCAGCGCCGGGGTTGCCGCGTCGGTCGGCACGGTCGCCGATATCGCCGAAATATTCAACCAGGCGGAAGGGCAACTCGCCGCCGCGCACGGCGCCGGGATCGAGCAGGTCAAAGGGTGCTTCGTCGGTGAGCGCCGCGAGCATCTCGACGAAGCGTTGGCGCGGCTCGGGCGTCGCGAATCCGACCGCCTGAGCGAAGAATTCACCGCCGTCGAGCTCACCCACGAGGAGCTCGAAATGCTGCTCAACCGAAAACCCAACTGAGCGACCGATCCTAACCAAATAATCCGCTTGCATTCGCCCGGTAAATGGGGGAAGTCCGCGGCCCTGATCTCGTGCTATCGTAGCACCGAAAGGGTTTTGTTAATGGCGGACATGGCGACCAACGCAGCAAGCGCGAATCCCGGCGATTCCGCCGTTGCATCGAACGATCATTTCGTCGAGCGCGATGGTCTGCGCTATGCCGGGGATCATCTGCTGGTCGATTTGTGGGACGCCGAGCACCTCGACGATATCGACCATATCGAGCGCACCTTGCGCCGGGCGTCGGACGCCGCCGGGGCCACCGTATTGCGCGTCGACCTGCATCGGTTCACCGATTCCGGCGGAATCTCCGGGGTGGCGATCATCGCCGAAAGCCATATCAGCATTCATACCTGGCCCGAGCGCGCGTACGCGGCGATCGATGTTTTCATGTGCGGCGAGGCGCGGGCGCAAGACACAATCGCGGTGTTTCGCGAGGCCTTTCTGCCAGGACAGGTCGAGGTCGCAGAACACCGCCGGGGCATTCGCTAATTCCGATGATGCAGTTCATCGAAACTCTGCATCCCGATTTCTGCCAGCTTTTCACCGTCGACAAAGTGCTCTATCGCGAGACCACCGAACATCAGGATCTGGTGATCTTCGAGAATGCGATTTTCGGCCGCGTCCTTGCGCTGGACGGGGTGATTCAGACCACCGAGCGCGACGATCACGTCTATCACGAAATGCTCGCCCACGTGCCGATCCTCGCCCATGGCGGCGTGCGCGACGTGCTTATCGTTGGTGGCGGCGATGGCGGGTGTTTGCGCGAAGTGGCGCGCCACGACGTCGCCTCGATCACCATGGTGGAAATCGACCGCACGGTGATCGAGCTTTCGAAAACCTATCTACCGACGCTCTCCGCCGGCGCGTTCGCTGACCCGCGCCTCGATCTGGTGATCGCCGACGGCAACGCCTTCGTGCACCAGACCGGGCGCCGATTCGACGTCATCATCGTCGATTCGACCGATCCGATCGGCCCCGGCGAAATCCTGTTCTCGGAAGAATTCTATGGCGGATGCAAACGCTGCCTGGCGACCGGCGGCGTGCTGGTGACCCAGAACGGCGTGCCCATGGTGCAGGCGGATGACGTGCGTGACGGGTACCAGCGGCTGAGCCGCCTGTTCGCCGATACCAGCTTCTATCTCGCCGCCGTCCCCTCCTATAGCGGCGGCGCGATGACCTTCGGCTGGGCGACCGACGATGCCACTTTGCGCGGCATCGACGCGGCGACCTTGCGCAACCGCTTCGACGCGGCAGGCTTCAAAGGGCGCTACTACACGCCCGAGATCCACGTCGCGGCGTTCGCGCTGCCGCCCGACATTCAGGCTTTGATGCGTTAGCGCTCGACCGTCACCGCGACGCCGCCGGTGATCGTCTGAAAGACCACGCAATAGCGCTCGGTGAGCGCAAAGAGTTTTTCGAGTGCCTTTTCGTCGGCATCTGTCTTGACCTCGAATG
This sequence comes from Alphaproteobacteria bacterium, assembly GCA_047517485.1. Taxonomy (GTDB): domain Bacteria; phylum Pseudomonadota; class Alphaproteobacteria; order UBA7887; family UBA7887; genus JAKZSU01. Next base: position 9,748 of record JAKZSU010000041.1, read on the forward strand.
CAAGACGGATCGCCCGAAATCCGACTGGCGCGTCGGCATCGACGCCGAGGGTGCCGCGGACGTCGAGATCGCCTTCGGCCCGCACCTTGCCTTCGCGAATTTCGATCCCGAGCGCGGTTGCCACCGCTGTCAAGGTCACGCCGGCGCAGGCGACCAAGGCCTGCAACAGCATGTCGCCCGAGCAGGCCTGCAGGCCGGTGCCGCCGCCCGACGGATGAAGCCCGGCTTCGACAATCGCCTTTCCGGTCTCGACCGAGCACGCGACGCCGTCACCGCCGATCACACCGTCGGCCTTGAGCGTGACAACCGCGCTTTCCGGATCCTCGCGATAGCGAGCTTTGAGCGGCGCCTGCAGCGCCCGGAGTTCTTGGCCGTCCATGAGTCTCTCCTGTTTCGATCGCGCGGCACTGTGTCATGGCGCAAGACGCGCCCCAAATCACGCCTGCGTGTGCGCCAGTGGATGAAATCTAACAGATGGACACGCAGGGCGGCTTACCAGGCCCGCCGGCCGCGTTGCCCGATGCTTGCGATGCGCCGGCATCACCGCGCATCGCGCGCCTAACCGGGCGAGCCTGGTAAGCCGTCGTATGGGGTCCATCTGTTAGATTTCATCCACTAGAGCCCGTTTAGACAACATTGGCTTCGTTGGTGGATGGCATATCTTGGTATCGGTCGCCACCCGAACAACAACGGACGAAGATCCCATTACCGCGAATACCACCACAATGACAAATCAATCCACCACGACCGGCGAGCGCTCGGTGCTGGCGCTGTTCATGGCAACCATGTTTGTCGGCGCCGGGTTGCTGTTCTGGATCCAGCCGATGTTCGCGAAAATGGTTCTGCCGCTGTTGGGGGGATCGCCAGCCGTGTGGAACACCGCGATGGTGTTTTTTCAGGCCGCGCTGCTCGCCGGATACGCCTACGCCCACTGGCTGTCGCGATGCTTCGAATGGCGCACCCAGCTGATCGTGCATCTAATCGTTCTCGGCGCCGCTTTTTGGTTTCTCCCGGTCGCCGCCGCCGAAGGATGGGTGCCCGACGCAAAGTCGATTCCGGTGCTGTGGCTGCTCGCATTGTTGGCGGTCTCGATCGGACTGCCGTTCTTCGCGGTCTCGGCGACCGCCCCGTTGATGCAGCGCTGGTTCTCGCACACCGGCCATCGTCATGCCGGCGATCCGTACTTCCTCTATGGCGCCTCCAATCTCGGTAGCATGCTCGGCCTACTCGGCTTCCCCCTCCTGCTCGAGCCGAACCTCGGCGCGGGACAGCAAAGCATTGCCTGGACGATCGTCTATGTCGTGCTGGCGGGATTGATCGCGGTGAGCGGCATCGTGATGGTGTCGCGAACCCGTCCAGACGCCGCGACAGCGGCGGCAATCAGCAAACCGCCCGACCTCGCCGAGCGCCCGGACTGGCAGGCGCGCACCCAATGGATCTTGTACAGCGCGGTTCCTTCGGCGCTTCTGCTGGGCGTCACCGGGCACATAACCACCGACATCGCCGCCGCGCCGCTGTTCTGGTCGGTCCCGCTGACGCTTTATCTTCTCACCTTCGTGATCGTGTTCGCCCGCCGGCCGCTGATACCGCACGCCGTCGCGGTCCGTGCGCTGCCTTTCGTCGTGGTGTTGCTGGCTGGCTTCTTCGTCTGGAAATCGCCGGTCGCGCTGTTGCTGCCGCTGCATCTGCTCGCGTTTTTCGTGACCGCGCTGATGTGCCACGGCGAACTTGCCCGCCAACGCCCGGCGGTGTCATCGCTGACCGTGTTCTACCTCTATGTCTCGATCGGCGGGGTTCTCGGCGGCACTTTTACCGCTCTGCTTGCGCCGGTTCTGTTTACCGCGGTTTACGAGTATCCGATCGCCCTGGTCGCCGGCTGCGCGCTGCTGCCAGTGTCCGGCGCGGTGTGGGCGCACAAAAGCGATATCGTCGTCGCGATCGTCCTGTTCGCGGTGTTGCTCGCCGCGCATCGCCTGCTGCTGGCGGTCGTGCCCGACCGCGCCGGCCTGTTCATAGCGCTTTTCATCGTCTTGTTGGCGCTGATTGCCTTCGGCCGAAAAGCGCGGCCGATCGGCTTCGCGCTGGCGATCGGCGCAATTTTGGCCGGCAGCCTGATCGTCGCGGTGGACGAGCGCACCCTCGACCGGGCGCGAAGCTTTTTCGGCGTCTACCGTGTCGCCGAGACCGCCGACGGCGTCTATCGCATTCTGATCCACGGCACCACCCAGCACGGTGGCCAGCGCAATCTCGCCGACGGCGGCATCGCGCCGATCTCGTATTACGCGCCGGACGGCCCGATCGCCGAGGTAGTGGGGCGGGTGCAAAGCACTCTCGCCGCGCCAACCATCGGCATCGTCGGCCTCGGCGCCGGCTCGCTGGCGTGTTACCGGCGCGCCGGCGAGACCTGGAGGTTCTACGAAATCGACCCGCTGGTCGTCGAGTACGCCGCCGATGGCCGTTTTTTCGGTCTCGTGCCGAATTGCGCTCCCGACGTGCCGATCGTGCTCGGCGATGCCCGCTTGACCCTGGCGCGAGAGGCCGAGTCGCGTTTCGATCTCTTGGTCGTCGATGCCTTCAGTTCCGACGCCATCCCGATTCACCTGCTGACCCGCGAGGCGATGGCGCTCTACACCCAACGACTCGCGCCGGGCGGTGTCTTGGCGATCCACATCTCGAACAAATATCTCGATCTTCGCCCGGTGGTCGCGCGCCTCGCCGCCGACCAGGGCCTCACCGCCCGTCTCGGCGTGAAGGCGGAGAACGCCGTCGCCGCGGACGGCACGCCATTGCCGCACGCGAGTTCGGCATCGATGTGGGTGGCCATCGCCGAGCACGCGGACACCCTCGATCGCCTCGCTCTCGGCGACCGCTGGTCCGCGTTGCCGACACCGCCGGGCGGCAGTGTCTGGACCGACGATTATTCGAACCTGCTCGAGGTCATCCGCTGGGGCGGCCTCGACATCGAAAAATGAGACCTATAAGAAAGTGGAGCGGGTGATCGGGATCGAACCGACGACATCCAGCTTGGGAAGCTGACGTTCTACCACTGAACTACACCCGCTCAGCGGCACGGATCATAGGGTTTTGGCGGGTTTTGCGCAAGTCTTGGGAGTCGCGAAATGGGAAAAAATGCGCCATTTTGGGACGTTTTGGGAACAAAAGCCGGGCAGAATCCGGGCACATCTGTTTGGTGCCGATTTGTTCTCAGTGCCCGCAGTCCGGAGGCTGGGGCTTAAGTTCTGGAGGCCAGGTCACTCAATCTCTACGTTATGCTCGCAACACTAGAAATCGGAGGGCAGCGAAATGGATTGGATGACCGAGAACGTCCCGCTTGCTATCTGGATTAGCGCGGGCGCATTGGTGTGGCTGTCGCTGGTCAATCTTTTCATGGCGGCCAAGATCAATGACATACATTGGTGGCAACTTTATCCTCGAATCTGGGATAAACACGCCAGAGATCAAATTCTTTATCGCTTAGAAGACCTCCACGAAATCCATTCTCAAATTCAAGCAATTCGGGAAAGCACGAAATATATCCAAAGTCATACGTGGGCTATTAGACAGAACGCAGAAAACAGAACCTATGACCCCGACAATGAAGATTCCAAATGAAAACGTGCCCTTGTGGCTCCGGCCAATGGCCTGACGATCGAGGGCTGGACTTGCACGGGCAGACGCCTAACCCAATTTATGCTGGGAAGAAACGCCCAGTCAGACCACGCGGGACGGGACAATGCTAGAGGGGAACTTTGGCATGAAGCTTCCGACTCGTTTAGCCTGTGTGCTTATTTGCACTCAGGTCATTCTTGATTTAGCCGGCGATGGGTTTTCCCTCGCCGAACAAATCATAAAATTATTCGGCCTATAACGAATTGGGGCGGTCAACGTTAGGCCGCCCCTAGTCCTCGACGAGGAACGCCGCACCCCTCACCCGGGATCGGCGACGAAGCCGGCAGCCTCGATACCGGCGATCGCGCAGATTTCGTCATTGTCGGAAATATCACCGGTCACCCCGACCGCGCCGATGATCTCGCCGTCGGCGGTCCTGATCAGCACCCCACCCGGAACCGGTACCAAGGCGCCGTCGGCCAAGCCGTTGAGCGCGCCGACGAAGTAGGGCTGCTCCTGGGCGCGGTTGAATAGGGCACGCGAGCCCATCCCCATCGCCAACGCGCCGTTCGCCTTGCCGTGGGCGATCTCGAATCGCAAAACGCTCGCGCCGTCCTGTTTTTCGAACGCCTTGAGCCGCGCCCCGCCGTCGAGTACGGCGACCGCGAGCGGGTTCAAATCGAGGTCACCGCCTTTTTCCAGCGCGGCGGCGATCATGGTGCGGGCGGCGTCGAGGCTGAGTGCGGGCATGGGTCGTCCTTTTTCATTGGGTACAAACCGGCAAGTGATAGCATTGAAACTGGACAAATTTCGAGAGGTACGCGACGTGGCCATTCTCCGCATTGCCAAAATGGGGCATCCGATCCTGCGCCGAACCGCCGCCGAGGTCGAGGATCCGACCGATCCGGAAATCGCGCGCTTGGCCGAGGATATGCGCCAAACCCTCGAGCATATCGGTGCCAGCGGCCTTGCCGCGCCCCAGGTCTTCATCGCCAAACGGGTTGTCGTCTACCGGATGATCGCGGCGCGAATTCCCAAGCGATCCGGGCTCAAACCGGTGCCGTGGACAGTGATGGTCAATCCGGTGATCACGCCGCTCGGCGACGACACCGTGCCGGTGTGGGAACGCTGCCTGTCGATCCCCGGTCTGCACGGCCAAGTACCACGCTATCCCCGCATCACGGTCGCCTATCAGACCTTGGCCGGCGACAGCGTCAGCGACCAAGCACACGGCACCTGGGCGTCTTTGCTGCAGCATGAATGCGACCACCTCGACGGCGTGCTGTTTCCCATGCGCATGGCCGACATCGGCATGCTCGCCTACAATGATTCGCCCGGCCCGCTTGCCGCGGAGGCCGAATCCAAGGCCGACGAGATCGATCCGCTATTTCTCGACCTGGTCGAACAGTGGCCCAACCGCGAGCGCTGGATGGCCCCCCAACACGAATAAATCAGGCCGGGGCCGGGCGCGCCCGCTGATTGTAGAGCAGCGCGCGACGGCGGGCTTTCTCCTCGTCCGACAGTTTTGCCGGGTCGTCACCCATGTCGTGTCCCACGGCGAGACCGCGCTGCACCGCCGGGCGTTCAGATAATTCTTCAAACCACCGCTTGAAATATTTGAAATCATTGAGATCCTGTCCCTGGATTTCCCATGTCACTGTCCAGGGATAGCAAATCATGTCGGCAATCGTGTAGGCGTCGCCGGCGAGATAGCGGCGATCGTAGAGACGGTTGTTCATCACCCCGTACATCCGGTTCACTTCGTCGGCGAACCGGGTGTTCGCGTAGGTCTGATCGCCCGCGTCGTCGCCCAGACGGGCAAAATGGCCGCGCTCGCCGGTTTTCGGGCCCTGATTGGCCATCTGCCACATGATCCACTGATTGACGTCGTAGCGGCCGCGCAGGTCCTGGGGATAGAATTTTCCCAGCTTTTCCGCGATGTACATCATGATCGCGCCGGATTCGAACAGTGCCACCGGCTCGCCACCACCGGCGGGTTCGCGGTCGACCATGGCCGGCATCCGGTTATTGGGGCAAATTCGGAGAAATTCCGTCTCGAACTGGTCGCCGCGGCCGATATTGCACGGGACAACGCGGTACGGCACTTCGCACTCTTCCAGCAAGATGGTGACTTTCTTGCCGTTCGGCGTTGGCCAGTAATGCAAATCGATCATGTCGTGTTTCTCCCGTCTCGTATGGATCCCGGCGCAATTTTCGGCGTGACCTTACACCCCGGCGGCGCGGAGTCTATCTTCACGAGCGCTTGAACAGGCCGGCCGCGTATTGATCAAAAGCGGCGGCGCACCTAGAGTCCTTGTATACCCCTCGCGCGGCGACCAAATTATCAGCGGGTCGTCGCGTGCGACCAATAATAATAAGGTTCGGAGACTCTTTGATGTCGTCACCCGCCCCCATCGCCGATCCCGCGATCGATCCGCGGAAATTCCGCGATCCCCTGATGACCATGGACGGCAGGCCGCGCGCTCACGTCGAACTCGGCGCGCTCAAGACTCTGTGGTTCAATACCGGGACGCTGTGCAATCTCACGTGCGCCACTTGTTATATCGAGTCGAGCCCGACCAACGACAGCTTGGTCTATCTCTCGCTCGACGAGATTCGCAACTTTCTCGACGAAATCAACGATCGCGGGCTGGCGACCGAGGAGATCGGCTTCACCGGCGGCGAGCCGTTCATGAATCCCGATTTCGTCGCCATGGTGGAGTTGGCGCTGGATCGCGGCTTTCGCGTGCTCGTGCTGACCAACGCGATGCGCCCGATGATGAAAGTCGCCGACCGCCTGCGCCCGCTGGCGGCGCGCCATGGCGACAAACTGGTCCTGCGAGTATCGCTCGATCATTACAGCGCGACCCTGCACGAGACCGAGCGCGGCCCACGCTCTTGGTCGCCGGCGCTCGCCGGCCTCGGCTGGCTGGTGGAAAACGGATTCACCGTCAATGTCGCCGGCCGCCTTAAATGGGGCGAGCCCGACGCCGCCATGCGCGACGGCTACCGCCGCCTGTTCGCGGCCAACGGTCTGGCGATCGATGCCGACGATCCGGTCGCCTTGGTGCTATTTCCGGAAATGGACGAGACCTGCGATGTGCCCGAGATCAGCACCGCGTGTTGGGATCACCTCGATATCGCGCCCGACACCATGATGTGCGCGAGCTCGCGCATGGTGGTAAAGCGACGCGGCGCCGCCAGCCCGGTGATCGCACCGTGCACTCTGCTGCCCTATAGCCTCGAATTCGAGATGGGAGCGACGCTCGCCGAAGCGGATGCGCCGGTGTTTCTCAATCATCCCCATTGCGCGAAATTCTGCGTCCTCGGCGGCGGAGCGTGCAGCCGGACATAACATAGCGGTCTAGACATAACATCGCGGTCTGGACAAGCAGCCCGTGGTGCCGCACCCTGTCTAACGGAGCCTAAAAGCGGAGAGCGGTCAAATGGGTAATCGCAGTGGCGAAGCGTGCGAATATGTCCAAACCACGCGCGATATTCTCATTACCGTGAAGCCGTACTATCTCGACGAACAGTCGAGCCCCGAGAAGAGCCATTATGTCTTCGCGTATGAGATAAAAATCGAGAACCAGGGGCCCGAGACCGTACAGTTGCGAAACCGCCATTGGCAGATTACCGATGGCCGCGGCCACACCCAGGAAGTCCGCGGTGCCGGTGTGGTCGGTGAACAACCGACCCTGGGACCGGGCGAGAGATTCGAATATACCAGCGGCGCGCCGCTCACCACCGACAGCGGCTTCATGGTCGGCAGTTACGAGATGGTGACCGAGGGTGGCGAACATTTCGAAGTGTCGATTCCCGCGTTCTCGCTGGACTCGCCTTTCGCCGACAAGCGCCTCAATTGAGAACAATCGCGCGAATTATCGATAACGAGGATGTCATGAACGAAGCATCGCGACCGCGGGTCGATACCGACCGGCCGCAGAGCCAGGACGATCGGCCGTCTCGCGCCGAGGCCGAGCAGGCGGTGCGGACCTTGATCCAATGGGCTGGCGAAGATCCCGATCGCGAAGGCCTGGTCGGCACGCCGGAACGCGTGGCACGCTCGTATGAGGAGTTCTATGCCGGTTACGCCACCGACGCGCACGATATTCTTCAGCGCACCTTCGAGGAGGTCGAGGGGTATGACGAAATGGTGGTGCTCCGGGATATTCGCTTCGAATCCCATTGCGAGCATCACATGGCGCCGATCATCGGCGTCGCGCATGTCGCCTATCTGCCGCATCACCGGGTCGTCGGCATCAGCAAGCTCGCACGGATCGTCGATGTCTATGCCAAGCGCATGCAGATTCAGGAAAAGATGACGGTTCAGATCGCCGACACCATCGATCGCGTCCTCAAGCCAAATGGCGTCGCCGTCGTCATCGAGGCGGAACATCAGTGCATGACCACCCGCGGCGTCCACAAATTCGGCGTCGCGATGAAAACCAGCCGCATGCTCGGCGCATTCCGGGACGACCCGACGACCCGGCGCGAATTCCTGAGCATGATCGGGCACGGCTAATACCAACCTGCACATAACGTGATCGATTACCGTCCGGTCCTGTTCGTCCTCGGCGTGCTGCTGACGACGCTGGCGGTCACCATGGCGGTCCCCGTCTTCGCCGATCTCGCGGTCGGCAACCCGGACTGGCAGGTTTTTCTGGCGTCCGCCGCGCTGACGCTGTTTGTCGGGGTCTCGCTGATGCTGGCGTTTCATGCCCGCGGCTTCGTCGTCACCGTCCACCAGACATTCATCTTGACCACCTTGAGCTGGATCGTGCTCGCCGCTTTCGCCTGCCTGCCCTTCGCCTTCTCCGGTCTCGACCTGTCGTTCGCCGACGCCTATTTCGAGGCGATGTCGGGCCTCACCACCACCGGCTCGACGGTCATTTCCGGGCTCGACACATCGCCGCCCGGCATCCTCCTGTGGCGCGCGCTGCTGCAATGGCTTGGCGGTATCGGGATCATTGTCATGGCAATCGCCGTCCTCCCGCTGCTCGGGGTCGGCGGCATGCAATTGTTTCGCACCGAATCCTCGGATCAATCCGAGAAAGCGCTGCCCCGCACCGCTCAGGTCGCCGCGTCGATCACCGTGGTCTATCTCGGACTGACGCTCACCTGGTCGATATTGTTGTGGCTTGCCGGCATGAGCCAGTTCGACGCGGTTTGCCATGCCATGACAACCATCGCGACCGGCGGATTCTCCACCGTCGACGGTTCGATCGGTCAATTCGACAATCGCTCGATCGATATCATTATTACCTTCGGCATGATCGCCGGATCGTTGCCTTTCGTCCTCTATCTCGCGGTCTTGCGCGGCAATATTCGGGATCTGGCGACCGACAGCCAAGTCCGATGGTTCCTCGGCATAATCGTCGTGGTGACTCTGGTCATGACCTTGTGGACCTGGACCACCATCGACCGCGCGCCGCTCGAAGCGCTGCGTTACGCGGCGTTCAACGTGGTCTCGGTGATGACCGGCACCGGTTACAGTTCCACCGATTATGGTCAATGGGGAACCTTCGCGGTTACCGTGATGTTCTTCCTGATGTTCGTCGGCGGCTGTACCGGCGGCACCACCGGCGGAATCAAGATTTTTCGCTTCCAGGTGCTGTTCACCACCGCCCGCGTACAGCTGGCCCAGAACATCCGGCCGCACGGGGTTTTCATCGCCCACTACAATGGACGACCGATCTCGGACTCGGTGAGTGGCGCGGTCCTCGGGTTCTATTTCATGTTTTTCGTCGCCTTCGCGGTGGTCGCCTTGGCGCTGTCGCTGCACGGCTATGACCTGATGACCAGCATCTCCGGCGCCGCCACCGCGGTTGCCAACGTCGGCCCCGGCCTCGGCGAGGTGATTGGTCCGACCGGCAATTTCTCGAGCTTGGATCAGTCGGCGAAATGGATCATGTCGGCGGCGATGCTACTCGGCCGCCTCGAGCTTTTCACCGTGCTGGTGCTTTTCCTGCCGAGTTTCTGGCGCCAATGAGAACAACCGCTCCGCCAGCCGCCCGACATCCGCTTGCATGGCGATCAGCGACGGCACCACGAACAACACCAGAAGCGTCGACGCCAGCAAGCCGAAGACGATGGTCAGCGCCATCGGTTTGAGGAACTGCGCCTGCAGACTGGTCTCCGAAAGCAACGGCAGCAATCCGCCGATGGTGGTCAACGAGGTCAGCAGAACCGCGCGGAAACGATCGCATGCGCCTTGGACGATCGCCGCCATCACATCCTCGCCGGCGCGCAACCGCTCATCGATCGTGGTGACCAGAATGATCGAATCGTTGACCACGATTCCCGACAGACCGAGCAGGCCGATGAGGCTCAGGATGGTCAGATCGTAGCCCAGCAGGAGATGGCCGAACGCCGCCCCGACGAAACCGAACGGGATGATCGCCATCACCACCACCGGCCGCGTGTAGCTGGCGAACACCCACGCCAAAATGAGATAAATCGCACTCAGACCAATGACCAGACCGAGGCCCATGTCGGCCAAGGTTTCGCTTTGCTCCTCCGCCTTGCCGGCGAAGCGAACGGCGACGCCGTAGTCACTGGCGATCTCGCTCATCGGTCCTTGCGCCAAGGTGGCGACCAGTTCGGACGGATTCGAGACCGCGGCGTCGATCTCGGCGGTCACCGCGACCTCGCGTACCCCGTCTTCGCGGCGGATGACCGCGAAGCCGCGATCCTCGGTGATGCTCGCGACCTCGCTCAGCGCGACTTCGGCGCCCGACGGCGCGCGCAAGTAGAGCTCGCGCAGCGAACGCGGGGTCACCGTCCCGCGCGGGTATTGCACCCGGATCACCACCTCTTCGTCACCGCGCGGGAAGCGTTTCGCGATCGCCCCCTCGAAGGCGTTCCTGACCTGACGGCCGAGGCTTTGGGTGGTGAACCCGAGCGCCCGCCCGCGCGGGGTCACCGCCAGCACCAGCTCGCTCTTGCCCCACGGTAAATCGTCGCTGACGTCGCTGACCCCGGCATAGCCGGCCAGCCGGTCGCGGATCGCCAAGGCGGCGGCCTTCAGGGTCTCGACCGAGCCGCCGGACAGGCGAATATCGAGATCGCGTCCCGGCGGGCCGCCGCGTCGCTCGCGAATGGTCAGGGATTCCAAACCGGGCAGCGCGCGCACCTCGGCACGCCAAGCCTCGATCATGTCCGGGGTTCGTACATCGCGTTGCTCGGAGGGGACAAGCTCGACATGGACCCCGCCGCGATGGTCGCCGGTCGCCTGTTGCGCCGAGCCCACTTTCGACGCCGACACGCCGATTTTGCCGAACGAGAGCCGAACCACGCCGCCATCGTCGCCGGCGAGCGCCGCGTCGGCGGCCTTCAGCGCGCGCTCGAGCTCGACGATCATTGCTTCGCTGCGCGCTTTCGGCGTGCCCGAGGCAAAACTGAAATCGGCCTGGATGATGTCGCCTTCGGGTGACGGGAAGAATACAAATTGTAGCCGTCCGCCGAACACCAGCCCGATTGTCACAATGAGCACCGCGACGGTCAGCGCCAATGTCGTGTAGCGCCAACGCACCGCGAGCCCGACCAGGCGGCGAAACGGCCCGTCGCGCAGCGCCTCGAACCGGCTGTCGATGGCGTGGCGGAACCCCGACGCCTGGTCCGGGTTATAAACCAGCGCGCCGCGCATATGACCGGGCAGTACGAGAAAACATTCGATCAAGCTGGCAACGAGTACGGCGATCGCGACCAGGGGAATCGCCGCCATGATTTCGCCGATCTCGCCAGAGATCAGCATCACCGGTACGAACGCGGCGATCGTCGTCAGTGACGCGCTGGTCACCGGCGGCAGCATGCGCCGGGCGCCCGACTCGGCGGCCTCCAGCGGTCCGGCGCCGCCGCGCCGCCGCGCCAAGGCATGCTCGCCAACGACGATCGCGTCATCAACGATGATCCCGAGCATCATGATCAGCGCGAACAGGCTCACCATGTTGATCGATTGTCCGGTCGCGAACATCACCGCCATCGCCGCCATCAGGGCGACCGGAATGCCGATCGCCACCCACATCGCGACCCGCGCGTTGAGAAACAGAAACAACACGCCGAGCACCAACACCAAGCCGCCGAGACCGTTGCGCAGCAGCAAGTTGATGCGCTCCTGGATCAAGCTGGCTTTGATGTCGTGCATCTCGACGCGCACCGTTGGCGGCAAGGTCGGCTGAATCTCGGTGATATAGGTATTTACCGTCTCGGCGAGCTCGAGTGCGTCGTTGCCGACCGAGCGCTGAATATGCAGCTCGATCGCGTTCTCGCCGTCGCGGATTGCCACCGGCTGGGCATCCTCGAAGGTATCGCGCACGGTGGCGATATCGCGCAGCAAAATCCGCTCGCCGCTGTCTCGCGCGGTGACCTCGATGGCGCGCAAACTCGCCGCGTCCGCCTTCAAGCCGAGACTGCGAATCTGGATTTCGTTGGCGCCGCCGGTATCGCCCGACGGCATGTCCTGGCTGGTCTCGCCGATCACCGCGGCGATATCGGCCAAGGTCAAATCGAGTTGCAACAAGGTCGCTTGATCGACCTCGACCCGAATTTCCTCGTCGCGCGCGCCGAACAGGGTGACCTTGTCGATGCCGCGCGCCAGCAGGTCCTCCTTGAGTCGCTTGGCGATCACCTTGAGCGACGCCTCGGGGATCGGACCGGACACCAGGATTCGGCTCACCGTGTCGTAGAAGACGATGCGTTTGATCACCGGCTGTTCGGCATCCTCGGGCAGCGTCGTCACCTGTCCGATCGCGGTCTCGACCGCCGACAGACCGGCCTGCATATCGGCGTCGGGATAAAACTCGACGGCGATCTGGCCAACCCCTTCCTTCGCCGTGCCGAGCACGTTCTTGACGTCGTCGATCTGGCGCAGATCGGGCTCCAAGGCCTCGACGATGTTGGCCTCGACATCGGACGCGCTGGCGCCCGGCCAAGTCACCACCACGGAAACGAACTCGATCGAGAAGTCGGGGAAAAACTGGGTATTCTGCCGGGTCAGCGAAAGCGCGCCGGCGATCAACATCATGATCATCAACAGGTTCGCCGCGGTCGGGTGCCGCGCGAACAAGCCGATCATGCCGTGCGAGGCACCCCTCACCGCTCGGCGACCTTCATGCCCGGGCCGATCTCGGTGAACCGCGAGATTACGATCGCCTCGCCGACGCCGATCTCGCCGGTGATCAGCGCCATGTCGCCGTCGCGCCCGACCAGCGCGACCGCGCGCGCCTCGAGCCGTTCGTCGATCACGACATAGACCGTGTCGCTGTCATGGATCGCGGTTTCCGGAACCCGGGTCACCTGACGATAGACGCGATCCGCGACCACCACTTCGACGAACGCACCGGGTCGCAGCACCGTCGCGTCCTCGGAGAGTCGGGCGTAGACGGTAACCCCACCGCTCGCCGGATCTATCTCGCTATCGATGCGGTCGATGGTGGCGGGGAAGCGATGCGCCGTGTTTCCGGTTCGCCAGATCACTTCCGCCGGGGTTCCCAGCGCCGTCGAGAGGTCCGAGAACGCGCGCCCGAACTGGGCGCCGCTGACATGAAACCGCGCCTCGAGCCGGCTCGGGTCGATCAGCCGACCGACCCGATCGCCGACCGCCAGACGTTCACCGGGCTGGGCATCGGTATCGGCGAGCGTGCCGTCGAACGGTGCCTTGAGTTCGGTATCGGCGAGCGCGCGACGCGCCCGCGCCAGCGAGGCCCGCAATCCCGAGATGACCGCCTCCGATTGCCCGATCCCCGCCTCGAGGGTGGCGACGGCCTGTTCGCGTTGAATTTTCTGGACCCGTCCCCGGCTGAGCGCGAGCCGCGCTTCGTCCAGGCCTTTTTCGGAAACCGCATTGCCGAGCAACGATTCCCGGCGCGCGACATCGCGCTCGAAAATTTCGACTTGGCGGCGATCCTCCGCGGCGAGGCCGCGCTCCGCCACCAATCGTGCCGCGGTCTCCGCCAGACGCGACCGCGCCTCGGCCAACGACGCCTCGCGTTCGACCACGCTTTGCGTCGCATCGAACGGATCGATGGTCACCAGCACCGCGCCCGCCACCACCGCGCCGCCATCGACGAAGCGGTCGGAGACCGCCATAACCGGCCCGGCGACGTGCGCCCGTAGGTCCACTTCGCGTCCCGCCACCACTTCGCCGAACAAGGTGAGCGACGGGCGAACGTCCTCGAACGTTACCCGCACGGTCTCGACCGTCCATACCCGCTCGACCGACGGCCGCGACGGCGTCTCGGGCTTGGTCGCCGTCAGCCAAAACCAAGACAGAACGCCGAGCGCGATCACCAGAACCGGCAAAAATAATTTGAAAAACTTGACCACGAACCCAATCCTCGACGCGAAACGAACCATATTTGGCCACTTTCGCCGTCACATTCAATCGTTCGTTTCAGTCGCGCTCAGCCAGACCGTGCCGCGACTGGCCATGCGCAGCTCGCGGGTATAAGCCGACAGACCCTGCCCCGAGCGTAGCGCGTCACGGCTGACGGTCTCGACCATCGCGCCGTCACGCATGACCGCGATACGGTCGCAGAGGCGGGTCACCATGCCGAGGTCGTGACTCACCAGGATAAAACCGAGGCCTCGATCGGCGCGAAGCCGCGTCAGCAAGGTCAATATTTCGTCCTGTGTCGAGACGTCCAGTGCCGACGTCGGCTCGTCGAGCAAGAGAAATTTCGGATCCATGATCAGCGCCCGCGCGATCGCCACCCGTTGCCGCTGGCCGCCGGATATCTGGTGCGGATAGCGAAACCGCAAGGCGGCCTCGAGGCCGACCTCGTCGAGGGCACGGGCGATCCGGCTTTGGCGATCGCCGATCCGATGGATCGCCAGCGGCTCGGCCAGGGTCTCCGCCACCGTGCGACGCGGATGCAACGACCCATAGGGGTCTTGAAAAACCATCTGCATCAACCGCGCCGCCCGATGGTGGCGCAACTGCCGCCGTCCGATGCCATCGATTTCGATGTCGCCGCGCCACTCGCCGATCAGCCCGGCCAGCGTCCGCAACAGCGTCGTCTTGCCGCACCCGGACTCGCCGACCAGGGCCCAGGCCTCACCGTCACCCACGGCGAGCGAAACCTCGCGCACCGCGCGCACCGCGCCGGCGAAAGTGACCGACACCGCGTCAAGGCTGATCATGACGCGCCAAGCTCGCTATCGACGGCGCGCGCGAGGTCGAGCAAATGTCGCGTATAGGGCGCGGCCGCCTCGCCCCGCCGCAACGACTCCGCCGCGACGATTTCCACCGCGCGGCCATCGCGCATCACCAGCACGGAGTCGCAAAACCGCGCGACTAGGCCAAGGTCGTGGCTGATCACCATCACCGCCATGCCGCGCGCGCGTTGTTGTTCATCGAGCACCGCGAGCACGCGTTCGCGCGCCATCACGTCGAGCGCTGACGTTGCTTCATCGGCGATCAGCAAGTCGGGTCCCGGCGCCAGCATCATCGCGATCATCGCGCGCTGCGCGAGACCGCCGGACAGCGTGTGGGCATGCGCCTGCCAGACTCGCTCGGGGTCGGCGATCCGTACCGACGCCAGCAAGGCGATGCCGCGATCGCGGCATTGGGCGGCGCTCAGTCCCTCGTGATGGCGCAACACCTCGGCGATCTCCGCGCCCACCGTCATTACCGGATTGAGCGCGTGCTTCGGATCCTGCAGGATCAGCGACATCCGTCGCCCGCGCAAATCATGGCGACGTTGCATCGTCATGGCTTGCAGGTTTTCACCGCCGAAGGCGAAGCTTCTGGCAGTCACCGTCGCGGTGTCGGGGAGCAGACCGAGGACCGCGCGCCCGAGCGTCGATTTCCCCGCTCCCGACTCGCCGACCACGCCCAGTCTCGCGCCCGCCGCCACGGTGAAGCTGACGCCGGAAACCACGTCGATATCGCCGCGATCGGTACGGAACGAAATACCGAGGTCCTCGACCTCGAGCAGCGGCGCGGCGGTCATAGTCGCGGATCGAGGGCATCGCGCAGCCCGTCGCCCAATAGATTGAAACCGAGACTGACTAGCAGAATGGCCGCGCCCGGCACCGCCACCAACCACCACTGATCGAACAGATAGGGCCGCGCGGCGGCGATCATCGCGCCCCATTCCGGCGCCGGCGGCTGCGCGCCCAAGCCGAGAAATCCCAGTCCCGCCGCGGTCAAGATAATCCCCGCCATATCGAGGGTGACGCGAACGATCATCGAGTTGATACACAGCGGCATCACCTGGCGGCGGATCAGCCACCATCGCGACGCCCCCTGCAGCCGCGCGGCGGCGACATGATCGGCGCCGCGGATCGCCAACGCCTCGGCGCGCGCCACCCGGGCGTAGACCGGCCACGCGGTCATCGCGATGGCGATCACCGCGTTCTCGATACCCGGGCCCAGGGCGGCGACCAGGGCGAGCGCCAACACCAGCCGCGGAAAAGCGAGAAACACGTCGGTCACCCGCATCACCACCACGTCGAACCAGCCGCCGAGGGTGCCGGCTGCCGCCCCGAGCACCAGTCCGAGCGGCGCCGCGATCACCGCCACCAGGGCGACGATGGTCAAGGTGATCCGGCTGCCGTGGATGATCCGCGACAGAATATCCCTGCCGAGCTCATCGGTGCCCAACCAATGCACCGCGTCGGGCGGCGCCAACCGCAGCGCGAGATTTTGCGCCTCGGGGGCGAACGGCGCGAGCTGCGGCGCCAATGCCGCGACGCCCACCAAGCTCACCACGATCGCCGCGCCGGCCAGCGCGAGCGGCGCCCGCGCGATTGCGTTCGCGACCTGCCACGCCCGCCCGGCCCGCGCCTGTACGGTTGAGCCCGGCCGGTCGCTGGTCAGCCAGGCGCTTACCACGCGACCCTCGGATCGAGTACGCCGTAGAGCAGATCGGCGAGCAGATTAAGACCGACGAACACCACGCCGATCACGATGGTCGCGCCGAGCACCGCGTTGAGATCGGCGCTCATCAGCGAATTGGTGAGGTAGCCACCGAGACCGGGCCAGGCGAAAACGGTTTCGGTCAGCACCGAGCCCTCGAGCAAGCCGCCATAGGTGAGCGCGATCACGGTGACCAGCGGCACCGCGGCATTACCCAGCGCATGGCGCCACACCACCCGGCGCGCGGACAGGCCCTTGGCGCGGGCGGCGAGAACATAGTCCTGGTTCAACTGGTCGATCATGAAACTGCGGGTCATGCGCAGGATGTAGGCGGTGGCGGACAGGCCGAGGACCGCCGCCGGCAGCACCAGATGCGCCACCGCGTTGCCGGCGATCACCCATTCGCCCTCGAGCATCGCGTCGATCACCAGAAACCCGGTCACCGGCGGGATCAGATCCTCATAGAAAATATCGACGCGGCCCGGTCCGACCGCCCAGCCCAGCCAGGCGTAGAAGATCGCCAAGGCGACCATGCCGAGCCAGAAGGTCGGCGTCGAATAGCCGAACAAGGACAACAGGCGAAGAAGCTGATCGGGCCAGCGGCCGCGATGAACCGCGGCGAGCACGCCGCCCGGCACCCCCAACGCCACGCCGATCAGAATGGCGATGGTGGCGAGCTCGATGGTGGCGGGAAAGTAGCGGCCGATATCCTCGATCACCGGGCGCGCGGTGACCACGCTGGTGCCGAAGTCGCCGCGCACCACGCCCTCGAGGTAGATCCAGAACTGCATCGCCAGCGAACGGTCGAGCCCCATCGCCTGGCGCGCCGCCTCGTAGGTCGCGGCGCTCGCCCGGTCGCCGACCACCGACAGCACCGGATCGATCGGAATTACCCGGCCGATGATGAAAGTCACCGCGATCAGCCCGAGCACGGTCACCGCCAGGCTGGCCAACACTTTCGCTACCCGGAGGGCGCCGCTCACCGCCGCTTCTCGATCGTGCGATAGAGTGTTTGATCCGAGGTCAGTCCGGCTTTGAAACCGCTGACGGTGTCACGCATCGCGATCAATTCGTTTTCCTGGAACATCACGATGAACGGCGAATCCGCCTGCACCGCGCGCTGCAAATCGGCGTAGATTGCGCCGCGCCGCGCCGGGTCGGCTTCGGTCACCGCCGCGTCGGCGAGCCGGGTCAGCTCCGGTATCTCCCAACCATTGCGCCACGCCAAGGTGCGCTCGGACGCCTCGTCGCGATTGTCGGGATTGCGCGCGAATGTCGCGGCGTTGGTGTGCGGATCGAGATAATCGGGACCCCATTGGCCGATGAAGATGTCGTGGCGGCGCGCGCGATAGCGGGTCAGCACCTGCTTGGCGTTGCCGGGAACGATCTCGATGGCGATCCCCGCCTGGCCCATCGTCGCCTGGATCGCCTGGGCGACCAGCAGGGCGATCGGGTCGGAGCGGGTGTCCATGGTGACCGCGAACCCGTCGGCCAAGCCGGCGGCGGCCAACAAGTCGCGGGCGCGACCCGGATCAAAACCAAACGGTGTTTGTTCCAAGGCACCAAAGAACCCGCGCGGCAAAAACGCCTGATGCACCGTAGCGCGTCCGACCAGAAGCGTCTCGGCGATCGCGCGATAATCGATGAGATAGCGCATCGCCTCGCGCACCTCGGGACGCGACAGGTTGGGATGACGCTGGTTGAGCCCGAGATAGAACAGCCGCGCCCGCCGCGCCGCGAGAATAGTCACGCCGGGCGCGCCGCGCAGCGCGGCGATCTGATCGGGGCCGAGATTGCGCGCCATGTCGATGTCGCCGCGCTCGAGCAGCAGGCGCTGCGTCGCCGGCTCGCGAATGTCGCGGATCACCACCCGTTTGAGGGCGCTCGGCGCCCCCGGTTGATTAGGATCGACATCGAGGAGAAGGAATTCACCGGCGCGCCAGCGCCGCAGGGTGAAACCGCCCGAACCCGCCGCGTGAGTGCGCAGCCATTGGTGCCCCCATTCCGCGTCATCCGCCGCCTCGATCGTCGCCCGATCGACAACTGACGCAATCCCGGCGCTCAGCGCGTTGAGTAACAGGGTCGGGGCGAAGGCGCGGTCGAGACGCAGGGTGAAGTGGGATTCGTCGACCATCCGGATACGGTTTTCGACAGTGTCGGGGGTGAAGCCGAACTGGGTGAGGATGAAGCTCGGCGCCTTGTTGAGCGCGACCGCGCGGCGCAGCGAGAACACCGCGTCGTCGGCGGTGATCGGGTAGCCCGACGCGAATACCAGCCCGAGACGAAGCGTGAAGAGAAAATCCAGGCCGTCGTCGCTGACCGCCCAGGTCTCGACCACGTCGCCGATCGGCTTCGCGGGATCGTCCGGGTTGGGCCGAAACAGCCGTTGGTAAAGATTGGCGATCACCTCGGCACCGGAGAACTCGAACACTTCCGCCGGATCGAGCGAAATCAGGTCATCCAAGGACTTGGCCATGACGAACACCGAGCGTGGGGTCTCCGCCCTGCCCACACCGATCGCCATCGCCGCGACGAAACAGAGCAGTATCCGGCTAAGCCACCTGCGTGACATCACCGGGTATGCTCCCTATAGTCCGCCGCCGTGGCGGCACCGCCACCATAGTCAGGGAGCCGCGGATGCCGGCGCAAACCTACACCCCGCTGGAGATGATCGAACGGCTGATCGCCTTCGACACCACCAGTCGCTTGTCGAACCTCGCGCTGATCGACTTCATCGCCGACTACCTCGCTGGGCACGGCGTCGAGTCGACGCGGGTCTTCGATGCCAGCGGCGAAAAGGCCAATCTTTACGCGACGCTCGGGCCCGAACAGGACGGCGGGGTGGTGCTCTCGGGCCACACCGATGTGGTTCCGGTCGATGGCCAGGAGTGGGCGAGCGATCCGTTCACCCTGGCGCGACGCGGCGACAAGCTCTACGGCCGCGGCACCGCGGATATGAAAAGCTTCTCCGCCATCGCCTTGGCCCTGGTGCCGGATTTCCTCGCCCGCGGCTTGGCTATCCCGGTCCATTTCGCGTTGTCCTACGACGAGGAAGTCGGCTGTCTCGGCGCGCCGCAACTGGTCGCCCTGCTCCGCGACCTGCCGTATACGCCGCAAGCGGTGATCGTCGGCGAGCCGACCCTGATGAAGCTGGTCGACCGCCACAAGGGCGCCGCGCGCTTTCGCACCACGGTAACCGGGCTCGAGACCCATTCGGCGTATACCGATCGCGGGGTCAGCGCGATCCTGTTCGCCGGCCGCATCATCGCCTTTCTCGACCGCATCGCCGCCGGATTTCGCGCCGCCGGCGATCCCGACAGCGGCTTCGATCCGCCCTATCACACGCTGCATATCGGCACCATTCATGGCGGCACGGCGGATAACATCGTGCCCCGGCACTGCGCGTTCAATTGGGAAATCCGATTGATGCCGGGCGGCGACGTCGAGACCGACCTTCTCGACCCCTTGGCCGCCTTCATCGACGAAGAGGTGCTGCCGGAAATGCACGCGGTCTCGACCGAAACCGGGGTGGTGACCGAGCGGCTGGCGCGGATGGAGGGGCTGGCGCCGATCAAGGGCTCCCCCGCCGAGGCCCTGGTGCGCCGGCTCACCGGCGACAATTCCCCGCCCGGCGCGGTCTCGTACGGCACCGAGGCCGGGCTTTTCCAACGCGGCGGCATTCCGACCGTGGTGTGCGGGCCCGGCAGCATTCTCCGCGCCCATAAGCCGGACGAATATATCGAGGTCGAACAAGTCGAGGCGTGCATCGCCTTCATGCACCGTCTGATGGATCACGTCTGTACGACTTAGCATCGAGCGCCGCCCAAGCCTCGGCCTCGAGCCGGCGCGTCGCCGGTTCGATCGCCGCGTGGAGCCGAGCCATGAAATCCGCGCGCTCGAGACCCGGCGGGATCGGTTCGCCGAACTCGACGATAATCGGCGACGGGCGCTTGATGAAACGCCGCCGCCCCCAAGCGACGCCGGAATTGAGCGCGACCGGCACCACCGGCAAGTCCAGCGCCTTATAGAGCGCCGCCACGCCGGGCTGATAGTCTCTGCTTTCGCCCGGCGGCACCCGCGTTCCCTCGGGAAAAATGACGATCTGCCGTCCCGCGTCGGCGGCCGCGCGCGCCCCGCGCAAGAGGCTCTTGAGCGCCCTTGCGCCAGCACCGCGATCCACCGCAATTTGCTTATTTTTCATGGCATACCAACCGAATACAGGAATTAGGTGAAGTTCTTTCTTCAACACAAAACAAACATCGGGGAGGATCCCGAGCAACGCCGAGGTCTCCCACGCCGACTGGTGTTTGGCGGCCACCAAAGCGGCGCCGTCAGGGAGATTTTCCCGGCCGCGATACTCGATGGTCGAACCGATAATCGACCGGACCAAGCGATTGACCAGCGCCGCCCAGGCCCGCCCGACAATCGGCATCGCCCGGCGCGGCAGCAAGAGCGTCGGTATCATCGCCACCGCGAAGACCACCGACGCCGACAAATTGCAGACCGTGAAACCGATCGAGCGCAGCCCGCCGATCATCCCAGCCAACCCGATATCTCGCGCCACCGGTCGTTCAGCCAGACCCGGGCATGGGCCATCAGCACTTTCGAATATTCGCCCGCCACCAGGCTCATCGTCCCCGGGTACCGCCACCACGCGTCGAGACGAACCAGTGGCGGAAATACCGGATGCGCGACAATCTCGACTCCCGGCAGGGCACGGCGAAACTCGAACAGGCTGCGCGGCATATGATAGGCCGCGGTAACCAGCCGCAGGCTCGAATAGCCTTCCTCGGCCAGCCATATGGCGGTTTCCCGGGCATTGCCCAGCGTGTCGTCGGCGTCGTGAGCGAGCACGATTTTGCGCGCCAGGGGCTCGCCGCCCGCTTGCGTCACCCGTAACAGTTCCTCGACATCGACACCGCGATAGACCCCGGACACGAACAGTTTTTCCGCCAAGCCCGTCTTGAGCAGATCGAGGCCTTCGATCAACCTGCCGCTGCCGCCGGTGAGAACCACGATGGCGTCGGTCTTGGCGGTCGCGGGATCGGCGGTATCGGGTAGCGACGCCGCGAAATCCTGCAGCCCGACCGCCCAGCCGACCACCAAAAGAGCGGCAAGGATCAGTGGCACCCGTCTCATGCGAAGCCCTCTATGTCACCCGAGCGAGTTCCCGCAGCACGGTGAAGCGCGCGGTGAACATGGCGAGGAGAGCGCTGATAACCGGTAAGACCGCGAACCCGGCCCATTCCACGACGCCGAGATCGAGCGCCGGCAGTAACGGCGCCTCCAGCCGCGCCGCCGCATGACCGGCAAGCACCATGGCGATGATCGCCGGGACCACGCCAAAAATGCCGCCGCGCAGGCCGAGCCACAACGCCTGCCACTGAAATTCTCGCGCCAGATAGGAATCGCTGGCACCGAGCAGATGCAGCAATTCGATCGTTTCCTGATGGATCGCCAGCCCGGCGCGGGTCGCGAAAACCACCGTCAGCACCGCGATCCCGGTGACGAAACACAGCACCAACAGGGCGAGGAATTGTCCGACACGCGCGAGATCGACCAGCCGCTCGACCCACGCCATGCCGGTATCGAGCACCGCCTCGGGCACCGCCGCGGCCAGCCGCGCGATCGCTTCATCCCAATCGACGGTCGCCCCGGGGGTGATCCGGACGTCGATCAGGATCGGCAACGGCAGATCGGCGGGCACATTATCCACCCCCAACCAAGGCTGCAGCAGCGCCGCGACCTCACCGGCATCGAGTCGTTCGACACCCGCGACCCCGACGGTGCGGCGCATCACTTCGATCGCGGCATCGCGCTGTTTGGCCGAGGAGTCGGGCGGCAGCTCTAGGGTCACCACGGCAAACGCGCCCGAGTCCCACAGTTCCGCCACATGTTGCAGACCGAGTACGCCGGCCAGGGCGATGGCCGCGAAAAACACCTTGAGACCAATGGTGTAAGGCAAATAGCGCGCGGCGCTGTCGCGACCCAAATCCAGGACTGATGGCGTTCTTCGCACCTTACCGCGCCGCGACCGGGCTCGACTCGATCAGCACGCCGTCCACCAACTGGATACACGGATGACTATAGCGTCCGATCAGACGGTCATCGTGGGTGGCGATGACGATCGTCGTGCCGAGCTGGTTGAGAGCTTCGAACAGGCGCAAAATGCGCTCGCCATTGGACCGGTCGACATTGCCGGTCGGCTCGTCCGCCAGCAGCAAGCGGGGGCGGCGAATGACCGCTCGCGCGATCGCCAGGCGTTGCTTTTCACCGCCCGAGAGCGTCGGTGGCAGCGCATCGAGTTTTTCGCCGAGGCCGACCCATTCGAGCAATTCCGCCACCGGCTCGGCGATCTCAGCGTCGCGCGCGCCGGCGATCCGCAACGGCAGGGCCACGTTCTCGCGCGTGCTCATATGATCGACCAGGCGAAAATCCTGAAAAACCACGCCGATTTTCTTGCGCAAATTGGCGAGTTCCTCGCGGCTTGCCGCGGACACGTCATCACCGAACATGGTGATCAGACCACGCGACGGACGATGGCCGAGAAACAACAACCGCAACAGGGAAGACTTGCCCGCGCCGCTCGGACCGGTAAGGAAATAGAAACTTCCATGCTCCAGGGTAAAGCTGACATCCCGCAGCACTTCTGGGCCAAGACCGTAGCGCATGCCGACATTTTCGAATCGCACCACGCCGGAGCCGCCTCCGCATCATAATTTCGTTGCCGCCCGTGAATCGGTGCAAGAATCGCACAGCGCCCACCTGCCCGTCCAGAGGGCTCGACACTTGCCAAGGCGGTTGGAGAACCGTAGCCTTCGCCGGACGAGGCATAATGGAACGGTTACCACCTTATGATTCTCGCCTGCCCGAGCTGTGACGCGCGGTTTTCCGTACCCGACGAGGCACTTTTGCCCGACGGGCGGACAGTCCGTTGCAGTTCCTGCGCCCATCAATGGTTCGCCGAAAGCGCGGCCGACGAGGCGCCCGCGCCCGCCGATCCCGAGCACGAGATCGAACAAGTCTTCGCCGAGTCGGAAGCCGACGAAGGGGACGCGACCGAAACCGTCGAGGCATCGGCGGCGACTCTGGTGGCCGCGCGACGCGTGGCGCGCAGCGATCAGCGCCAGACGGGCGCCTGGATGGGATGGACCGCGCTCGCCAGCGTGATCGCCGTCATCCTCGCCAGCTCGGTGCTGCTCGCCGACACGATTTCCGAGTTGTGGCCGCCCGCCAAGCGCCTCTACGCGATGGTCAATCTGCCGCTCGCCGGCCCCGCCGCGGGGCTCGACATCCAGAATATCAAGGCCCATTTCGAGGACGGCGCGGATGGTCCGATGCTGATCATCGAAGGCGATATCGTCAATATGTCGGGGGCGGTAAAATCGGTTCCCATGGTGCGCGTCTCGCTCAACGACGAATCGCGTAACGAGCTGACACAATGGGTGTTCGCGGCGACCGACTTCAATCTCATACCGAGTGAAATCGTCGCTTTCCGAACCAGTCACCAAGCACCGCCCGAAGCCACCGTATTCGCGGCCCTGGGATTCTCCAGCGATCCACCGCCCGGCGAAGACGCGGCGGAATTGCCGGACGAGACCGAGTAAGCGCGGCTAGCTAGGCGTCCGCAATTCGGTCGGTTTGCATTCGCCGATCCGTTCGGTGGTCAGCACGGGCACCTTGCCGACCTCGTAATAGTGCTCATAGCGCACCGAGTAGTGGCCATCGTCCCGCGAAATCGACGCTTTTTCAAAGAGCAAACCCTCCAACGGCTCGTGGACGAGTTCCTCGCTCGAATCGCGCAGGACATAGGTCTGCGCCGAGATACCATAAATGCCCTCCCACGCCGCGCCGTTTTCGCTGAAGCGATCGCCGGCGGGATCGATGGTTATCACCGTCGCACCCGGGATCTCGTACAGATTCTGACCGCGATAATAATACACCGTCCTATAAGTGCATTCGAGGGAATAGGCGTCGCCGGCCGCGGCGGGTCCGATCGATGCACCGATCCCGCATCCGATGAGGAACAGCCCCAACGACAGCGTCCGCGGTATTGTCAGATCCAGTAACATGGCGCCGGGCATGGGACGAGGCCCTAGAACCAGCGCAGCAGGCGATCGATGTAGTCGCGCTCGGCTTCCGGGCGCTCGCGCTCGCCGGCGCGCTTGTAGAGTTCCTCGAGGATTTCGCGGCTGCGCTGGATGTCGGATTCTTTCGGGACTCCGACATAGCCGGCGGGGTCGCGGCCTTCGCCCGGCGGCATCCGCCCGAGCGGATCGCGCCGTTCGTCGGCGGAGCGCGATTGACGGCCCTGCCCGCGTTGGTCGTTCGGCTGGTCGGTGGCCATCTGGTTGATCAGATCCTCGGCGCCCTGCTGCATCAGCTGCAGCGCTTCCGCCTGCGGGTTCACCGCGCGATCCGGGCGACCCTGCGCCAAATCGTCGCGGGCATCGCGCATCTTACGCTCGGCGCGCCCCATCGCCTCGGGGATATCCGCGCCGCGTTCGCCGATTTGGCGCATCACCTCGCCGAGCTTGCGGCGGATTTGCTCCTGGCGATCGGCTTCGGCCTGGTCGTCGCGCGGCTGCATCGGTTCGGCGTCGTCGGGGGACGCCTGGGCCTTTTCGAAGGTGTCGTCGAGCAGCTCTTCTTGACTGTTCATGATGTCTTCGAGATCCATCATCAGCGGCTCGCCGCCGTTGGCGTTGGACTGCGAGTTCGGCCGCGCCGTCATGTTCTCGAGCATCTCCTGGAGCTGATCGAGCATTTGCTGGGCTTGGTCGCGCGCCCCCGACATCGCCAACTGTTCGGCTTCGTTCAACATTTGCTGCAGATCGTTCTGCACGTTGGAAAGATTTTCGTCTTCGAAAGTCTCGCTGCCACCGTCCTCGAGCGCCGACTCGTTCTCCTGGTTCTCCCGCATGAGTTCGAGAAAATTCTCCATCGCCGCCCGAACGTCATCGATCAGATCGAGCAATTCCTCCGGCGGGATATCGGAGGCCAGGGCTTCCTGCAATCGCTCCTGGGCTTCGCGCAAGACCCGCTCGGCAAGCGCCAGATCGCCATCCTCGAGCGACAAGGCGACATCCCACAACAGGTCGAACACCGACTGCAAATCGTCCTTGCCCTCGACGAACCGCAACCGCGCGAACGCCATGCGCAACCCGAGATAGGCGATGAAATTCTCGTCCATCTGATCGGGGTACTGCAGCAAATTGCCCAGCGACTTGCGAACCGGAAGGACCAGAGAATTGTCGAGCGCGAGCCGCCGCCTCTGCTCGATGATCGCCATCGCCATCGGGTGCTTGAACTCGCGGTGCGGCAGAACCATCGGAAACCGCACCGGCGGGTTGCTGACTTGTCCGGCGGTATCGGTGGCGACCAAGGTCAATACAACCGGCATCCCGGCCCACGGGTGCGCGGTCAGATCGTGATAGCTCGACTCGGAGGCTTCGAGCGGCGCGAACCCGGGCAACGCGAGATCGAGCACGATGGGATCGGCGTCGTCCTCGGTACCGCCGCGATCGAAGCGCGCATTTATCCGGTCCAGACCGAAATCGTCGCTCGCCTCGTAAGTCAGGCGCAGCACCGCGTTTTGGGTCTTTTCCGGCGCCGTGCCGAGGCCGATTTCGGGCAACATGTCGGGAACCACCACGATCTGCCAGCTCCCGAGATGCCGCCGCCCCTGACTCGCTTCGAGTTCGACGTTCGAGGCAAGCGGCATTTCGAAAGTGAAGTTGGTCGCATCGGCGACCACGAACGGCGTCTGTTCCTCGCCCTGGGTGACGATTGGTGTGCCCTCACCGCCATGAACCCGGGCCAATAGCCTACTGCCGGCGACAACGATGACGGCTTCCGGCCTCAAGGCGTCCGCGCCGTCTTGCGTCGCAACCGAGACAGTTCCCGCGACATCGGTGAGAAACACCGGTGCCAGGCCGGTATAGTCCGGCTGCTCGATCCACGCGGTAATCTGACCCGGCGCGGTCTTCACGGCGTGGGTGAAATTCGGATCCAGACCCGCGGTCACCCGCGACCAGGCGTCACCGCCCGCTCCCGCCACACCGATTACCAATAACAGCACGATCACCGCGCCGATGGCGTGCGGATCGCGCGCCGCCAACGCCGGCGCCGGCCAACTGACCCGCAAGCGATCGAGCAGACGCGCCATGCGGCGCACGTGCGCGCGCCACAAAAGGCCCCCGCCGCCGTCCCTGCCCGACACCGCCGGGGCATCGAGCGTCGCCGTCAGTGGCCGGTGATCGACATCGCTGTCGCGCTCCAAGCGGCGGATCGCCGCGTCATCGTCGGGCAGCGAAAAGCCGTCTCGGCTCCGCCACAGCGCCGCGCACAGGGCGACCAGAAAGCCGACAAGAAACAGGCCATGCAGCCAGCCAGCCATCAGCGACCACAGGTCGAACAGACTGATCATCACATAGCAGCCGATCACCGCCAGCGCCGGCATCAGCGCCGGCCAGGCGCGTTCCCAAGACAGCGCCGCGCGGCTGAGCGCGACTTGACGGCGCAACCGCCACGCCAATCCCTTGGTCACCTTGGTGGTCTCGTCCGCATGTTTTCTCATCGGCGTGGTCCGCTACTCCGCAAGCTCGTTGGCCGTCGCGTTCGCGTCTTGCAACCAATTGGGTATCCGGTCCGCTGCCAACAGTGTCTCATAGTTGGGCCGGGGACGCACCACGGCAAACCGATCACCGTCGACCAGCACCTCGGGAACCAACAATCTACTATTGTAGGACGATGCCATCACCGCGCCATAGGCACCGGCCGAGCGAAACGCCACCAGATCACCGGACGCCAACGGCGGCATCGGCCGATCGACGGCGAATGTGTCGGTGCTCTCGCAAATCGGGCCCACCAAATCGACCGGCGCGAGCGGCGCGCCCGCCGCCGGCTCGCGCACCGGAACGACGATATGCGACGCGCCATAGAGCGCCGGCCGGATCAGATCGTTCATCGCCGAGTCGAGAATCACGATGCGGCGATCCTCGGTATCCTTCACGTAGACCACGGTTGAGATCAGCAGACCCGCGTTACCGGCGATCACCCGCCCGGGCTCAAGCACGATCCGACACTCGAGATCCTTGGTCAGCGCGAACACCAGCCGCGCATAAGCGTCGGGCCCGGGCGGGGTCTCCGCGCCATAGGGGATGCCGAGGCCGCCGCCGAGGTCGAGCCGTTCAATAGCATGGCCCTCGGCGCGCAGGCTATGGACCAGTTCGATCGCCCGCTCGAAGGCCTGACGCAACGGTTCGAGATCGGTGAGTTGCGAGCCGATGTGGATATCGACCCCGTCGACTTGCAGCCCGGGCAGCGCGGCGGCGCGGCGGTAAAGCAGCGGCGCATCGGCAATCGCCACACCGAACTTATCAAACTTGCGCCCGGTCGAAATCTTATCGTGGGTACCGGCGGCGACATCGGGATTGACCCGCAGCGCCACCCGCGCGGTCACCCCGGTCTCAGTGGCCACCGCCGACAGCGCCTCGAGCTCGGGCGCGGACTCGACGTTGAAGTGGACGATGCCATGGGCAAGCGCGTAGGCCATTTCGTCGCGGGTCTTGCCGACGCCGGAAAATACCACCCGCTCGGGCGCCACCCCGGCGGCCAGCGCGCGCCGCCCCTCGCCCTCGGAGACCACGTCGGCCCCGGCGCCGAGCCGCGCCAAGGTGGCGATCACCGCCAAGTTCGAATTTGCCTTGACCGAATAGGCGATCAAAACGTCGCGGCCGGTAAAGGCGCTTTCGAGCACGCGATAATGGCGCGTCAAGGTCGCCGTCGAATAGCAATAGAACGGCGTGCCGACTTCGGCGGCGATCTCCGGAATCGCCACTGTCTCGGCGCACAAGGCGCCGTCTCGATAGTCGAAATGGTCCATCGCGTCAGGAGTCCCCCGACTCGCGCTCTTCGTCGTCGCTCGGCGGCCGTACCGGTCCCTTGCGGCCACACCCGGCCAGGCTCGCCAACAGGGCGAGGATCAGAAATCGTCGCGTCATTGGCCGCGCTCCCTTGCTCGTGCGATAGCCGCGCGCACCTGATCGGGCGCGGTCCCGCCGTGACTGGTGCGACTGGCGACCGATTGATCGACAGTGAGAGCGGCACGCGCCGCCTCGGTGATCCGCGGCTCGACCGCCCGCATGTCTTCGAGCGGCAACGCGCCGAGATCGCACTCCGCGTCCTCAGCCGCCTTGACCAAGCGCCCGGTCACGTGATGCGCCTCGCGGAACGGCATGCCGAGTTCGCGCACCAGCCAGTCCGCGAGGTCGGTCGCGGTGGCAAAGCCGGCGCCCGCCATCGCCCGCATACGGCCCTCGTCAATCGTCATGTCGGCGATCATGCCGGTCATCGCGCCGAGGCATAAAGAAAGGTTATCGAGCGCATCGAAGGCCGGCTCCTTGTCTTCCTGCATGTCCTTCGAATAGGCCAGCGGCAGCCCCTTCATCACCGTCGCCAAGGTGGTGAACGCCGCCAACACCCGACCGGTTTTCGCCCGCACCAGTTCCGCCGCGTCCGGATTGCGCTTTTGCGGCA
Organism: Alphaproteobacteria bacterium; assembly: GCA_047517485.1. GTDB lineage: Bacteria > Pseudomonadota > Alphaproteobacteria > UBA7887 > UBA7887 > JAKZSU01. Next base: position 38,759 of record JAKZSU010000041.1, read on the forward strand.
TGATCGAAGAGCCGGTGGTGAACGCGTCCGATAAGCGAACGAAGCCGAAGCCGGCCGACGACCACACCACCAGTTCCTCGGCCAACCGCGACAGGTGCAGCGCGCACAGGCTCGCCGCCGCCAGGGTCTCGAGCGCGAAATCACGATCGGACACCGAATCCAGCGAATTTTCCGTCGGCCGGTCGAACCCGAGCGCCGCCGCGGTCTGCTCGCGGTCGATGGGGAACGACGTGCCGGCGAGCGCGGCGGCGCCGAGCGGGCTTTCGTTGAGCCGCGCGCGCGCGTCCCTGAAACGGCCGCGGTCGCGGTCGATCATCTCGACATAGGCCATCAGATGATGCCCGAGGGTGACCGGTTGCGCCGGTTGGAGATGGGTGAAGCCCGGCATCACCGTCGCCGCGTGCTCTTCGGCGCGGGTCAGCAGCGCGTCGCGCAGGCCCCCGAGCTCACCATCGATACGATCGACCGCGTCGCGGACCCAGAGCTTGAAATCGGTCGCCACCTGGTCGTTGCGCGAGCGCGCGGTGTGCAGGCGTTTGCCAGCGTCGCCGATCAACTGGGTCAGCCGCGCCTCGATATTCATATGCACGTCCTCGAGCGCCGGATCGAAGGTGAAATCCCCGGACGCGATTTCCCGCTCGACCTGATCGAGGCCACCGAGAATCGCCTCGCCGTCGGCGGCGTCGAGAATCCCTTGCGCGACCAGCATCCGGCAATGGGCGCGCGAGCCGGCAAGATCCTGCGCCGCGAGCCGCTGATCGAAATCGACCGAGGCATTGATCCGCGCCATGATCTCGGCGGGACCTGAGTCGAAATGCGCGCCCCACATCGCCCGCCCCTCTCGAGGCCCGGCGACGCCCGCTTGATCGTTCTCGGACGCCTTGGTCTTGCGGCTCATGCTTCGTCTCCGACTTGCGGTCTTGCGCGGGCCCTGCGGATCGTGTTCGGATCGGCTCACCGGGGATAGGAGTTGCCATCCATGTCAGCGAGTCGAGCCGTGCGCATTGGCGCCGCCCTGGTGGTGGTCGCGGCGGTCATTGTCGTCGTCTCGACGCGTCATTCAAGCCCCCCGTCGCCGCAGTCGGCCGAGGACGCCCGTCCGTCCGCCGAACAGCTGCCGTTTACCTGGCACGACGAACCCCGCGATATACCCGACCTGGTGTTTATCGCCAAGGACGGTTCCCCCGTGCCGATCGGCGACTTCCGTGGCCGCACCCTGTTGATCAATCTCTGGGCGACCTGGTGCGCGCCGTGTCTCCGCGAAATGCCGATGCTCGACCGGCTCGCCCTTGCCACCGCCGGTCCCGGCTTCGAAATCATCGCCTTGAACCAGGATCGCGGCGGCCTCGAGGCGGCGCTGCCGTATTGGCGGGAGCACGGCTTCACCGGCCTCTCACTCTATCTCGACGACGGACTAATATCCGGTCGCGCGCTCGCCGCGACCGGCCTGCCGCTGACGGTGTTTGTCGATGCCGAAGGCCGCGAGTTAGCCCGCCTCGAAGGTATCGCCGAATGGGACCATCCGGACGTGATCGCCTATTTCAGCGCGTTTACCAATTAAGACTGCATACTAGGACGCGCGGAAACGCGGTCGTACCAGGCCTTGAGGTTGGTCTGAGACTCCTCGGGCGCCAGTTTCGACCACGCCGCGAATCCGACCAATACGAAGCCGGATATATCGGCGACGGAGAATGAATCCCCGGCAATATAATCCCGTCCGTCCAAGGCTTTATCGAGATAATCGAAGAATTTGGTTACGCGTTTGCGGCCGCGCTCCGCGAGTTCGGGAATCTGCGGATATATGTCCGGGCCAGCCACTGCCCGGTTCTCGAACGCCGGTTCGAAATTGCGGAACGCCTCGCCGGCCGGGGTCATGCCGTTGAGCTCGACCCGGCGCTGCCACATTTCGATCCGTGCAATTTCTTCCGGCGTCGTTCCCATCAACGGCGGATCGGGCTGCACCGCTTCGAAATAGCGACAGATCGCCATCGACTCGGATATGTGGGTGCCGTCATCGAGTTCGAGCACCGGCACCGTGCCGAGCGCGTTGATGGCGAGAAATTCGGCTCCGATATTCTGCTTCTGGCGCAGATCGATCTCCTCGACCGGAACCTCGATTCCCTTCTCGGCGAGAAAAATATTCACCCGGCGCGGGTTTGGCGCGATCGCATAATCGTAGAGTTTCATTTTTCTCTCCCCTTGGGATTGGTCTCAACCGGTCAAGCCGACCGCGGGCTCCGGCGCCACGCGCCCGGCGAGTACGTCGACAAAAATCTCGTTCAGCTCGGCATACTCTCGACATACCGGATAGGCGGGAAATTCTCGCATCACATTATCCGGCGGGCGAAACAGCACCCCGGTCTCGGCCTGGGCCAGCATGGCGGTGTCGTTATACGAATCACCGACCGCCAAAACCTTGAAATTGAGCCTCTGAAAGGCCTCGACCGCGCGCCGCTTGGCATCGCGCTGGCGCAACGTATAGCCGGCGATTGTGCCGTCCTCCGCGACCTCGAGGCGATGGCACAACAGCATCGGATGGCCGAGTTGCGCCATTAGCGGGCCGGCGAGTTCGTAGAACGTATCGGACAGGATCGCCACCTGGCAGCGGGTGCGTACCCAATCGAGAAATTCACGCGCGCCGTCGAGCGGGCGAAGGTCGCCGACCACCGATTGCAGGTCGCGCGCGTTCAAGCCGTGCACGCGCAGCAGGCCGAGGCGCAACTCCATCAGCTCGTCATAGTCGGCGATATCGCGGGTGGTGGCGCGCAGAGCGTCGATCCCGGTACGCTCGGCCAGGCCGATCCAGATTTCCGGAACCAGGACCCCCTCGAGGTCGAAACAGGCAATATGCACGCTGGCCTCCCCACCAATCGCGGCTCGCGGTGTTTCTAGAGCACTTTCCGGCTTTGCGAAACCACGGGCATCAAGCGGGTTAAAAAATAACGGCGGCCAGGACTGTGTCCCGACCGCCGGATGCGGAATCTGTGGGCGCGTCGGCCGACGCGCCGCGTTTCTGGCCGCCTAGAGGCAGGCTGCGTTATTAGTCGGCGACATATCCTCATCCCACGAGAGGCCCGATGCCGACAAGGCGTCGACGGTGGTGGTGGTGAAGCACGTGCCGGGTCCCGGCGCATTGTGCCAGGTGAATACCACGTCGCCAGTCGCCGATGTCACGCCGCTTCCCGAAGCCGAAGGTCCGCCACCATCGACCGTGATCGTGATCGATACCGATGCCCCTTCGACCAGGTCGCCGAGGCTGTCGACAACGCTCACGGTCACGTCGAGATGCTTGTTGGCGTTCCTACCGCCATGGCGCCCGTAAGCGATCAGAGAGGCGGAGACCCCGGCCGCCACCGAGTTGTATACCGTAACGTCGAAACCGGTCGGGTCTTCGGTCGTCAGCCCGACACCGTCGGTCGCGATCGCGGTGACATTATAGGCTCCATTGTCAACGCCCGTGGTGTCCCAGTCGATCGACCATCCGCCACCGCTGGATCCGTCAACGCCGATGCTCTGGCCGTTGGCGAAGAATTCGACCTGCGCGACGCCACTACCCAAACCGTCGCCGGCGGTGGCGGACACTTCTTGGTTGCCGGACACCGTCGCGGGCGGTGCCGGTAGCGCCTCCACTGTCACCGTCGGCGCGGTATTGTCGACGGTCACGTTGATCGCCGCGCTCGGCGTCAGTTGCCCAGAATTATCCGTCGCATCCGCGCTAATCGAAACCGGTGTGCCGTCACTCGGCCCCCTGCTGTCCCACGATGCCGTCCACACCCCACCGCCAGCGTCTGTTCCCGGGATGGGAGGGCTACCTTCGACGATAAACACGACGCTATCGACTGCGCCATCGTCACTCGCATCGGCGGCTAATGCCACCAAATCGCCGGTGACATATACGCTGTTGCTCGGCGCGGTCATACTTACCGTGGGAAATTCGTCGTCATTGTCGACCGTGACCGTGGTCGACGCGCTCGTGGTTGGTTACGCGGCGTCGTCGGTGGCGCGCGCGGTGATCGTATGATCGCCATCGGCGACCGAATTGCTGTCCCACGACGCCGTCCACACACCACCGCCGGCGTCTGATCCTGGGATGGGAGTGCCACCATCGACAATAAACTCGACCGACACCACCGCGCTATCGTCACCGGCTGTGGCGCTTAGCGGCACGGGGTTTCCGGAAACCGTCGCACCGTCGGCCGGCGCGGTCATGTTCACCGTCGGCGGCAAGTCGGTACCTACGAGCGATACATTACCGTCGACCACCAGTGCATAGGGATGTGACCCGCCTTCCGGAAGAGCGGCGGCACAAACCGTGACAGTCGACGTGCCGGCGCTTGGGAATTGGATGTAAACGTTCTCGACATTATTGACGACGTCGGCAGCGCCGCCGGTCGTTGACCATCCACCCGAAAAATCATTGCCGAGATACGTATCGCTGCCATTCTCCACTGTAAGATCAAGGTCGTTGACCAGGTTGACGGCCGCCGCTTCGGATGACGGTCGGTCGCTCCAGACCAGAGTCACTTTGAATGGCGAGCCGACCGCGACCACATAGTCGTGCATCGTGCAATTGCCTAACCCGGCAGCCGCGATCCCGGCGCCTTCGTCGACGTAGACATGGCTGCGGTCGGTGGCGGCGGCGAGATCGATGCGGCCCCATCCCTCGTGCATATTGGGAATCGGGAAGTCGTTATCGTCGACGCCATCATTGTTCTCGTCGAGCAGATCGTAGGCCGAGTTGATCAGCGTCGCCTTGACCAAGGCGGCACTCGCACTGAGCCCGTCGGTGTCCTGTATAGAAATCGCGCACGACCGCCGCCGCGCCCGCCGCGAGCGGGTTCGCCATCGACGTGCCACCCATATACTTGTCCCGGATTTCCCAGATAGATAACAATTCCACATACTTTGGACGCCGATTCTGATATAAAAATAAATACATTGAGGCGATACAGGGGGCTCGGTAATGGCGTACCCGATGGGTGAAGCGAAACCGGAGCCTCTTCGGGTCGATTTCGACTGTCGCCTGAAGCTGGAATTCCCCGGCAGCAAGATCACCTCGGACGCTGGCCTACTGGCCTACCGCGAGCTGGA
>JAKZSU010000042.1:0-9535 GCA_047517485.1 Alphaproteobacteria bacterium
GCCGTCCTCATGCCGCGCTCCTGCTCCGCCAGAATCGCGATGATCTGTTCGGCCGTGAACCGTGATTGCCTCATGTCCGTCTCCTCTGTGACGGACTCTCCTATCAGATGAGGGTACTTTTGGGGCTCAGGTCAGCCGGGCTCAAGTCCTCGCATTCATGGAGGTCCGCCCCCATTACTCTAAATTCTGGAGAGTGCCAGCGTCTCCCGCGCCGGCAAGAATTTCTTGAACCAGCTTCGAGTTGTATTTTGGGTCGCCTTGGAATGCGATACCGTAATTGGTCTGATTGGTGTGAACGATTTCCGCCCGCAGCGCCGGGAAGTCTTCGATTTTTATTTCGAACAGCCCATCGACACGCAGTTCTTCCTCGCAGCGGATCAAGGCGCCACCTGCCGAAATATTCAGCACCTCGCAAGCGTAAACATGATCGCCCGCGGTGGCCGTCGCGCGGAGGAGAACCGCGACCCGAGCATAGCGCCGCGCGTCTTGCGGCATGTCCCCGGTGGCGGGTGCTAGGGGCGGCTGAGGCTTCGGCGCAACGCGGCTCGAAGGCCGCTGAATAAGCTTGTCCATAGGTCCATCCATGAAAGTTGCTCCAACCCTTCCAGTTACAACTTAGGGGTGTTTCCCGCGCCGCCCAGTTTTTTTGGGGAATAATGTTGCAAGGCTTCAACCGGGAGTAAAAAGTGAAGCTCGAAGGCTCTTGCGGTTGCCAAACCATACGATTCTGGCTTCAAAGTACAGCTCGCCGCCCTACTGCCGCTGTTTCCGCGTGGTCTGCCGCAAAACCGTCGGCGGTTAACGTAGTTGCTTGAGCAGGTGTCGGAGGCGGAAGAGTGCGAGCCTTGACAAAGGGCCGCCCGCATCGAAGATCAAGCGCTCTTGCGCTCCGGGTCTGTGGCCAACTGCCTGACCAATTCCAGAATGCTTTGGCGGATTTGATCGTCCGGCACTAACAGGTAGGCCCTCAGAAGTTTGGTAGTCTGCCCGTCAATGACCGGCGCTTCTGATGCACGTGTCTTACCCCCGTTTATCTCCGAAGGCATGTCCTCAAAGAAGAATGTGATCGGTACCTCGAGGATCGAAGCCGCTTGGTACAACCGGCTCGCGCTAATCCGATTAGCACCGTTTTCATACTTCTGGATCTGCTGAAAGGTGAGCCCCAGGGCATTGCCGAGCGCCGTTTGGCTGAGACCTAAAAGCCTCCGCCTAAACTTGAGGCGGGCACCAACGTGAACGTCCACCGGATGAGGCATCGTATTCTACTTTTAGCATGGAAGATCGCTCAACTTACGGTTTGAAATCAGCAGGTACAAGGCCTGATTGCAATCACGTCGGAGTCGGTTCGGAGAGCGGAGTCTCATGATTGTCAGTTTTCAATTGGTCTTAATACATGGATTTCGACGGCCAACAAATTTTGAGTGGCGGGTGCCTCCAAGTAGCCGATTAACACTGATTGACATTCAGCCCGACAAGGCCGACTAAATCCGATGCGCATGTCTCCTTATGGCTAATCCCGGAACAAAATGACCGGCTGTCAAACCGGTGAGTCTTGCTTCATAAGCGGACATCGGATCGGCGTGGTAGCTGTTGTTTGCGCTATTGGGCGTCGCGTCGCCGTGACCCGGCATCATGGCACCGGCGGAATTCGCTGGCGGTGAGTTGTCGGAATTCACCGCCGTCACGCGGACAAACGCGGCCGCCCCCGCCCCATAGCCCCACAATTCTACCCCGTCTGCGAAAAATGCGCGTCATATCTGCATCATCCGACCTTGTTGCCCGAGCCAATTGTGGGAATACTCCGCCGCTTTCAACGAAGTGGCCGGTAAAGCGGGCCGAAACAGGGATTCGGACGTGGGAAAGAAGCTTGCGTCGTTACTGACGCAGATCGTCGTGGTGGTGGTTGGCGGCGGCGCCTATTGGGGCTGGGAAAATCGCGCGTCGCTGCCGTTCTTCGGCGGCGACGACGCCGACGGCGCGGCCCAATCCGAGCGCCCGCCGACCCCGGTCGATATCGCCCTTGCCCGCGCGGGCGCGGTGGTGGTCAGCATCGAGGCGCTGGGCACCGCACACGCCAACGAGGCGGTGACCGTGATGTCCGACGTCATGGGGATCGTCACCGAAATCCATTTCGACGAGGGCGAGCGGGTCGAAAAAGGCGCGGTGCTGATCAGTTTCGACCAAAGCATCCTGGCGGCCCAGGTCGCGGTGCGCCGCGCCGAGATCGAGGTCCGCAAGGCCGAGCTCGAGAACGCCCGCCAGCTGTTCGAGCGCGCCACCCGGTTGCTCGAGACCCAGAACGTGCCGGCCTCGCGCCACGATGAATTGGCCGCCAACTACAAGGCCGGCCAAGCGGCGGTGAAAGCGGCGGAGGCGGCGCTGGCGGCGATCCGCGCCCGCCTCGCCAAGCGTCGCGTGGTGGCGCCGTTTTCCGGCCGTTTGGGCATCCGCAACGTCAGCGTCGGCGCGCTGATCGAGCCCGGCGATCCGATCGTGACCCTCGACGATATCTCGGTGATCAAGCTCGACTTCCAGGTGCCCGAGCGCAGTCTCGCGCAATTGAGCGTCGGCCAGGAGATCACCGCTGGCACCGCCGCCTATCCCGGCCGGGTGTTCTTCGGCATCGTCCGTTCGATCGACAGCCGGGTCGATCAGGTGACCCGCGCGGTCACCGTACGCGCGCTGATCGAGAACCCGACCGAGGCGCTCAAGCCCGGCATGTTCATGCTCGTTGAACTCGGCATCGCCACCCGTAACCAAGCGGTGTTGATCCCGGAAGAAGCGGTGGTCTCGAACGGCACCGAGCGTTACGTCTTCCTGGTCGATGACGGGGTGGTGCGGCAAAGCCCGGTGGTCCTCGGACAACGCCTGCCCGGCGAGGTCGAGGTGCTCGAGGGGGTAAGCGCCGGCGAACAGATCATCATCGGTGGGGTGCAAAAGGTGCGCGACGGCGCCAAGGTCGCGCCCCGCGTCGCCGAGGCCACCGAACAAGCGGCCGCCGAGTAGGCGGCGCGCGCGCGCATGGTTCTGTCGGACATCTCGATCAAGCGGCCGGTCTTCGCCACCGTGCTCAGTCTGGTGTTGGTGATCTTCGGCCTGTTCGCCTTCGAGCGCTTGGCGATCCGCGAATACCCCGATATCGATCCGCCGACGGTCTCGGTGGTGACTCTCTATAAGGGCGCCTCGGCGCAGATCATCGAAAGCCAGGTGACCCAGATCCTCGAGGAGGCGGTGGCCGGGATCGAGGGCATCAAGTCGGTCACCTCGAAGAGCCGCGAGGAACGCTCGCAGATCAATATCGAGTTCATCCTCACCCGCGATGTCGATGCCGCGTCGAACGACGTGCGCGACAAGATTGCCCGCGCCATCGGCAACCTCCCCCTCGACGTCGAGACCCCGGTGGTCTCCAAGGTCGAGGCCGATGCCAGCCCGATGCTGTGGATCGCGCTGACCAGCCCGGAATGGGACGCCATCCAGCTCAGCGACTACGCCGACCGCTATCTCGTCGATCGGCTGTCGGTGGTGCCGGGGGTGGCTAAGGTAATGATCGGCGGCGAACGCAAACCGGCGATGCGGATCTGGCTCGATCGCCGCGCCATGGCGGGCCGCGGCATCACCGTCCAGGACATCGAAGCGGCGCTGCTGGCGCAGAACATCGAGCTGCCGTCGGGCCGCATCGAGTCGACGCAACGCGAATTCACCGTACGCACCGAATCCGCGCTGGTGACGCCGGAACAATTCCGCGCCGTGGTAATCATGGAGAAGGACGGCTATCTCGTCCGGCTCGGTGAGGTATCCGAGGTCGAGCTCGGCACCGAGGAGTTACGCTACGAAGTCCGCGCCAACGGCGAGGCGGCGATCGGGCTCGGTGTGGTCAAACAGTCGAAAGCCAACGAGCTGGCGATCGCCGACGGCATCCGCGCGGAATCGAGAAGATCCGCCCGGCGCTGGCGCGCCAGATCAAGATGTGGGTGGCCTACGACCGCTCGCGCTTCGTCGCCGCCTCGATCGATGGCGTCTTCCATGCCTTGGCGATCGCCTTGGCGCTGGTCGTCGGGGTGATTTTTCTGTTCCTGCGCAATCTGCGCGCGACGATCATTCCGGCGGTGGCGATCCCGGTGTCGCTCGCCGCCTCTTTCATGGTGTTGGCGGCGCTCGGCTATTCGATCAACGTGCTGACCTTGCTCGCCTATGTGCTGGCGGTCGGTCTGGTGGTCGACGACGCGATCGTGGTGTTGGAGAATATTCACCGCCGCATCGAACAAGGCGAGCCGGTGTTGCTCGCGAGCTATCGCGGCGCGCGCCAGATCGGTTTCGCGATTATCGCCACCACCTTGGCGCTGATCGCGGTGTTCATCCCGATCTCGTTGATGACCGGCAACACCGGGCGCCTGTTCAGCGAGTTCGGCGTCACCGTCGCCGCCGCGGTCGCCTTCTCGGGCATCGTCGCGCTGACCCTGACCCCGATGATGTGCTCCAAGCTGTTGGTCTCGAAAGAGAACGAAAGCGTGTTCTACAAAACCACCGAGATTTTCTTCAACCACCTCAACGCCGGTTATCGCCTGTGTTTGCGCGCCGCCTTGGCGATGCCGGTGATCGTCCTCGCCATCGGCATGGCGATCTCGCTGGCCGCCAAGGTGATGTACGACAACATCGATCAGGAGTTCGCGCCGACCGAGGATCGCGGCGTCTTCCTGGTGGTGCTCAACGCACCGGAAGGCGCCACCATCGACTACACCCGCGCCTATCTCGAGGAGGCCGAGACCAAGATCGCGCCGCTGCTCGAGCGCAACGAAATCGAGACCGTGTTCGGGGTCATCGCGCCCGGCTTGAGCCGCCCGAGTCCAGTCAATTTCGCCATCGCCTTCGTCGTCCTCAGACCATGGGAGGAACGCGAGCGCAAACAGCAAGAGATCGTCGCCGAGATGTTTCCCCAATTACTCGCCATTCCCGGCGCCATGGTGTTCGCGATCAATCCACCGAGCCTCAACCAGCCGGGGCGCAAGACCCCGGTGCAGTTCGTCATCGGCGGCCCAAGCTACGACATGCTGCGCGATTGGAGCCGGGTGATCCTCGACGGCGCGGCGGAGAATCCCAAGCTGCTCAGCGTGCAAAGCGATTTCAAGGAGACCAAGCCCGAGTTGCGGGTCGAGATCTTGCGCGACCGCGCCGCCGATCTCGGTATCTCGGTGCGGGCGATCGGCCGCACCCTCGAGGCCATGCTGGGATCGCGCTACATCACCACCTTCAACGACCGCGGCGTGCAGTACAACGTCGTCGTCCAAGCCAAGGACCAGGACCGGGTGGTCCCCAACGACCTGACCAACATCTACGTCAAGTCCGAGTCCACCGGCCGGCTGATCCCGCTCGGCAGCCTGGTCGATCTGTTCGAGGCGGCGGGGCCGAAGGAGCTCAACCGCGTCGACCGCATGCGCGCGGTCACCATCTCGGCATCGCTGGCGCCGGGCTACACCGTCGGCGAGGCGCTCGACTATCTCGACGCCCTGGGCCGCGATCGCCTGCCCGCCTCGGCGCGCATCACCTATGGCGGCCAATCGCGCGAGTTCCGCGATTCGTCGAGCTCGCTGGCGCTCACCTTCATCCTCGCGGTGGTGATCATTTTCCTCGTGCTCGGCGCCCAGTTCGAGAGCTTCGTCCATCCCTTCATCATTCTGCTGTCGGTGCCGCTCGCGGTGACCGGCGCGCTGGGGACCCTGCTGCTCACCGGCATCACGCTGAATGTCTACAGCCAGATCGGCATGGTGATGCTGATCGGCTTGGTGGCGAAGAACGCGATCCTGATCGTCGAGTTCGCCAATCAGCTGCGCGAGCAGGGCCTCGACGTGCGCGAGGCGGTCCTCCAATCGGCGACCGCGCGCTTCCGGCCGATTCTGATGACCACCATCGCCACCGTGTGCGGCGCGATCCCGCTCGCCGTGGCCAGCGGCGCCGGCGCCGAAAGCCGCGCCGCGATCGGCTGGGTGGTGATTGGCGGGGTGACGTTTTCCACCGTGCTCAGCTTGTTCATCGTGCCGGTGCTCTATTCCTTGCTGGCGCGCTTCACCAAGCCGTCGAGCCATGTCGCCAACCGCCTGCGCACCCTGGAAGCGGAATACATCGACCGCGAAGCCGGCGAACAGGGCGACGGAAAAGCCCCCTCTCCCACCCCCGCCGAATAAGCGCTATTCTGGGCCCGGGCCAAAGCCGTGGGAGTGTGGCGCGATGCTGCGAGACCGCATCGAAGGAAAATGGATCGACCTGTTCGCCGGGGTGTTCGACCTGTGCAAGGTCACCGACGGCGAGCCGGTGGCGATCCTGTCGGAAACCCAGTCGCGCCCGCTCAACGTCGATCTCACGGAGTTGGCGCTGCTGAGATTAGGCGCGCGGCCCTATCACCTGGTGCTGCCGAGCCCACCGCAGACCGAGCCGGTGCCGGTACGCTCGACCGGCGCCAGCCAGGCGGTCCAAGGCCTCGAGCCGGTGATCGGCGCGCTGGCGGCGAGCGGCCTGGTGGTCGACTGCACCGTCGAGGGCATGCTGCACGCGCCGGAACTGGGAAAAATTCTCAGCCTTGGCGCGCGGCTGCTGATGATCAGCAACGAACATCCCGACGTGCTCGAGCGCTTGGCTCCCGATCCCGCGCTCACGCCCAAGGTCAAGACCGGGCTAAAAATGCTGATCGCGGCAAAGGAAATGCGAGTCTCCTCGGAGGCCGGAACCGACTTGGTGGTTGATGTCGCCGAAGCCCGGGTCGGCGGGGTTTGGGGCTATTGCGACAAGCCCGGCCAAGTCGCCCACTGGCCCGGCGGAATGTGCCTGTGCTTCCCCGCCGCCGGCACCACCAACGGCCGTCTGGTGCTCGATGCCGGCGACATAAACCTAACTTTCAAGCGCTATCTCGAGAATCCGATAACGCTAACCATCGAGGACGACTACGTAACCAAAATTGACGGCAGCGGCGCCGATGCCGCCTTGATGCGGAGCTATTTTGAGGCCTGGGACGATCGTGACGCCTATGCGGTCTCTCATGTCGGCTGGGGGATGAACCCGGCGGCGCGCTGGGACGCGATGGTGATGTACGACCGTCGCGACATCAACGGCACCGAGCAGCGCGCCTTCGCTGGTAATTTTCTCTATTCGACCGGCGCCAACGAAGTGGCGAAACGCTATACCGCCGGCCACTTCGATCTTCCCCTGCGCAACTGCACGATCAGCCTCGACAACCAGGTGATCGTCGAGCGCGGCACCCTTCAAGGCGAATTGACGTGACCGCGTTGGGCGACATGCTGACCCCGGCCCACCGCATCGTCGGCATCGGGCCCGAGGCGATCCTGTATTTGCACGGGGTCGGCGGCGACCGCACCAGCTTCGACGCCCAGATCGGCGCCGGCGGCCCTGGCTTTGCCCACATTGCCTGGGATATGCCGGGCTATGGCGACTCGGCCGCGCTACCGGATATGACGTTTGCCGCCCTCGCCGAGGCAGCGCTCCGCCTGATCGACGCGCTGCATATCGAAAGGGCGCATGTGGTCGGCCATTCGATGGGCGGGATGATCGCGCAAGAGCTGGCGGCAGGCCACCAGGACCGCGTCGCCTCGCTGGTGCTGTCGGCGACCAGCCCGGCGTTCGGCAAAGCGGGCGGCGATTGGCAGCAAGAATTTCTGGCCGCCCGCCTGGCGCCGCTGGACACCGGCAAGACCCCGGCCGATCTGGCGCCGGCGATCGTCGAGGCGCTGGTCGCCGACGGCGCGGCCGAAACCGCCAAGGCGGCGGCGATAGCCTCGATGAGCCGGATTTCCCCGGACGCCTATCGCGCGGCGCTGACCTGCCTGGTGACCTTCGACCGCCGCGAGGCCTTGGCGAATATCAAGGTGCCGACCCTGGCGATCGCCGGCGAACACGACACCACCGCGCCGCCGAAGGTCGTCGCACGCATGGCCGACGCCATCCGTGGCGCGCGGTATGTTTTGTTGCCCGGCGTCGGGCATCTCGCCAATGTGGAAAACCCCACCGCATACAACGCGGCGCTCGGCGATTTCTTTGCCTCCCTCACGACGACCGACAGCGAGTAATCATGGACTTCGATCTCACCGCGAAACAACGCCATCTGATCGATCTCGCCGGCACCTTGGGGCGCGAGAAATTCGCCCCCCGCGCCACGCGCTACGACGCCGAGGCCTCGTTCCCGTTCGAGAACTACGACGACATGCGCGACGCCGGCCTGCTCGGCCTCTGCGTGCCCGAAAGCCACGGCGGCCTCGGCGCCGATTTCGCCACCTACTGCCTGGTCTCCGCCGAACTCGGGCGCCATTGCGGCTCGACCGCGCTGACCTACAATATGCACGCGTGTTCGATGCTGTGGTCGGGCTCGATGACCGACGACCTCGACATGACCGCGGCGCAGCGCGCCCAGCATCAGTTGGCGCAAGAGGGACATTTCAACCGGGTGATCCAGGACGGCGCGATTTATGCCCAACCCTTTTCCGAAGGCAACGCCTCGGCCGCCGGCCGCGCGCCGTTCGGCACCTTGGCGACCAAGGTCGACGGCGGCTATATGCTCACCGGCAAGAAGATCTTCGCGTCATTGGCCGACGCCGCGAGTTACTTCGGCATCCTGTGCACCGAGGATGTCGACGACGCCTCGCGCAAGGACACGATCTATCTCGCTGTGCCGAAGGAATCGGATGGCTTCGAGGTCACCGGCCCGTGGGACCCGCTGGGGATGCGCGGCACCGTCTCGCGCACCCTGATCATGAAAGACGTGTTCGTCCCCGAAGAGAACGAGCTAATGCCGCGCGGGATCTATTTCCAGGCGGCTAACCGTTGGCCGCACATGTTTATCACCCTCGCCCCGACCTACATGGGCCTGGCCCAGGCGGCGTACGATTTCACCGTGCAATACCTCCGCGGCGAGGTCGAGGGCATGCCACCGGTGAAACGCCGGATGTATCCGACAAAACAGCTCGCGGTGGCGGAAATGTTCGTCACCCTGGAGCAGACGCGGGCGATCTTTTTGCGCGCGATCAGCGAAGCCAAACCCGACCCCACCAAGCAGGAACGCATGCGCGCCTGGGCGGCGCAATACACTATCATGGAAAACGCCAACGACTTGGCCCGCCTGGCGATCCGCACCTGCGGCGGCCAATCAATGCTGAAAACCCTGCCCTTGGAGCGCATCTACCGCGACAGCCGCTGCGGTTCGCTAATGCTGCCGCTCACCGCGGAGCTATGCTTGGATCGGCTGGGGAGAGAGGCGCTTTATGAGCCGGGGGAGGAGGATTGAAAGGGGGTGTGTGGGCTTGCCGGAAATTGCAGTACGTAAAGCTCGGCAGAACGGCGCGAGCTCGCCGAGCTACCAGGCGTAATGCCAGGAATTGTGTAAATAGGGTATCCACTTCGCTCTCCCATCCGGTCGCGTAGCGTGTTGAAAACACACAAGAAAACACCGATGTACGGCCTTATTTCGACCCACTCGTATCGCATTGGAAACAAAGGTAAATTTCACAATCACGAGAGCTAAGTGGATACCCTATTT
>JAKZSU010000043.1:0-10614 GCA_047517485.1 Alphaproteobacteria bacterium
GCAGATATAGGTCCACGGTGTACATCCTCCCGCCTTCCATCTCAAAAAAGATCGAAGGCTACAGGTGGCAGAGTTTTACTCCGCCCGCGGCTGGGAAATCCCGCCGCTTCCGTGGACTAATTTGTCACCGCCGTTCTCACATGCCCGCGATTGAGGGGTTGCGCCTTAAAGATGACCGTATCCCCCGCCGCCGTGAAGATGTCGCGCAGCAGCTCGTTCGCGAACCCGCGGCGCGGTTCATCATCCAAAGGGTCAATGGTAGACGGTGGCCAGTGATCGTAGACGACAGGGATGACTTTGGACGTGTCGTCGGCAACGGCATGCGACGTGGGAGACGCGATGATGACGGCAAGACAGAGGCCGAGACACATGTAATGAGATGGTCGAACGAAGTTAGGCCCAAGACGTTTCGGCAAAATGTCGGCACCAATCGGGGCGCGTTCATAACAAAATAGTCCCCTGTTACGATTGACATCGTCCGGATCGTGATCAGGCCTTCCATCCGGTCGCGACAACGCCGGTCGAACGTTAGAGCGAAATTACCGGGTTAAGGCATGATCTCGATACTGCCCCAATGACCTCATAAACTAAATTGATTATAGCCGAGAAACGGCTGTTGCGGGAGAACAGAATGAACCTAAAAATAACCGGGTAATTACATGTTTATTTAACTCATTCCCGAAGTTGCAAGCCCAACTAGAAGTTGTAAGCCAAAATGCAAGCAACACGCGCGGTGCTAATCGGTTTGGCTCGGCAACGAAAACGCTGCCTCGTCAATACCGTACGCTTCGAGATACAATTTGTCCCTGCCGGTCGCTTGCAACTCGCGTCTCCCGGCGTCCCAAACTGCCAACAATTCCTCTGAGCGAGGGTCGGTGGGGCTGAATCCCGGATAGACTATGATTGGAACCGGCAGAACTCCCGCGGGTCGCACTTTCCCCGACAACCCAAGCTTGGCTATCTCATATTGACCAACCAAATAACTTTCGCAGTACATATCAATTCGTCCCAAATCGAGCATTTGAAACAACCGCGAAATCGCATCGGTGCCGCCGGTTTCGAAGAGGTCGGTCTCCTCATCCAAGATGAAGGCATCATAGTCCTTGTCCAGGTGGCCGAATTCATAGCCTACGACATTTCCCACCCGTCGGCCGCGTAACGAGTCGGCGCCGTTGTAAACCCACGGACCATCGTTTTTCACCCAAATCACGTAATCATGATTGAAAGTTGGCGACTCGGGGTACAACAAGGATGGCGCGAGCGGCTTGATGATTTCGGGGTACACGTGAGCCCCTCCAGACGCCATGGTTTCGAGCGCACGTGCCAAGGGCTGTTCCTTGAAAACGACGGTGTACCCCGCCTTCTCGAAAATGTCGCGCAGCATGTCGTTCGCGAATCCGCGCCGAGGTTCATCATCCGATGGGATGATGGTGGACGGCGGATAATGATCGTAAACCGCGATAATGGTCTTATCCGCGTCCTCGCCTAGGGCGTTCGATATATGAAAGGAGGTCGCGAATGCCAGACAGAGACAACAAGCGAGTCGGAAGGCTACCATCACGAACTCCTCTTCTTGCGCGGTCGATCTTCTGGGGCATGGGCTAACAACGCGCGTGAAGCAAGTCGATCCCATAAACAACCTTATCATTGGCGCACCGTTTCCGTGGTCAAACGGGGGTATGCGAATTCTCGCCTAGATTCATGAGGCCTCCGGTCAAATGACCCCGTGAAAACCCCAAACGCGCGATCCGTCTCATCCCAAGCCGTGCTTGACGGCGACAGGCGGGGCTGATTTCTTCACCGCGCACCAATACAGGGGACGACGGTTTTTCGAGTCATTCTCAGAAAAACCGTATAAACTGATGAAATGATAGTCTTAATCGACAATTACGACAGCTTTACCTACAACCTCGTCCATTTTCTGGGCGAGCTTGGCGCCGATGTGGTCGTCCATCGCAACGACGTGGTCACGCCCGACCAGGTTCTCGCCATGCAAGCCGATGGCCTCGTTCTGTCACCCGGTCCGTGCGATCCCGACAAGGCCGGCATATGTCTCGATCTGGTTGGCGCGGCGGCTGGAAATCTGCCGATCCTCGGTGTCTGTCTCGGTCACCAAGCGATCGCCCAGGCGTTCGGCGCGACGATCATGCGCGCGCCTTACATGATGCATGGCAAGGTCAGCCCGATCCTGCACACCGGTGATCCGTTGTATGCCGGGATCCCCTCGCCTTTCGAAGCCACCCGCTATCACTCGTTGATTGTCGATCCCGAAAGCGTGCCGGGAACCCTCATCGTCACCGCACGAACCGAAGACGGTGTGATCATGGGCCTGCGCCACCGGACCCTGCCGATCCACGGCGTACAGTTTCACCCGGAAAGCATCGCCTCGGCCTACGGACACGAAGTGTTGGCGAACTTCCTTGCCTTCACCGATCATCGACGGGCGGCGTGAAAGAATAAATATGGCAGACTTTAAAGCCCTTATCGCCAAGCTCGCCACCGGCGCCACGTTGAGCCAAGAGGAAGCCTATGCCGCCTTCGACATCATGATGTCAGGCGATGCGACGCCGTCGCAGGCGGGCGGTTTATTGATGGGGCTGCGGGTTCGCGGCGAGACCGTCGACGAGATCACCGGCGCCGCCAAGGCGATGCGCGCCAAGGCGGCAAAAATCACCGCGCCCGAGGGCGCGATCGACACCTGCGGCACCGGCGGCGATGCGACCGGCACCTATAATGTATCGACCGCGGCCGCGCTGGTGGTCGCGGCTTGCGGCGTGCCGGTGGCGAAGCACGGCAACCGGGCAATGTCGTCGAAATCCGGTTCCGCCGACGTACTCACCGCGCTCGGGGTCAATATCGAGGCCGATCACGCGGTGGTCGAGGCGGCGATCGCCGACGTCGGCATCGGCTTTTTGATGGCGCCGCGCCATCACGGCGCGATGCGCCACGTTGCCGGCACCCGGGTCGAGTTGGGCACCCGAACGATCTTCAATATACTCGGTCCGCTGTCGAACCCGGCCGGCGCCAAGCGTCAGTTGATCGGTGTGTTCGACGACAAATGGCTGGTGCCGATCGCCGAGGTGCTGGGCAATCTGGGCTCCGAGCGAGTCTGGGTGGTGCATGGCTCGGACGGTATGGACGAGTTGACCACCACCGGGCCGTCCACGGTCGCGAGCCTCGACGGTGGGACCGTCACCACGTTCGAAGTGAACCCGGAGGATGCCGGTCTCGCGCGCGCCGACCTGGCCGACCTGAAAGGCGGCGATCCCGACTACAACGCGGCCGCCCTGACCGCCGTACTCGACGGCAAGCCGAGCGCGTACCGCGATATCGTTCTGCTCAACGCGGGTGGCGCCTTGGTTGTCGCCGGCAAGGCCGCGGATCTTGCCGCCGGTGTCGCCGACGCGGCCACGGCGGTCGACGATGGCGCCGCGCGACGCGTGCTGGCGCATCTCGTCGCGGCAACCAATGGCGAGCCCGGATGAGCGACGTTCTCGACAAGATTTGCGCCACCAAGCGCGACCATATCGCGGCGCGGAAACAGGTGGTTCCGGAAGCCGATCTGCGTGCCGCGGCGGCCCGGATCTCACTGCCACGAGGCTTCGCCGAAGCGCTTCGCGGCAAAGTCGGCGCCGGCACCATCGGCTTGATCGCCGAGCTCAAGAAAGCGTCTCCCAGCAAGGGCGTCATTCGCGAGGATTTCGACCCCGCCACGCTTGCCGCGGCCTATCATGCGGGCGGCGCGACCTGCCTCTCGGTGCTGACCGACACGCCGTACTTTCAGGGCGACGACCGCTTTCTCGGCGAAGCGCGCGCCGCCACACCGTTGCCGGTGCTGCGCAAGGACTTCATCCTCGATTCCTATCAGGTCACCGAATCCCGCGCCTTGGGAGCCGACTGTATCCTGCTGATTATGGCGGCGCTGGCGGATGACGATGCCCGCCGCCTGGAAGACGCCGCGCTGGGCCTCGGTATGAACGTAATGATCGAAGTGCATGACGCGGCCGAGCTCGACCGCGCGCTGCGTCTCGGCTCGCCGCTGATCGGCATCAATAATCGCAATCTCAAGACCCTCGCGGTCGATATCGCCACCACCGAGGCGCTCGCGCCGCAGGTGCCCGACGATCGCATTCTGATCTGCGAGAGCGGCATCGCCGACGGCGACGATATCGCCCGCATGCGCGCCACTGGCGCCCACTGCTTCCTGGTCGGCGAGTCGCTGATGCGCCAAACCGATGTCGCGGCCGCGACCCGCGCGCTCATGCAACCGGTATCGGTAGGATAACGGCGATGGCCGAGTTCACCCATTTCGATGCCGAAGGCAAGGCGGTGATGGTCGATGTCGGCGACAAGGCGGAGACCGAACGCAGTGCCACCGCGAAAGCCACGGTGTTGATGGCGGCGGACACGTTGGCAAAAATTGAAACCCGGAGTCACAAAAAAGGCGACGTGCTGGGGGTCGCCCGCCTGGCCGGGATCATGGCGGCGAAGCGCACCCCCGACCTGATCCCCTTGTGTCACCCCCTCGCCCTCACCGCGGTGACCGTCGATCTGGTGTGTGATGCGGACCGCGATGCCGTCGACATCACCGCGACCTGCCGCCTCACCGGGCGCACCGGGGTCGAAATGGAAGCGCTCACCGCCGCCTCGGTCGCCGCGCTCACGGTGTACGACATGTGCAAGGCGGTCGATCGCGGGATGCGCATCACCGATCTCCGCCTGGTACATAAGGCGGGCGGCAAATCCGGAACGTTCGAGGCGGCGTGAGATGATTTCCGTTGAAGAGGCGCGTACGCGAATTCTCGCGGCCTTCGCGCCCTTGCCCTCCGAACAGGTCGCGCTTGTCCGTGGTCTCGGCCGGGTTCTCGCCGAGCCGGTGATCTCGCGGCGCACCCAGCCGCCCACCGATGTCTCCGCCATGGACGGCTACGCGGTTCGCGCCGTCGATGTCGCAGCGGTCCCGACGACGGTACGGCGGGTCGGCGAATCCGCCGCCGGTGGCTCCTACGACCAAACCGTGGGCGACGGCGAGGCTGTCCGCATTTATACCGGCGCGCCGGTCCCCGATGGCGCCGACTGCATCATCATCCAGGAAGACGCCGACGTCGACGGCGACACCATCACGGTCAAGGAAGCGGGCGTCCGTGGTCGTCATATCCGCAAGGCCGGGCTCGATTTCAGCGAAGGCGATCTCGGCCTGTCGATCGGCCGGGTTCTCGGCGCGCGCGACCTGGGCATGGCGGCGGCGATGAATTGTCCCTGGCTCACCGTCCATCGGCGCCCGCGGGTCGCGATCCTGGCGACCGGCGACGAAATCGTCATGCCCGGCGATCCGGTCGGGCCGAACCAGATCGTCAGCTCCAATTCGATCGCGCTCGCCGGGGTTGTCGAGGCCTGTGGCGGCGAACCGGTGATGCTCGGCATCGCGCCCGACGACGCCGATGCCCTCGAAGTGATGACCCAGGGCGCGCGTGGACACGATTTGCTGCTGACCAGCGGCGGCGTCTCGGTCGGCGATCGCGATCTGGTTCGCCAGGTACTCGGCAAGCAAGGCCTCGATCTCGATTTCTGGCGGGTCGCGATCCGCCCCGGAAAACCGCTGATGTTCGGTGTATTGGAAAATACCCCGGTGCTCGGCCTGCCGGGCAATCCGGTGTCCGCCTTGGTCTGTGCCTTCGTATTCATGCGCCCGGCGATCGCGGTGATGCTCGGCGCCGATCCCGCCGCGCTCGAGGCCGCGCAGAACCGCCGCGCGCGTCTGGCGCACCCGCTTCCCGCCAACAATTTGCGCCAGGATTACATGCGCGCGCGTCTCGATATCGACGGCGACGGCGCCTTGGTCGCCGATCCCTACGAGGTGCAGGACAGCTCGATGCTGGCGCTGTTCGCGGCGTCCGACTGCCTGGTCATTCGCCCGCCCAAGGCGCCGGCGGCGGAAGCCGGCGATCTAGTCGATGTGATGCTGCTCCCACCGGGTCTCTAGATCGCTTGACGCAGCCGCGGAACTAAACTAGAACATGTGGCTACGTTTCGGTTTTGTTCTAGATGTTGTGTGGATGGGAGTGTCGCGGGATCATGTTGACGCGCAAACAACACGAATTGCTGATGTTCATCGACGAGCGGCTCGAGGCGACGGGCATTTCGCCATCGTTCGAGGAAATGAAGGCGGCGCTCAACCTGCGCTCCAAATCCGGCATTCACCGGCTCATCGTGTCGTTGGAGGAACGCGGTTTCATTCGTCGCCTACCCCATCGCGCGCGGGCTCTCGAGGTGCTCAAGGTACCCAACGAGGGCGGCCGACGGAAAATCGCCGCCGCCGACCCGGCGGCGTTTACGCCAAACGTGGTGCAGGGCAATTTCAAGCCGGCGATGGCGGGCCGCCATGTCGATAGCGTCGAGGATAACGAAGCGATTGGCTTGCCACTCTACGGCCGCATCGCCGCGGGTACGCCGATCGAGGCGCTGAGCGATCCCGAACGGGTGATCGATATCCCGGCGAGCATGCTGGGTCGCGGCGAACATTACGCGCTGGAAATTTCCGGCAATTCGATGATCGACGCCGGAATTCTCGACGGCGACGTCGCGGTGATCGAGCGCGGCGATACCGCCGACAATGGCGAGATCGTGGTCGCCTTGATCGACGATTCCGAGGCCACGCTCAAAAGGCTGCGCCGCAAGGGCGCGTCGATCGCCTTGGAGCCCGCCAACCGCGACTACGAAACGCGTATATTCGGCCCCGATCGGGCGAAGATTCAGGGCCGTCTCATCGCTTTGCTCCGCCAGTACTAGAACCCCGCTCGGCCACCCAGGGCCGCGCGCCACGCCGTTCGCGAACCGAGTCCACCCGCACCCGCCCCTCGCCTTGCGACCAAAAGGCATGCGCGCCGTCGCGCCATAGATCGAAGCGGTCAATCACCAGGCCGGGTCCGGCGCAGCGTACACGGACCGGTACGGCACTGACCACGATATCCGAGAGCGCGCAATCTTCCGCCAACGCACGGCCGTCGAAAACCAGGGCAAAGACCGTCCCGTCGCCCGCCACGTAGCGACAGCCCAAGGAATCGCACGTAAGCGCGTCGGCGTCTTCGTCCCATGGCGCGGACTCCGTGCTGCCGTCGCGGCGCAGCCAAACCCCGGCATCGAACTTGGCGAGGCGTTTGCTCGACAGCGCCAGGCGGCCGTCGGGGCCGCGCACCGCGAACAGCCGGCCGCTTTCGTCGACAAGGACGTCGGGGCGCGGCGCGGCAAGCGCGATCGCCAAACCCACGGCCATTGGCGCCAGCCCCCACAGGCGCCACGCGCCGCGCCAAAATGTGAGCCACAATCCGCCGGCCGCGATCGCGGCGATAAACAGCGGCGGCCACGCCGGAACAAGGGTGACCGCGCCCGGAAGATCGGCACACCATTCGGCGATCGCGATCACCAGATCGATGCCCCACGCCATCGGCACCAACGCTAAGGCCTCGAGGCCGAACGGCATCAGCACCATTGCCGCCAACCCCCACGGCATGATCCACAAGGCGGTGGTCGGCACCGCGATCAGATTGGCGATCAGCCCGGCCACCGCGACCCGATTGAACAGGTAGGCGGCGAACGGCGCGGTCGCCAGGCTCGCCACCACGGTGGTCGCCATGACCGCGGCGAAATAGAGCATCACCCGGCGCGCGCCAAGACTGGCCCTGCCACGAAACGTCGAACGCGCGCGCAGCCATTCGTAAAACGCCACCAATGCCGTCACCGCGGCGAACGACAGTTGGAAGCTCGCGCCGAGCAGGCTTTCCGGCCGGAACACCAGGACCACCACCGCGGCCCACGCCACCGGCCGCATGCTCACCGCCTCGCGATCGATCAGCACCGCGAACAAGACCAGCGCGACCATGATGTAGGCGCGCTGCGTCGGGATCGTCGCGCCGGTCAGCAACAGATACCCGAAGGCGCCGATCAACGCCGCTATCGCCGCCCATTTCTTGATCGGAAACCGCAACGCCACCGGCTCGTTCAGCGCCAGCAACAGACGCACGGTAAAGAACAGAATGCCGGCGATCAGCCCGAGATGCAGCCCCGAGATCGCCAACAAATGCGCCAGCCCGGCATCGCGCAGCGCGCTCAAGGTCTCGTCCGACAGGCGGCCGCGCAGACCGGTCAACAAGGCGACCGCGACCTGGGCGGCCTGGTCGTCGATGTCCTGGTCGTTCTCGTCGATCATCGCGGCGACAATGCGCGACGCCACACCGAGCCGTATCGCGGCGATCCGTTCGGCGACGACGCTGCTCGACGGCGCTCCCAACTCGATCACTTGCAAACCGCCAACCGCGTATCCGACCGCGCCGATGCCCTTGAAATAGAGCGCGCGGGCGAAGTCATAGGCACCGGGCGCGGCCGGCTCGGGCGGCGGCATCAGCACCGCGCGCACCCGCACCGACAGACCCGGTACCGGCGCCACCCCACGAGTACGCAATGAAAGCCGCACTCGATGCGGCCGTTGCTCGGGCGCGAGATCCTCGATCTCGTCGACCGCGATGACGATGCGATAGCCGACCGCGCGCGGCTCGACCTCGAGCAACCGCCCGCTGACCCAGTCCGGCCCATGCTCGCTCTGGAGAACCGGCGCCGCGACCCACATCGTCCGAACTTGGGCGAACGCGAAGCCAAGTGCGACGCTGAGCATCGCGAAGATCACCACGCGAGAGACAAACGACTCGCCGCGGCGCCACCAAAACAGCAGAGACAAGACAACGACGACGGCCGCGCCGGCGCCGGCCGGTGGCTCGTCGGTCAGGCCGAAATAGCCTGCAACCCCAATCCCGAGCCCGACCGGCACCCACAACAGCCAGCGGTCGCGCTCGGCAAGGAGGGCCCGTTGGATCCATGCCACCCCGCCCCCGCCGCCGTCATCGGTATCGTTTTTCGCCGCCACCACCATCCGGTCGCCCATCGGCATCGATTATGATAGTAAGCCTAACTGCTTACCGGTCTCGGAGGAACCATGACCGTCGTTACTCGTTTTGCGCCCTCGCCGACCGGATTTCTGCATATTGGCGGCGCCCGGACCGCGCTGTTCAATTGGCTGTTCGCGCGTCACCATGGCGGCGATTATCGGTTGCGGATCGAGGATACCGACCGCGCCCGCTCGACCGACGAAGCGGTGACCGCCATTATCGACGGTCTGCAATGGCTCGAATTGAACTGGGACGGCGAGATAGTGCACCAGTTCGACGGCGCGGCGCACCACGCCGAAATCGCGCGCAGCCTCCTCGAGTCCGGTCATGCCTATCGGTGCTATTGCACCCGGGAGGAATTGGCGGACATGCGCGAACAAGCACGCGCCGAGGGCCGCACCCGGCGTTATGACGGCCGCTGGCGCGACCGCGATCCCGCCGATGCGCCCGAGGGTGTCCCGCCGGTGGTCCGCCTGAAAGTGCCGCTCGAAGGCGATACCGTGATCGACGATCTGGTTCAGGGCGAGGTCACCGTCGCCAACCAGCGCCTCGACGACATGATTCTGTTGCGCGCCGACGGCACCCCCACTTACATGCTGTCGGTGGTGGTCGACGATCATGACATGGGTATCAGCCATATCATCCGCGGCGACGACCACCTGACCAACGCGTTTCGTCAAAGCCAGATGTACCGGGCGCTCGGCTGGGACATCCCGGCGTTCGCCCATATTCCGCTCATTCACGGCCCCGACGGCGGCAAATTGTCGAAACGGCACGGCGCTCTCGGGGTCGATGCCTATCGCGACATGGGCTATTTGCCCGCCGCCTTGCGCAACTATCTGCTCCGGCTCGGCTGGTCGCACGGCGACGATGAAGTGATCGATACCGCGCAAGCGGTTGCCTGGTTCGACCTCGACGCGGTGGGAAAATCGGCGGCACGATTCGATTTTGCCAAGCTCGAAAGCCTCAACGGGCATTATATCCGCGAGACCCCCGACGACAGCTTGCTCGGCTTGTTGCGACCGATACTTGAAGATCTCGTCGGCGCGCCCCTGGACGAGACGGCACTGTTCCGGCTGTCGGCCGGTCTAGTGGGCCTCAAGCCGCGCGCCAATACCGTGAATGCCCTGGCCGAGTCGGCGCTGTTCTATGTCGCCAAGCCGCCTCTGGCAATGACCGAAAAGGCGACCAAAATTCTCGATCCCGACGCCAAATCGATGCTCTCGGCACTTGTGGAGATGCTTCGCGAGACTTCTGATTGGTCGGAATCCGAACTGGAATCGGGTCTTCGCGCATTCGCCGACGGCCGCGATCTGAAATTCGGCAAGGTCGCCCAACCGTTGCGCGCCGCGCTCACCGGATCGACGGCGTCGCCGGGAATATTCGAGGTTATGGTTATCCTCGGGCGCGAGGAGGTTCTTTCTCGTCTGAGTGCTATATAGTTTTTGTGACAGATTAGATTAAGACCGGCGATTGCATCGCGGGGTGGGGCCCGGGAAATGTCGATAACAAACTGAGTTGACCGCTTTATGTACCATATGAATTGACCGCTTCTGTTGTGGTGGTTTGGCCTGTGGATAAGTGGTCAGGTCGGCTGCTTTGCCGAGCTGTCCACTTATCCACAGGCCCGGGCTCGGTCGCGTCGAAGCGGGTCACGCGGCCTGGAGCCTGTCGT
>JAKZSU010000044.1:0-9582 GCA_047517485.1 Alphaproteobacteria bacterium
CCCGAAGGCACCCCGGTTTCGATTCACCCATCGGGTGTGCCATATCCGCCGCTCCATGTATGCTACAACTTCATGATTCTTATAGCAGAATCGCCTTCTCGCCGCACTGAATATCGACGATACTTGGGAAATGCGGGTTGAAGGTTATTTCAGCATTTTCAAGCGCGGCATGAGGGGCGTCTACCAGCATTGCGCTAAGAAGCACTTGCACCGCTACGCGGCGGAGTTTGAGTTCCGCTATAACAACCGAGAAGCAAACAACGTAGACGATGCGGGGCGGGCAGCCATGGCCCTGCGTGGCGTAACAGGAAAGCGCCTCAAGTATGCCGAGCCTGTCCGGTAAGATGTTGAAAAGACTCAAAGAAATTTTGTATTTGTCATAGAAATAAATGCGTTGTACAAAGGTGGTGCGGACGGCCGGATTTGAACCGGCACAGGGCGTTATGAGATTTCTGACGTCTCGCCCCAGTGGCTTCCTAGGCCACCGTGTCTACCAACTTCCACCACGTCCGCGTGTCAAGTAGCCCGCCCCTTCCGCATGCTGCTGGTCGGGGCGAGCCGGAGTCCCTCCGCACTACAGGCGGTCGGGTCATTCAGCTAAGGCGGGGGCATAGCTTTCTCCTTGGTTAGAGTTCGGAGCGGAGGGCCGTACCTCGGACGAGGTGCCCTCCGCTTCATCGTCCGGTAGCGGTCGATCTCGAAACCACCACATATGTTTGGATTTCCAGCGAACCGATACGATTGACTCACCACGCTTTGACAGAACCGAGGTAAGGTTCGTGCGCGGCTTCTTCCCACCGACTTGTGTGCCAAATTGCGGCAGAATCTCGACTAGTTCGGCGGTTGTCATTGGATGGCACTTCTCAGCCAGAGCAAGTCTGACACCCTCAAGGATCGTAATCCTTTTTGGGCCTAAATGTGGGGGGGGTATGGCGGCTTTGGTACTATATGTGCCAGACTCAGAGAGCCTTCCAAGGTCATCACGCGCCTTGCACAGGATCTTGAGTTCGCGGTAGATTGGGCTCGTGGCCAACTTGGTCTCTAACTCGCCAATGCGCCCGCTGATTGCTGCTAGGGCGTCCGTCATCGCTGAATGCTCCTGGTGTGGGGTTTATCATGACGAAGTATGCCGATTTTTCAAACTGCTGTCAAAGGGTATGGCAGCGTGCCATCGAATGGGGTAGGGGAATGTCAAACGTGAAATCGCAGATTCAGCGTTTCAAGGAAGCCGCCCGCGAGTCGGGCGCAGACATGAGCAAGGATGAGTTCGCCCGCGTCATCGGCGGGCTGGCGAAGCCTAAGCCGCAACCACAGGCGCAGCCACCCGACAAGGATCAGGAAGCCGAAGACGCGTCTTGACGGTATCACGTGATACCGCGGCAGTCTGCACCCCTGTGGTGCGAACTATATAATCGCCAAAAAAAAGCCCATCCGGAGTAATCCGGATGGGCCTCAGTACGATAGTTCCGACGCTACGATGCCAACGCGTCCGAATTTGCTACCGCCGATCAAGCGGTACAAACGCCAAGCGGGATAAATCCAGCCTGCCAGCGTAAGTTTATTGCCTCTCTACAAACCGTCTCGGAATCCGTCCAAACCTGGGCGGGAGGGTGGCGGGGTATGGGGTTACCCGCCATCCCGTCAATGACGTACGACATGACATCCCGCTTTGGTACATTTGTCAGAGGTTTATGGGCCCTTTCCAAATCCAGATTGTTATCCATGTATATTTTATGGTTAAATCGCCAAGGTTAAGACACACCATTTTACAATTCGTTACAAAAAATTTGGCTATCTAAGAATTGGTTTGCTCTGAAGAATATTTATCGCCAAGCGCGTGGCGATCGAGACAGGCTTGTGCTTCCTTGATCAAGGTTACCGTCAACTCGGCCGCCGGCATGGTCCGATTGAGCGCCACGGCTTGGCCTGACCATAGCGATCGCAGCTCCGCCGCGTTGTCGCGCGCCGCGGCTTTTCTCAGCGGCGCGGTTAGACTGGTCTGCGACGGAAACGGCGCGGCGTCCTTTTCGTGATCGGCCAGCTCGTCGATGAGGCGATTGCGCAGCGACCGCGCCGGCCGCCCGGTGAACAGGCGCGTCACCCGCGTCTGATCGCCGCGGCCCTGGCGCAGCACCGCGCGATAGATTTCGTCGGCCGACGATTCGGGACACGTCAGATAGGCGGTGCCGATTTGCGCGCCGCTGGCGCCGAGCATGAATGCCGCGGCGATCCCGCGTCCGTCGGCGATGCCACCGGCGGCGATGACCGGCACCTCGACCGCGTCGACGATTTGCGGAACCAGCGCCATGGTTCCCACCAGCCCATCCTCGAACGGCTCGGCGAACGTTCCGCGGTGGCCGCCGGCCTCGTGACCTTGTGCGACAATGGCGTCGACACCGCCGTCGGCCAGGGCGCTGGCTTCGGGGACCGTGGTCGCCGAGGCCATGACGATGACTCCGGACGCCTTCAGCGCGGTGACCGCGGCGTTCGACGGCAGGCCGAAATGAAAGCTGACGATGGGCGGACGGAGATCGAGGAGGGTCTCGAGCATCGCCTCGCCGAATGTCGGGAACGGCACCGACACCTCGGGAACGGTCTCGACCCCACGTTCGGCATAGTAGGGTGCCAGCAGGGCCCGCATCGGCTCGGTATCGGCCGCCGTCAAATCGGGTTCTTGATGAACGAAGAAATTCAGGTTGAAGGGACGGTCGGTTTGTCGGCGCAGATCCGCAACCACGCCGCGGACCCCGTCCGTGTCGTACATCGCGCAGCCGAGCGAGCCGAGCCCGCCGACGTTGCAGACCGCCGCCGCCATGTCCGGGGTCGACGCGCTCGCCATCGGGGCCTGAATGATCGGGTGGGTGATGCCGAGAAGATCGATCAGATCGGATCGCGGCCAGGTCAATCCGCTGTTACCTTGCGACTGGTCACTCATCAACGTCATCCATGTCGGCTTGCCCGCTGACCCTGCGCCTGACGTGTGACCACGAGATGCCGACCGCCATGACCGTGGCGATCAGCACCAGCACGATATAGGTCATCACCGTGGTCTCTTCGGTATCGAGCAATCCGTAGTAAGCCATCGCCCAGATGATGCTGGCGAAAAAAGCGATCGCCAGTCCAAGCCCAATCGGGCCCAGCGAGCGCCAGGTCGCGCGGCCAAAGATCACAAAAAAAATCAGGATCGCGATCCCCGCCAGCACTTTCAGCGGTGCATCGTCCGAGCTGAGCGGCAACACCCAGCTATAATATGAATAATCGGTCGTGTTGAAGGTGCCGAGGACCAGAACCAGCGCCACACCCCACCGAATGAGGAAGCTCTTGGACGTAAAGCTTGGCATCGCCATGTCGAAACTCCTTCGCCAGGAGTCTAGAGCTCTTTCCCGCCAAGGGGAACCGCGCTAGTGGTTGGGTATTTCCGATGTTCGCCAATCCCACGCGGTCTTGATGATTTCGTCCAAGTCGGTGTGTTGCGGCTGCCAGCCCAGCACGTCCTCGGCGACAGCGATATCGGCGACGAGGACCGGTGGATCGCCCGGACGCGGCGGTGCCTCGGCCAAGGGCAGCAAGCGGCCGCTGATCCGCTCGACCGATTCGATTACCTGCTTTACCGAATAGCCTTGGCCGCTGCCGATATTGATTGTCGCGGCGCGCTCGCCATCGAGAATGCGGCCGAGCGCCGAGACATGGGCCTCGGCGACGTCGCTGACATGGACAAAATCGCGAACCGCGGTGCCGTCGAGCGTGTCGTAATCGGCGCCGTAGACGTCCAGGCCGTCACATTCGCCGATGGCCGCGCGAATCGCCGACGGAATCAGGTGTTTGGTGTCGTGCGGACTCGGCCCGGTCTCGCCATCGGGATCGGCGCCGGCGACGTTGAACGGTCGGAGCGCGATCCAATCGAGATCCACCGAGCGGGCGAAATCGGGCAAGGTCCGCTCGGTCATCAGCATGCTGGTGCCGTACGGCGTAATCGCGTCGAGCGGTTGCGTCTCCGCCACCGGATTGGCTTCCGGCATGCCGTAGACCGCGGACCCGCTGCAATAGACGAGCTTGCTAATTTTTGCTTCCGCCATCGCGCGCAACAGGTTGAGGCTACCCGCGACGTTGGTCTTGTAGAAGTTGTCGGGGTCGAACATCGAGTTCGGATCGACCACCAGCGCCGCCAGATGCAGCACCGCGACGGGACGCAAACGGAGGAACATTTCGGCCAACCGTTCGCGGTCGCCAATGTCGCCGAGTTCGAACGGGCCCCACTTCACCACATCGCGCGATCCGGTGCTCAGATCGTCATACGCGACCGGTGAGTAGCCATGCGCCGCCAACGCCTTGCAGACATGGCTGCCGACGTACCCGGCGCCGCCGGTGACGATGATTGATCCGGATCGGTCCATTTATTCTTGTACTTTTCTTGCGACCCTTGGTATGACCGCGCCCGCCCATCGGACATCGATCTCAAATCAAAGTGGAGCCGCAACCAATATTCTCAAGCGCAAAATTGGATCAAAAGCGCCAAGATAGGCTTATGGCTCCTAAATGATCCGCCTCAGATCCATTTCAGCTTGCGCAACAAGACCAGCTCCACGCCGCCCATGACGAGAATCATGCCAATGGTGATCACGAAGCCCCACTGGTTGTCGAGGCCCGGCATGCCGCCGACGTTGACCCCAAGGAGACCGGTCAAAAGACTGGGGGGTAGAAACAGCGCGGCGATAACGGTTAGCGCATAGGTATTGCGATTGAGGGTGTCGCCGAGCCGGTTGTTGAGTTCGTCCTGCACCACCGCCGCGCGTTCGCGCGCTTCGTCGAGATCCTCGACATAGCGGGTAATCTGGTCATCGGTCTCGCGCAGGCGCGCCTTGGTCAAATCGTCAAGCCAAGGGACGGTTTCCACCGACAGCCGCGCCATGACTTGGCGTTGCGGCGCGAGGTAACGCCGGAGCGCGATCGCGGTGCGACGAAAATGCAGCAGTTCGGTGCGCTGCGAGCGCTCGACACCGGTCAGCATCGAATCCTCGAGCTGATCGACTTCGTCCTCGAGATCGATGATGACCGGCTCGACGCGCTCGATCAGGCGCCCGGCGAGCGCGGCCAACAGGTCGCCCGCGCCACGCGGACCACGCCCCTCCTTAACAGTGTCGACGACATCCTGAACCGCCGACAATCGGCGATGGCGCAGGCTGATGACGCGGTTCGCTTCGACCCAGATCCGGATACCAACCATGTCTTCCGGGTTGGCGCCGGGATTGAGATTGACGCCGCGCAACGAGAGAAACAGCGCGTCGCCCGTGCGCATGAGGCGCGGTCGCACCTCGCGGGTCAGCAGCGCGCTCGCGGTCATCGCATCGACACCGCTTTCGTCACGCAACCATTTACTGGCCATCGGTCCGGCATAATCGAGATGAATCCAGATTGTCCCTAGCGCGGGAGTCCAGGCGCGAATGTCCTCCCATCCCAGCGTGCGTCCACCGCCGTCGCCGTAAAGCAGATAGGCGCAAACCAGACCTTCCGTGGTGTCCATAATGGGTTTACTCCTCGGTTCCGGCGGCGGCGTCTTGGACTTCGATGAAGACCCGTTTGATATCGGGAAAGCTGGTCTTGATGGCGCGTTCGAGCGCGGTGATGGTCCGCTCGACCTCGCCGGCCGGGACGGTGTCGGCGAAATCCAGGCTCAGCGCGAGCAAGATGTCGTTGGGGCCCATATGCATGGTCCTGAGCTCGTTGACCGAGATCACCTGGGACTCGGCGTTCGCCAGATCGCGCACGCCGTCGATTACGTGGGGCAGCGCGCTTTCGCCGGTCAACAGGCTCTTGCATTCGTAGGCCAGAAAGGCCGCGGTCACCGCCAGCACCGCGCCGATCAGGACCGAGGCCACGCCGTCGAGCACCGGAAGCCCCAGGTGCTGGCTCAGCCAGATGCCGACCAGGGCGATCAACAGGCCGAGCATGGCCGCGGAATCCTCGAACAGCACGGTAAAGACGGAAGGGTCCTTGCTGGCGCGCACCGCGTCGAACCACCCCAAATCGCCCTTGGTGCGACGGAATTCGCGCAAGGCGAACACCCAGGCCGCGCCCTCGAACACCAGCGCCAAGGCGAGCACGATGTAATTGATGTAGGCATCGGTCATCACGTGCGGGTGGCGGATTTTGTCGATGCCTTCATAGATCGAGACGCCGGCGCCCAGCCCGAATATCAGGATGGCGACGACGAAACTGTAGAAATAGAGTTCCATGCCATAGCCGAACGGGTGCCGCTCGTCGGCTTTGCGGCCCGAGCGCTTGAGGCCATAGAGCAGCAAACCCTGGTTGCCGGTATCGACCAGCGAATGAATTGCCTCGCTGAGCATGGCCGACGAGCCGGTCGTGGCGGCAGCGCCAAACTTGGTGACCGCGATCAGGCTATTACCGGCGAGCGCGGCGAGAATGACGCCGCGTGATCCGTGACTGGCCATGACTTTTATCCTAAGGACTTGCTGGCAATCTCATATACATCGCGCGACACGGATGGCACGGCGAGAATGCGCTCCAGCTCCGTCTTCATCCGCGTCTGGCGCGCCTCGTCAAACCCGCGCCAGCGGCCGAGCGGCGGCAGCAGGCGTGCCGCGACTTGTGGATTGAGCGCGTTGAGCGCGATCACCTGATCGGCGAGAAACCGATAGCCGGCGCCGGTCTGGTCATGGAAATGCAACGGATTGCCGACCACGAAGGCGCCGATCAAAGCGCGCACTTTGTTGGGGTTGTTGAGGGCAAACGCCGGGTGATCGAGCAGGTGGATGACCGCGGCCAAGGTATCGGGACGCGAGGACCGCGCCTGCAGGGCAAACCATTTGTCGATCACCAACGGATTATCGCCGTGGCGGTGGTGAAAATCGTCGAGGGCTTCGCCGCGTTCCGGCCCGGCACGGTCGACCAATAGGGCGAGCGCCGCCATCCGGTCGGTCATATTGTCGGCGTCGTGGTACTGGCGCTCGACCAAGCCGCGCCGCGCCGCGTCCGGCGCCTGGTCGAGATACGTGAGTGCCCGGTTCTTCAAGGCCCGCCGCGCCGCGCTTTTGGTGTCGGGTTGATATGGCTCGTTGGTCTGGTTGGCGCGATAGATCGCTTCCAGGTCGCCGGACAGACGGGTGGCGATGGCGCCCCGCAGCGTCTCGCGGGCGTGATGGATCGCCGTGACATCGACCACCGGCATGTGCTCGGCGAGGGTGTCCTCGCTCGGTAGCGCCAGGGTTTCGGCGAGCAGCGCGCGATCGAGCGCCGAGTCGTCGAGGGTGAGCGCCAAGGCATCGATAAAAGCCCCGTCGATGTCGACCGGCCGCCCGGCCTGGATATCGCTCACCATGTCGAGCAAAAGGACGGTGGCATATTGCTGGCCCGACTCCCAGCGATTGAAGGGATCGTTGTCGTTGGCCATCAGAAAAGCGCGCTCGGCGGCGCCGAGATCCGTGGTCAGGATGACCGGCGCGCTAAAGCCTCGGTTTAACGACGGCACTGGTGCCTCGTCGATATCGGTGAAGCAAAAGGTCTGGCGCGCCTCGGTCAGTGCCAGCACCTTGGTGGTTGATGGCGCGCCGCCGTCGAGCCGCAGCGCCAGATCGTTGCCGTCGCTGCCGACCAGGCCGACCGCGAGCGGGATATGCATCGGCTGTTTTCGCGCCTGACCCGGGGTTGCCGGTACCGCCTGGGTCACCGTCAGATCGTAGGTATGCCGGTCGGGGTCGAACGAACCCGACACCTGAACCTCGGGTGTTCCGGCTTGGCCATACCATCGTTTGAGCGCGGTGAAATTGGTCGCCGCCGCATCGCTCATCGCGGCGGCGAAATCATCGCAGGTGACCGCCTGGCCGTCGTGACGCTGGAAATATAGATCCATGCCGGCGCGAAATTTCTCCCGCCCGATCACCCGGTGCATCATGCGGATCACCTCGGCGCCCTTTTCATACACCGTCGCGGTATAGAAATTATTGATCTCGATATAGGACGACGGGCGAACCGGGTGCGCCAGCGGCCCGGCATCCTCGGGGAACTGACGGGCGCGCAACTGCCGCACATCCTCGATGCGCTTGACCGCGGCCGAGCCCATGTCGGCGGAAAACTGCTGGTCGCGGAAGACCGTCAACCCTTCCTTGAGGCTGAGCTGAAACCAGTCGCGGCAGGTCACCCGATTGCCGGTCCAATTGTGAAAATATTCATGCGCGACGATGGCTTCGATCAGCGCGTAATCCGCATCAGTGGCGGTTTCCGGATTGGCCAGGACATATTTGGCGTTGAACAGGTTGAGGCTCTTGTTTTCCATCGCCCCCATGTTGAAATCGCTCACCGCGACGATGTTGAACAAGTCGAGATCATATTCGAGGCCATAGACGTCTTCGTCCCATCGCATGGCGCGCTTCAGCGACTCGAGTGCATGGGCGCAGCGGTCCTCGTTGCCGTGTTCGACGAAGATGCGCAACGCGACGGCGCGTCCCGACGCCGTGACGAAGGTGTCTTCCACCTTTGCCAAATCACCGGCGACCAAGGCAAACAGATAGCAAGGCTTGGGAAAGGGATCATGCCAGGTCGCGCTGTGACGGCCGTCGTCGAGGACCTTCTCGTTGACCAAATTGCCGTTCGACAACAGCACCGGCGCGCGATTCGCGTCGGCGCGGATGGTGACGGAATAAACCGCCATGACATCGGGGCGGTCGAGGAAATAGGTGATGCGGCGAAAACCTTCGGCCTCGCATTGGGTACAAAACGTGCCGCTCGACACGTATAGGCCCTCGAGCCGGGTGTTCTCCGCCGGCCGGCAGGTGGTGACGATCTCGACCGACGCTTGTTCGGCCAGATCCGGGATCCTCAGGCCGTGGTCATCGACCGTATAGGCGTTGGTGCCTAGCGGCGTTCCGTCGATCGATATCGACGCCAAGGCGAGGTCTTCGCCGTCAAGGACCAGGGGCGTGCCCGCCGGCCCGTCGCGCACGATTTCGAGGCGGGAGCGAACGCGAGTCTCGGTCTCGTCGAGATCAAATTCGAGCGTCACCGCGGTGATACGATAATCCGGCGGGCGATAGTCGGCGAGATGTGTCGCCGTCGGCTGTTTGCTATCCATCGTCAATGGATAGCCCAGCCGAGCGGTCCACCGCAATCACCCGATGAGCAGATCGGGAAGAATTTGCCTGGCGGTGGCGAGCGCTTGCAGGCGCGGGGTTCGCGGCTTCAGGCGCGGGTGATAGAGCAGGCGGATTGCCATGCGGTCCCATTCGGAGTAGCCGCGCGCCCGTTCCGGGGCATGGCGATTGGCGAGCGCCGAGGGTGCGCCGATACCGATCTTCAGGCTCGGCCAATGATTGTCGAACCCCAGCGCATGCATGAATTCGTGATGCAGGCAGTCGGCGAAATCGTCGCGGACGCGAAGCCGCGCGGTTCGCAGCACGCCGCGCCGCCCGCGGGTATTGGTATAACAGACCACTAGTGTCCGGTTAAAAATCGAATAAATTCAATTGGTTGGTTATTTGCGAAGCGTTGCATCTGTTTTCGTCTCCCGCAAGTGCTTGATGTATGGGCATTTTCTCGAAGAGGGTCACCGAGAGGATCTGTAACAAA
>JAKZSU010000045.1:0-11304 GCA_047517485.1 Alphaproteobacteria bacterium
CGTGGCCTGCTTTTCTTCCGACTGCTCCAGCAGGCGGTGCAGCACGAGCCGGTCCCCTACAAGGGCCTAGTCGGCGGTCATCGCAGCCTCGGAAACCAAATGTAGGGGATACGAGAGCGAAGTGGATACCCAGTTTGTCGATTATCCGCGACATGACGAAGGCGGCCTGGAAAACGCCGTTCTCCACCCGCGTCGACTCAATGGCCAACTTCCAACACAGCTACGCGATCGGCGACGATTTGATCGTCGAAGACCTGGTCGATAAGGACAATCCGCTCGATGAGGAGTCGATCGCGACAATTCGCGACGTCGCGCTCAGCGAGCCCCTGGTCGCGAAACGGTTGGTCGCCGCCGATGGCAAAACCACGGCGATCGTGATCACCCTGATGTTTCCCCAGGCCAGTATGCAGGAAGTGCCCGAGGCGATGGCCTCGGTGCGCGCGATGGTCGGCGAAGTCGCCAGCGACAATCCCGACCTGCATTTCGCGATCACCGGTAATACCGCGCTCAGCAACGCGTTCAGCGAGCTCAGTCAATCCGACATGAAGACTTTAGTGCCGTTGATGTACGGTGCCCTGTTGATCGCCATGATCGCCCTGTTGCGCTCGGGTAGCGGTACTTTCGCGACGGTGGTGGTGATCGGTCTATCGGCGGCGACGGCGATGGGGATCGGCGGTTGGCTGGGCATTTTATTGACCCCGCCGTCGGTGACGGCGCCGACAATTATTCTCACCATCGCGGTGGCGGATTCGATCCACATTCTGTCGACCATGTTCAAGGAAATACGCCACGGCGCCTCGAAACAGGACGCCATCGTCGAGGCGTTGCGGATCAATATGGATCCGGTGTTTCTGACCAGCCTGACCACGGCGATCGGCTTTCTCAGCCTCAATTTCTCCGACGCGCCGCCGTTCCGCGATCTCGGCAATTTGACCGCCATCGGGGTGGTCGCCGCGTGGCTCTATTCGATCATCTTGTTGCCGGCGCTGATGGCGGTGTTGCCGGTCCGCATCAAAGCCGAAAGTGGCGGCACCCCGGCCTTGCTCGAGCGCGGGATGATCGGCCTCGCGGAAATCGTTATCCGGCACCGCAAGCCCTTCCTGGCGATCGGTATCGTCGTTGTCGTCGGTCTCGGCGCGTTGATACCGCGGTTTACCCTCAACGATCAGTTCGTCAAATATTTCGACCGTGGCGTGGCGTTCCGTGACGATACCGATTTCGCCATGGAGAACCTGTCGGGGATCTATCAATTCCATTATTCGCTTCCCTCCGGCGAAGGCGGCGGGATCAGCAATCCCGAATACCTCCATCGTCTCAACGCGTTCTCGAATTGGTACCGCGAACAGGCCGGGGTGGTGCACGTGGCGACGCTCTCGGACATCATGCGCCGGCTCAATCGCAATATGCACGCCGACGAGTCGAACTGGTACATCATTCCCGACGATCGCGATCTCGCGGCGCAATACCTACTGTTGTTCGAGATGTCGCTGCCCTATGGGCTCGATCTCAACAATCAGATCAACGTCGACAAGTCGGCGACGCGGATGATCGTGACCTTGGAAAATCTCAGCACCCAGGACCTGCGCGCCACCGCCGCCGCGGCAACCGCTTGGTTGGGCGACAATTTCCCCACTGCCGCGGAGGCGCGGGCGTCGGGCCCGGTGGTGATGTTCGCCTATATATCGCAGCGCAATATCAACTCCATGCTGGGCGGCACCGTGCTCGCGATCTTCCTCATATCGGCGTCTCTGATCATCGCGCTTCGCGACCTCAAACACGGTTTGATCAGCCTGATACCCAACATCATGCCGGCGGTGATCGCGTTCGGGATCTGGTCGATTCTGGTCGGTGAAATCGGCCTCGCGGCGTCGATCATCGGCGCCGCCAGTCTCGGCATCATCGTCGACGATACGGTGCACTTCCTGAGCAAATACTTGCGCGCGCGGCGCGAGAAAGGCCTGTCGGCCGAGGACGCGGTTCGCTATGCCTTCGAGACCGTGGGGGTGGCGCTAACCGTGACCTCGGCGGTGCTGATCGCCGGGTTCGCGGTGCTGTCGTTCTCGGATTTTCTGCTCAACGAAGTCATGGGACAGATGATGGCGCTGACGATTTTCTGCGCCTTGGTCGCGGATTTCCTGATATTGCCGCCGCTGCTGATCGCGCTCTCGCGACGTAGCGGGGAGGAGACCGTACCGGCTGTCGGCGACAACCCGGCGCGAACATAGGAAGGCGCCGAATTCGGCAAAAAACCTGGAAAAATAGTGTATTTGCACCATGACATTCGCACAACAGGCGGAGTAATCTGCACCGAATCCCAGGCGTGTTCGCACCCGATCGCGGGGCCTGGGCGATGAGGACCCTATGACCGTTGCTGTTCACATATTCAGCCCGGACGGCGTCATGACCACCGATGTCATCGCGACCGGGGAGACCTTTGCGGTCGCGCCCGACCAGCGCGTCGAACTGCCGGATGTCGCGCTCGGCGAAGCCTCGCTGGCGACCACGGAGGGCGATTTGCTCGCGGTCACGGTCAATGGCGAGACGGTCTTTTTCGGCGACCTGATTTCCCATATCGAGAACGAAACCGGCGCGGAAATCGCCTTCGCCGATGGCCACACTATTGCGACACTTGGCGAATTGCTGGCCTATGCCGGGGACGACATGACCGATCTGGTCGAGGGATCGGACGCGGTCGCCGATCTATTTGATCTCGGTAACGGGGTCGCGGCGGGTTTCGCTGGCGCGCCGCCCGCGGCCGACGAGGCGGGAACGCTGTCGACCGCCGATTTGCTAGTGACCAAGATCGATGCCGACGGCGTGGTGCCGGGGCTGGAAAGCGTGGCGGCCGACAGCGAGCTGAACGACGGCGTTTGGGCGGGGACCGAGGCGGCCAAGACCGAATGGACGCCCGCCGCCAACGCCGACGATGACCAGATCGACACATTTATTGGCGGTGTCGACGATATCGTCTGAGGTTCACCCGTCTTGAGCCGCCGCGGCGGCCGCTATCCAGCCGCTCTCGCGACCTCCGCCAAAGTATCCGAAAACGTCGGCGCGTTGCCGTAGTCGGCAAAAGCCGGCGGATTGAGTGCGTTGACGGTGCGGCCGTTCGGGCTGTTTTTGGCCCAATAGCCGAGTGGCGCGACGACGACGCCGGGACCGGTATCGTCGCTTAACCGGGCCACCGCCTCGAACGCGCCGCGATCGTTGAACACCCGCACCCGGTCGCCATCGGCGATGCTGCGCGTCCCCGCGTCGGCCGGGTTGATCACCACCATTTGTTCGCCGGCGTGATGCAACTGCGCCTCGAGATTGCCATACGACGAGTTGAGGAAGGCGTGGCTCTTCGGCGACAATATGTTGAGCGGATAACGCGCCGCGAGATCGGGATTGGTCTGCGAGGACTCGGTTTGCGGAATGAAGTTGGGCAGCGGGTCGATCGGCTCGCCCGATTGATCGCCGGGATAGCCTTGGCGGAACAAGGGCAGCACCATATTGCCGCCGGCCGC
Organism: Alphaproteobacteria bacterium; assembly: GCA_047517485.1. Classification (GTDB taxonomy): domain Bacteria; phylum Pseudomonadota; class Alphaproteobacteria; order UBA7887; family UBA7887; genus JAKZSU01. Next base: position 3,510 of record JAKZSU010000045.1, read on the forward strand.
CATCGAGGATTTGAACTCGACCTTGCCCGACGGGGTCGGGAAATTGCCCTCGCGATGGGGGACGAACTCGTCCGGCGAGCCGACCTTGAGCCGGGCGTAACCGTGTTCGCGCAAGCTATCGAGGTCGATACCGTCGAGGACCGGATTGCTCCAATCGAGCGCCCCTTGCACCATCTCCTCGTCGCTGCGGTCCCAAAAGGGATCGTTGAAGCCCATCGCATGGGCGAGGCGGCGGAACATCTCGGTGTTGGGCACGGATTCGCCCAAAGGCGCGATCGCCGGCTCGTTCAAGGTGAGGTAGAGATGCCCCCACGAGAACATGATGTCGAGCTGTTCGAGCTGGGTGGTCGCGGGCAATACGATATCGGCGTACATCGCGGTATCGGTGATGAAATGCTCGCTGACGACGGTGAACAGATCCTCGCGTGCCAGACCTTTGAGCAATTTGTCTTGCTCGGGCGCGACCACCGCCGGGTTCGAGTTGAAGACGAACAGGGAATGGATCGGCGTGTCGAGTTCGCCGGCGAGCGCCGCGCCGAGGCGCCATTGGTTGATCACCGGTGTGCCCTCGCGGATCCAATCGGGCCGGCTCAAACCGTCCCAGTTCACCGGAAACGCCCAGATCGGCATGTGCAGGATGCCGCCGCCGCAGTGGCGCCACGAGCCGACCAGCGCCGGGAGGCATGACATCGCGCGGACCGCGTTGCCGCCGCTGGCATTGCGCTCGATGGCGACGCCCATGCGGATGACCGAGGGTTGGGTGGTGGCGAATTCGCGTGCCAGGGTGACGATATCCGCGGCGGCGATGCCGGTGATGTCGGCGACCTTATCGGGCGGGAAATTGGCCGCGCGCTCTTTCAGTTCGTCGTAGCCCACGGTGTATTTCGCGACATAGTCGTGATCGACCAGATCCTCGGCGATGATCACGTTGATCATGCCGAGCGCGAGCGCGGCGTCGGTGCCCGGGCGGATCGCGATATGCCAGTCGGCCTGTTTCGCGGTGCGGGTCGCGATCGGATCGATGACCACGACCTTGGCGCCGCGCTTTTGCGCCTCGGCGATGAACGGCCAGTGGTGCAGGTTGGTGCTGATCGTGTTGATCGCCCACAGCACGATGTATTTCGAATGCACGAAGCTCTCGGGATCGACCGCCGCGGTGGGCCCGCAGGTCATGAAAAACGCGGTAATCGCGCCGGAATCGCAGAACGTGCGCTCGGAGATCGACGCGCCGAGTTTGTTGAAGAAGGCATCGCCCGCGTTGAGACCATTGAGCAGGCCCTCGGTACCGAGATAGCTGTAGGGCAGGATGGCGCTCGGGCCGTGCGTATCGATGATCGTATGCCAGCGGGATTTGATTTCGTCGAGCGCCTGATCCCACGTGATCCGTTCAAATTCGCCGCTGCCCTTGGCGCCGCTGCGCTTGAGCGGGTGGAGCACGCGCTCGCTCGAATATACCCGGTCGGTGTAATTGTTGACTTTTACACAGAGGCCGCCCTGGGTGAAGGGATGATCCGGGTTGCCGCGTACCTCGACCGCCTTGCCGTCGCGCACTGTTGTCAGCATCGAGCAGGTGTCGGGGCAATCGTGGGGACAGGCCCCGAATACGGTGGTCTCGGTCATTGAATCCTCCCTCATCGCGGCGGTCTGGAGACAGCAACGTCCCAGACTCGGTTCGCCGCTAGGGTAAGCACGGTGCCCGGTGATTGTTTTACACAAGCTTGCGCAAATTTTGGCGGTCCGGCTTAACAGTTTCGGCGTTGACAGGGGGGCGCGGAAACACTCAGTTTATCAGGTACTCTGGTGAGAAATCGGGTCCTTCAGGCGAAGGCGGAAAGCTGGTGGCTCTCTTAACCGGGCACGGCAAGGCGAAATACACCACCGGGACGTGTCTCGGGTCGAGCCGCGAACGCGGTTGGCGTGGCATGTTGGCCGAGCGCTGGAACCACTCCGAAGGCGATTTGGCCGCGGTCGAGCCGCGCGATACTGAAATCATCGTGATGATTGACGGCGCGTTGCGGGTGCGGCGGCGCGGCGACGGTCGGATCCAAGATCACCAAGCGGGTCCCGGCACCGTGTGGCTGTGTCCGGCGGGTATCCGCGAAGACATGATTCACCTGTACGGCGATATCCATGAAACCGTACATATGTACTTGCCGGCGCCGCCGCTGTCGGTGGCGGCGTTACAGGAGTTGGATCTCGACCCGGACAAAATTCGGCTGCACTACGATGGCGGGTTTCGCGACCCGTTGATCGAACAAATCGCCTACACGGTGAACTGGCAGGTCAAGGACCGGGCGGGCAATGACCGGCTGCTGATCGATCATCTCGCATCGGCATTGGGCGTTCGGGTGCTTTGCAATCACTCCAATCGCGCGCCGGCATCGATTCATCTGCCGAAAGCGCGCGGCGCGCTCACCCGGCAGCGGCTCAGACGAGTCGGCGACTACGTCGAAGCGCATCTCGATCACGATTTGGCATTGGCTCAATTGGCCAGCGAGGCGTGCCTGAGCCCCTTCCATTTTGCCCGCGCCTTCAAGGCGGCGACCGGAACGCCGCCGCATCGCTACGTTACCGGGCGCCGTATCGCGCGTGCGAAAAGATTGCTCGAGAATTATCAATATTCGCTGGCCGAGATTGCCTTGAGTTGCGGATTTTCGTCGCAAGCGCACTTCACCAAAGCGTTCAAACAGGTCGTTGGCGCGACGCCGGGCGCCTATCGAACACTCTCTTAACCAGGGGCTGGGCGGTCGATATTTGTGGCGCAAAAACCGGGCGTGTCATTTGGGTGCGACGCATGTGGCAAAATTATCACAAATTCCGATAGGGATTCGAGGCGTCTGGCATATCCGTGGACGACAACTAGGTTATTTGCTATCCAACTGATGAACGAAGTAGAATCGGCGCCAGCACCCGATTTTCGAACCTCAGTTCTGGGTTTTTGGGCGGCTAGGCGGGGAGTTCAGCATGCACGGTGACCTAATGACAGATTCAGAAATGCAAAATATCGAAACGAGCGTCCGAGGATTGAAATGGACGTTTATGGCCGCGGGATCCGCGGCACTGATAATGTCATTTACTGCGCCTGACGCGTCGGCCATGACTCTCGAGGAAGCGCTGAAGCTCGCGGTGGATTCGCATCCGCTGATTCTAGTCGAGAAGTCCGGCCTGGAACAGGCGGACCACGAGATCGACGAAGCTTGGGCGCGCTACATGCCGACGGTCGATACCGAACTCTCGACCGGATTCGATTCGTTCAACAATAACACCACGCGCCGCCGCGCAACCCGCCCCGGCGACGGCCCGAATGGAGTCCGTACCTGGCACAATCAGGCGCGCCTCGATATTCGCCAAATGCTTTTTGATGGGTTCGAGACCGAGCATTTGGTCGAAGCCGCCCGGTGGCGGGCCGAGGTCAACAAGCAGGAAGTTCACGACGCCGAGGAAGAAATTGCGCTGCGCACCACGGAAGCCTATCTCGAAGTGCTTCGCCAGCGTGAGATTGTCGATTTGGCGATGGAAAATGTCCAAACCCACATCAATACCCTGGGCGATGTGCAGCTGAGGGCGGAGACCGGCAGCGGCAACCAAGCCGATGTCTTGCAGGCGGAAAGTCGCCTGGCCAACGCGATGGACCGTTTGCTTGAGCAAAAGGGCCGATTACGCAATGCCGAGAGCGATTTTCAAGAGGCGGTTGGTGTCCTTCCCGGCGAGCTGATGCTTCCGGATGCGCCGGCGGCCGCGATTCCGGTATCGCTAGACGAGGCGACCACGCGGGCCTTGGCGGGTAATCCTTCGGGCCGTGCCGCCGAGTTGGCGATCGACGCGCGCCGCGAAGATGCCGAGGCCGCCGAGGCGCCGTTCCTGCCGCGGTTCGATCTTGAGCTGTCGGCCAATCAAGAGAACAATGTGAATGGCGTGCGGGCATCGGGCAACTCGCTGCAGGCGCTGGCGGTGATGCGCTACAATTTGTACCGCGGCGGCACGGATACCGCCAAATTACGCCGCGCGCGCGAGTTCGTTAGCCAGACCATGTTGGATGCGCGTCAGATTAATCGCTTGATCGAAGAACAAATCCGCGTCGATTGGAATGAGTTGATTACGGCGCAGTCGCGTCTGCCGCAGCTGGAAAGCCGGGTTCTGTCGGCATCCCAGGTGGTCAGCGCCTATCGTCAGCAGTTCGAGCTGGGACAGCGCACCTTGCTCGACGTTTTGGATGTCGAGAACGAATTGTTCCAGTCGCGGGTGCGTTTGGTCGAGGGCGAATACGAAATCCTGTTCGCCCATTTCCTGATCTTGGAAACCCTGGGCACGTTGCTCGATTCTTATGGTATCAAGTCGCAGGATTACGCCCAGGCGGTGCCGCCGATGAAAGACCCCAATTTGCTGCTGCTTGGCGACTAAGGTTGACGTCAGCGCCTAGTTTGGCGCGACAATCGGGCTAAATTTATAATGGCGCGGCCTTCGCGATCTGCGGGGGCCGCGCTAAGTTTATACGGAGGCGGCACAGCGAAGCCTCCGAGGATGGCCCGCGAGTCGGCCGATGACGAACGGACCCAATGAAGACGAGGCAGCATGGCTAGCGACACCGAAGCGGACGCCATCGCAAGAGATACCGTGGAGACCGATACCACGCCGCCGGCCGTCTCCGATGACGAGTTGGCGGCGCAATCCAATCTCGCTGCCGCCAGCGCCATTGACGACCCGCTTCTCGATTGTCTGGTCTATCTCACCGAACATTTTGGCAATCCGCGTTCGACGGATGTCCTCAAGGCCGGTTTACCCCATTCGGGCGAAGCGCTCTCGGCCACCCTGTTCGTTCGCGCCGCGGAAAGGGTCGGGCTGAAGGCCAAGGTGATGCGCCGCCGGCTCGAGTCGATCAACAAGTTCGTCCTCCCGGCGGTCCTCGTTCTCAAGAACTCGAGCGCCTGCATCTTGGCCGAGCGGCCGAGCAAGGGCCGGGCCAAAATAGTCCTCCCCGAATCCGCGGGCAATGTCCAAGAAGTCGATCTCGCCGATCTGGCGGAAGATTACACCGGCTACACCATATTCGTTCATCCGGTCGCGCGCATGGAGCCGGACACGTACCGCCGCGATACGCCCAAGCCGAGCGCCTGGTTCTGGGGCACCATTGCCAGCAACTGGTGGGCCTACGTGCAGGTGGTTCTGGCGGCCTCGCTGATCAACATTTTCGCCTTGGCGACTCCGCTCTTCATCATGACCGTCTCCGACCGGGTGGTGCCCAACAACGCCTTGGAGACGTTGTGGGTCCTCGCGACTGGCGTGATGATTGTCTTCCTATTCGATTTTCTGCTCAAAAGCTTGCGGGGTTATTTTATTGACGCCGCCGGCAAGCGCGCGGATGTCTTGCTCGCCAGCCGAATATTCGAGCAGGTCATGGACATGAAGATGTCCGCGCGTCCAGGCTCCGCCGGCGCTTTCGCGAATAATCTCCGGGAATTCGAAACCCTGCGCGACTTCTTTACCTCGGCGACACTCGCGGCGGTGGTCGATCTCCCGTTCGTCGTGTTTTTCGTAGCGATCATCTGGCTTATCGCCGGCGACATCATCCAGATTCATATGGTGGCCATTCCCTTGGTTCTCGCGGTCGGGCTGGGGTTGCAAATTCCGCTCAATCGCGTGGTCAAGCGCCACATGCGCGAATCCGAGGAAAAACATGGTGTCCTGATCGAGTCGATCAATGGCCTCGAGACCCTGAAAGCGATGGGCGCGGAAGGCAGAATGCGCCGCCGGTGGGAGGACTACGTCGGTTTGACCGCCGCATCGTCAATGACTTCCCGGGTCCTGTCGCAGAGTGGGGTGAACTTTGCATCCTTGGTCGCGCAAGGGACATCGGTCGCGGTCGTGGTATACGGTGTCTATCTAATCAAATCCGGCGACATTTCGGTCGGTGCCTTGATCGCCTGTGTCATGCTCAGCGCCCGCGCGTTGGCGCCGGTGGTCCAGATCGCGCAACTGCTGACCCGTTTCCACCGTTCGATGTCGGCGTTGCGTTCGCTCAATGCCATCATGCAGGCGCCAGTCGAGCGGCCGGTCGGGAAGATGTTCCTGCATCGTCCCGATTTGACCGGCGCGCTCGAATTCAAGGACGTGCATTTCACCTATCCCGAGCAGCCGATCGAGGCGCTGAGCGGGGTGAGTTTTGCCGTCAACGCGGGCGAACGGATCGGCATCATCGGCCGCGTGGGCTCCGGCAAGAGCACCATCGCCAAGCTGCTTCTCGGCCTGTTCGAGCCGACCGAAGGCGCGGTGATGGTCGATTCCACGGATTTACGCCAAATCGATCCGGTCGATCTGCGGCGCGGCATCGGTTATGTGCCGCAGGATGTCTATCTGTTTCGCGGCAGCGTCCGTGACAACATCACCTTGGCGGCGCCCCATACCAACGACTCGGCGGTGCTTCGCGCGGCGCAACTCGCCGGGGTGAATGATTTCGTCGGTCAGCACCCGCTCGGCTTCGATATGCCGATCGGCGAGCGCGGCGAGGGCCTGTCCGGCGGTCAACGCCAGTCGGTGGCGATCGCGCGGGCGCTTCTGCAGGACCCGCAGCTGATCATCCTCGATGAATCGACGAGTTCCATGGACACGCAGGGTGAGGCGGCGTTCAAGGCGCGGCTTACCGATGTGTTGGAGGGCCGCACCTTAATTTTGATCACCCACCGCGCCTCGTTGTTGAGCCTGGTGGATCGTCTGGTGGTGCTCGATCGCGGCCGGGTGGTGGCGGACGGGCCGCGTGAAGATGTAATGAAAGCGCTTGCCGGCGGCAATGTTCAGGCAAGCAAGCGTAAATAGGATGACCATGGCGGTCGCGGGAACCCGGCATTGCGTGCCGGGATCGCGATAGCCTGCCCAAACGGAGGCCGATCGGAATGGCAAGGGATCGGGTAGAAGATCTGGCGTTCATGTCGGACGTGCGCGCGGCGGTGCTGAGCGGACCGCGGCTGTCGGCCAACATTTTGCTGTTTTCCATTGTCTTGTTCTTTGCCGGCGCCGGGTTGTGGGCGAGCATGGCGGAACTCGATGAGGTGACGGCGGGTACCGGTCGGGTCATTCCGTCCAGCCAACTTCAGGTGGTACAGAACCTCGAAGGCGGTATTCTCGAATCGATGCTGGTTCGTGAAGGCGAAGTGGTCGAGGAAGGCCAAATTCTGGCGACCATTGACGATACCCAAGCCTCGTCGCGCTATCGCGAGGATCGATCCAAGGTCTTTGCCTTGGAGATGGCGATTACCCGTCTATTGGCGGAATCAGCCGGCGAAGAGCCAATTTATTCCGACCAGCAATTGAGCGAGCGCCCCGGCCTCATCGCTTCTGAATTGGCGCTCTATCACGCCCGACAGGCCGAATATCGGGCCTCGGTACAGGCGCTTCGTGAGCAAGTTACCCAGCGGCGTCAGGAAACTGTCGAGCTGCGGTCAAAGATCGATCAGTTGGTGGGGGGGCAACAATTAGCGCGGGAAGAACATAATATTCTTCGGCCATTGGTCGAACAGGGTGTGAGCGCGCGAATCGAATTGATCCGTCTCGAGCGCCAGATCAACGATATTTCCGGAGAACTCAACACGACACAGAAGGCTATTCCGCGCGTCCAGGCATCGTTGAACGAGGCGCAAGGGCGGATATCGGAGCGAAAAGCGAACTGTCAACGGCGGAGCAAAATTAGTCCACCCGGGCGGAGCAAAACTAGTCCACTTAATGTTATGCGGTACGCGGTGTTGGGGGGTTGTCCCGGTAGTCCATAGGAGGGACCCGCGCTGCTTCGTGTAGCGCTTGCGTT
>JAKZSU010000046.1:0-4769 GCA_047517485.1 Alphaproteobacteria bacterium
CCGAAGGCACCCCGGTTTCGATTCACCCATCGGGTGTGCCATATCCGCCGCTCCATGTATGCTACAACTTCATGATTCTTATAGCAGAATCGCCTTCTCGCCGCACTGAATATCGACGATACTTGGGAAATGCGGGATGAAAGATGAACCGACCCCGCCAGTTGACGTCGATCCGGTCACCCTGGAAGTGATCAGCGGCAAGCTGTTGGCCACGGTCGATGAAATGGGCATCATCATGGCCAAAACCAGCATGAGCCCGATTGTCTACGAGGTGCTCGATTTTGCTTGTGGGCTGTGCGATCCGCGCTGCGATCTGATCGCGCAATCGAATGGCATCACTCTGTTCACCGGCACCTTCGCGCATCAAGTCCGCGCCCTGGTCGAGCGCTATCAGGGCGACATGGCGCCGGGCGATATGTTCTTCACCAATGACCCGTTTGCCGGCGGCACCCACCCCAACGATGTCGCCATCATGCGGCCGATCTTTCACCACGGGCGGATCGTCGCCTATGCGATCACCGTCGCCCACTGGCTCGATGTTGGCGGCAGCGTGCCCGGCAGCCTGCCGGTCGACGCGACCTCGCTGTTCGAGGAGGGATTCCGCTTTCCCGGCATCCGCGTCGCGCGGAACGATGAATTGCTGCCCGACATGGTGCGTATTATCGAGGAAAACGTCCGCATGCCCGAATTGGCGCTGGGTGATCTGCGGGCGCAAATGGCGACGGTTCGGATCGCCGAGCGCAACATCGACGACATGGCAACGAAGTACGGCGCCGCCACCCTGCTCGCCGCGTTCGAAGAGATCCTCGCCACCAGCGAACGTAAAGCGCGGGCGGTGATCGCCGCGCTCCCCGACGGCGACTACCGGGCCGAGGACGTCATCGACGGCGACGGCGTCAGCGAGGATCCGATCCCGATCCGGGTTCGGGTCACCATCAAGGGCGACGAGGTCATCGCGGATTTCACCGGCTCGGCGGCGACCGTCGCCGGCCCGATAAATTGCGCCCGTGGCGCCCTGGACTCCGCGGTCAAAACCGTGTTCAAGGCGATCGTCGGCCCGCAAGATCCGTCCAACGAGGGCTGGTTCAGACCGCTGACCGTCGCGGTGCCCGACAACACCGTGTTCAGCGCCGAAAAACCGGCGCCCACCGGCTGGTACTACGAGGGCTCGGTCCACGCCTCGGAATTGATGTGGCAGGCCCTGGCGCCGCTCAAACCGGAGCGCTTCTCGGCCGGCTCCTACACCAGCCTGACGGTGATCTACATCACCGGCACCGACGAGAACGGCGAGCTGTTCGTCCATATCGAGCCGCAGCACGGCGGCTGGGGCGCGACGCCGGATCGCGATGGCGCGAACGCGCTGATCGCGCTGACCGACGGCGATACTTATAACCACTCGGTCGAATTGCTCGAAGCCAAGCTGCCGCTGCTGATCCGGCGCTATGGCTTCAACGTCGAGGGCGGGGTCGGCGCGGGCCGCCGGCGCGGCGGATTCGGCTTGGTTCGCGAATATGAGATGCGCCGCGACGGCGTGACGGTGTTTTGCGGTATCAGCCGCAATGCGACGCCGCCTTGGGGCATGGACGGCGGCGGCCTCGGGAGTTGCAATTATGTCGAGGTCGAGGACGCCGCGACCCAGCGTGTCACGCGCCTCCACCATCACCCGAATTGGCCGGTCAACAAGGGCGACCGGGTGCGGGTGATCTCCGGCGGCGGCGGCGGTTGGGGCGACCCGCGAGACCGCGGCGCGGCCGATATCGCGGCCGACATCAAAGACGGTCTGCTGTCGCAAGACCAAGCACGAGACCTTTACGGCGACCGCGCCTAGTGGATGGAATCTAACAGATGGTCCCCATACGACGGCTTACCAGGCCCGCCCGGTTAGGCGCCCGATGCGCCGTGATGCCGGCGCATCACAAGCATCGGGCAACCCGGCCGGCGGGCCTGGTAAGCCGCCCACAGGGTCCGCATTCCCGGCTTCTCGCGGCGTCGAGCGCCCTTGACGATGCCCCCACATCGCCGGCCGGCGCTCTCCTATCGAGAAACCGGGAATGCGGATCGTATGGGGTCCATCTGTTAGATTTCATCCACTAGCCATGATCCGGCTGGCAACCGACGTCGGCGGCACCTTTACCGACCTCGTCGCCTTTGACGAGGTGAGCGGGAAAATCTCCATCGCCAAGACCCTGACGACGACCGACGATCAGTCCGTCGGCGTTCTCGATACCATTCGCCAAGCCGCCGACGATCGCGGTCTCGAGCCCCGCGACGTCGGCTTTTTCGTGCACGGCGGAACAACGGTGATCAATGCGATTACCGAGCGCAAGGGGGTCAAGACCGCGCTGGTGACCACCAAGGGCTTTCGCGACGTGCTCGAGATCGCCCGCGGCAACCGTCCCGATCTGTACAATCTTCAGGCGCGCACGCCGGCCCCCTTCGTCCCCCGGCGGCTCCGCCTGGAAGTCGACGAGCGGCTCGATGCACGGGGCCACGTGCTGACCGCGCTTAACGAGCAAGACGTCCACGCCGCCGCCACGGTCTGCCGCCGCGAAAACGTCGAGGCGGTCGCCGTGGTTTTTCTCCACAGCTACGTCGATCCCAGCCATGAAAAGCGCTGCGCCGCCTTACTCGCCGAGCTGTTGCCCGGGGTGGCGATCTCCGCCAGTCACCAGGTCTCGCGCCAATGGCGCGAGTACGAACGCAGCAACACCACGGTGCTCAACGCCTACGTCCAGCCGATCATCGGGCGATATTTCGACCGGCTGGAGAAATCCCTGGTCGCCCAAGGCATCGCCTGCGCCCACTACGCCATGCAGTCGAACGGCGGGGTCGCGACGTTCGCCCAGGCTGGGCGCCAGCCACTCACCCTGGTCGAGTCGGGCCCGTCGGGCGGGGTCGCCGGCGCGGTGAGCATCGGCGCGGCGTTGGGCGAGCGCGATATCCTCCATCTCGACGTCGGCGGCACCACCGCCAAGTGCTCGCTGATCCGCGACGGCCGGCCGCGGCTCGCGCCCGACTACAAACTGGAGTGGACCCGCACCAGCCCCGGTTATCCGGTGCAGATCCCGGTGGTCGATATTGTCGAGATCGGCGCCGGCGGCGGCTCGATCGCCTGGCTCGACGATCTCGATGGCCTGCACGTCGGACCGGAGAGCGCCGGCTCGACCCCGGGTCCGGCGTGCTATGGGCGCGGCGGCGCGGCACCCACCGTCACCGACGCCAAGCTGGTCATCGGGATTCTCGATCCCGACAGCTTCGGCAATCGGCGGATGACCCTGGACGGCGATCTCGCGCGCGCCTCGTTCACCGCCATCGCCCGCCGTCTGGGCATGAAAATCGAGGACGCGGCCGCCGCCGTGGTACGCATCGCCGAGGCCAACATGATCAGCGCGCTCAAATTGGTGACCGTGCAGCGCGGCCACGACCCGCGCGACCTGGTGCTCGTCGTCACCGGCGGCGCGGGGCCGATGATGGCCGCCAAACTTGGCCAGGAATTACGCACAAAAGCGACCGCCATTCCCCCGTACCCCGGATTATTTTCCGCCTGGGGCATGCTATCGGCGGCGCCGCGGGCCGATCTATGCCAAACGTTCTTCGGTCCTGGTTGCGCGGAGACCATGGCGGGGGTGGCGGATCGGTTCGCTCATCTTCGCGACGATGCCGCGGCTTATTTCGGCACATCAGGCGAGGCCGAGATTGCTTTCCATCATAAGGTCGAGGCGCGCTACAAGGGCCAGGAGCATTCGGTCCTGACCGACCTATCGACAAATTTTCAATACAATGAATTCGCGGCGGCCTTTCACGATGCCCATGAAACCGCCTATTCGTTCCATTTGCCCGACACGCCGATCGAGATCACCAATCTGCACCTCCAGGCAGTGCTCGAAAGCAGCACGGTTAGCCTGCCCACGATCGAAGACCGGTCGGCGGGGCCGGATGACGGCCGCACCGGCGAACGCCCAGTCTATTTCGGCGACGTGATCGGATGGCAAACCGCGTCGGTGATAGAGCGCGATCGGCTACCCATCGAAACCGCCGTCGCTGGCCCGTTGCTGATCGAAGAAGCCACCACCACGACGCTGGTGCTGCCCGGACAAGTCCTGCGCATGACCGAAGTGGGGATTCTGATGATTACCGAGAGCGTGTAATACCAAGGGTGGTAAATAATGACTCATTTGATGGCCCGAGGTGGCTTTCCGGGTAGGCGCGACGCGCCGCCCGATGGGTGTCCATCGGGCAAGCGGCGCAACGCATCCGGAAAACCACCTCGGGCCACCGAAGGCCGGTCGCTTTTCGCCGCTGGCTGCGTCGCGGGGCGCTTGACGTGGGGTCGCACGACGGCGCGCCCCGCTCCTATCCAGCGACGAAAATCGATCGGTCAAATGGGTCATTATTTACCACCCTTGGTATAAGGGGTGACCGGGATCCAGACTCAAAACACCCCCAGCTCAATAAGCTAGGGGCGTCTCGATTGGTTGAACGGGCGTGCAACCAACTTGGGGACGGTAATCTCTCGACGTGGTCCTATGCCCGTGAAAGGTCGAAGGAAGAGAGAGCCAACAGATCAACGGCCCCCTCTTCCATTCGCCTGACATGGCGGATCGGATGGTCTCCAGGAACTTGTTGACCTTGACCTGAGCCCCAAAAGTACCCTCATCTGATAGGAGAGTCCGTCACAGAGGAGACGGACATGAGGCAATCACGGTTCACGGCCGAACAGATCATCGCGATTCTGGCGGAGCAGGAGCGCGGCATGAGGACGGCGGAGG
>JAKZSU010000047.1:0-6778 GCA_047517485.1 Alphaproteobacteria bacterium
GGCTCGTGGCCTGCTTTTCTTCCGACTGCTCCAGCAGGCGGTGCAGCACGAGCCGGTCCCCTACAAGGGCCTAGTCGGCGGTCATCGCAGCCTCGGAAACCAAATGTAGGGGATACGAGAGCGAAGTGGATACCCAGTATACCATAAACGCCTGGTGCGCGGAAACGCCCGCTATTGGGGGGCAACCAGACCTATCGAGCTTGATTGGCCCGCTTTGCCTCTAGCTTTAAACGTGAATACGGGTCGGCCGCGAAGGGAAAGAATTGGCTATCCAATCCCCATCGGCCCTGGCACCCAAACTGGTAGAAATTGGTGGCTTGCCAAGTTGTGTCTAGACTCATCTGCTAGCCGCTGCGGTAGGTCTGACTCGCCTTGCAGCGTCGGCAGATGCGGTTGTGGGCACCCTCGGAAGTGAACACGCGTGCGCACATCAGGCATTTTCGGCTTTTTGCCTGGATGTTGGTGCGCCGGGTTCGGGTTCCGTGCGAGCGCCGCCGTGGCGTCGGGCTTGCTGTTGTGATCTTTCCCATGGCGTTGTTTATGCACCACGAAAATGTCGAGAACGTGGCGAAAGTGGGGCTTTTGCACACCCAATTCCCTCACCAGCCATAGGGACTCGTAGGCCTTGGTGCGACGACCCGGGAATGGCACACTCGCGTTGCACCGAGGGGGAGTGACGAATGACCGAAGACTTGGCGTTCACGCCGGCATCGGAGTTGGTAAAACTGTTCCGCTCCAAGACGGTCTCGCCGGTCGACGCGGTTCGCGCGGCGCTCGATCGCATCGACCGCCACGGCGCGGCGCTCAATGCCTTTGTCGTCGTCGATGCGGACGCCGCGCTGGCGCAGGCCGCGGCGTCGGAGGCGCGCTGGCGGCTTGGCGAGCCGCACGGCCTGGTCGACGGGGTGCCGACGACGATCAAGGATCTGGTGCTGGCCAGGGGGTGGCCGACTTTGCGCGGCTCGCTCGCCGTCGATCCCGATCAGGCGTGGGACGAGGACGCGCCCTCGGTGGCGCGGCTGCGCGAACATGGCGCGGTGATCCTCGGCAAGACCACGACGCCGGAATACGGCCACAAGGGGGTGACCGACAGCCCGTTGTCGGGGATCACTCGGAACCCGTGGAACACCGACAAGACACCGGGCGGCTCGAGCGGCGGCGCCAGTGCCGCGGTGGCCGCCGGCATGGGCCAGTTGGCGATCGGCACCGACGGCGGTGGTTCGGTACGGATTCCGTCGTCGTTCGCCGGCATATTCGGGCTTAAGCCGAGTTTCGGCCGGGTCCCTGCCTATCCGGCGAGCCCGTTCGGCCCGGTCGCCCATGTCGGCCCGATGGCGCGTACCGTCGCCGACGCGGCGTTGTTGCTGACGGTAATCGCCGAGCCCGATTGGCGCGACTGGACGGCGATTCCTTTCGAAGGCGAGGATTTTCGCGCCACCCTGGCGGAGCCGCTGGGCGGGTTGAAAATCGCCTACAGTAAAACCCTGGGTCTCGACGGCACCCGGGTTTGGCCCGAAGTACATGATCTAGTCGATACCGCTGCCCGGTCGTTCGCGGCGCTGGGCGCCCATGTCGAAGCGGTCGAGCCGGTCTGGCCGCATTCGCCGATCGATATTTTTATGGCCTATTGGACGCTCGGCGCGGCGAAATTGCTCGACGACATGTCGGCTGAACAGATCGCCAAGATGGAGAAATCGATGATCGACTATGCCGAGCATGGCCGCGGTCTCGACGGTCTCGCGGTCAAGGACGCGGAAATGAAGCGGGCGGCCAACGGCGCCGCGCTCAACCGATTTTTCGAGGACTTCGACCTGCTGCTTTCGCCGACCATGCCAACCCCGGCGTTCGCGGCCGGCGCGCCGTGGCCGTCGGAGGATTACGCCGATGACCCGTTGGGCTGGACTCCGTTTACCTATCCGATCAACCTGACCAAGAACCCGGCCGCCTCGGTGCCGTGCGGCTTTACCGCGGCCGGCCTGCCGGTGGGACTGCAAGTGATCGGGCCGATGTATCACGATGCGGCGGTGCTGCGCGCGTCGCATGCCTATGAACAGGCGCACGACTGGCACACCAGGCGCCCGGAGATGTAAATCGATGACAGACAATCAACTGGCGATCAATCCCGAGCGGCTGTGGCGCTCGCTGATGGAGCTGGCCGAAATCGGCGCGACCGACAAGGGCGGGGTCTGCCGCCTCGCCTTGAGCGATGTCGATCGTGCCGGGCGCGACCTGTTTGTCGGCTGGGCCGAGGCGGCGGGATGCACGGTCACCGTCGATCGCATGGGCAATATGTTCGCCCGGCGATCGGGGCGCGACGATTCACTGGCCCCGGTGATGGCGGGCAGTCACTTGGACAGCCAACCGACCGGCGGCAAATACGACGGCGCGTATGGCGTGCTGGCGGCGCTCGAAGCGGTGCGCGCGCTCAACGATGCCGGGGTCGAGACCCTGCGGCCGATCGAGATCGTTTCGTGGACCAACGAGGAAGGCTCGCGTTTCGCGCCGGCGATGATGGGGTCGGGGGTGTTCGCCGGTCTGCTCGATCTCGACAAAACCCTCGCCGAGACCGAGCAGGACGGCACCGCGACCGTCGCCGGCGAACTCGAGCGTATCGGTTATGCCGGTGCCGCCGCGGTCGGCGGCCGGCCAATTCACGCGTATTTCGAGGCCCACATCGAACAGGGACCGATTCTCGAGGCCGAGGACACGGTGATCGGCGTGGTGACCGCGATCCAGGGCATCCGCTGGTTCGATTGCCGTATAGAGGGCATGGAGGCACACGCCGGACCGACGCCGATGGCGGTGCGCAAGGATGCGCTGCTCGGCGCCGCGCGGCTGGTCGACCGGATCAACCGCATCGCCCTCGATCACGCGCCCGACGGCCGCGCCACGGTCGGCACGTTCAAAATCCAACCCGGCTCGCGCAACGTCATCCCGAGCGGGGTCGATCTGACCATCGACATGCGTCATCCCGAGGCGGGGGCGCTGGCGGCGATGGCGAGCGCGCTGCAGGATGCGTTCGACGAGATCAACGGCGCGGCGGGGCTCGGCGGCAGCTTGGCGGAAATCTGGTATTCGCCGCCGACCCCGTTCGAGGCGGCGTGCGTCGACGCGGTGCGCCGCGCCGCCGACGATCTCGGCGAATCCTACCGCGAAATCACCTCGGGCGCCGGCCACGATGCAAAATACATGGCCGATATCTGCCCCGCGGCGATGGTCTTTATCCCTTGCAAGGACGGTATCAGTCACAACGAAATCGAATCCGCCGAGCCCGAACACGTGACGGCGGGATGCAATGTGCTGCTGCGGGCGATGGTCGAACGCGCGATGGACCCAGGCTGAGCGGTTATTTATGGGGAAAATCGGCGGGAAAACGAAGCGCGCCGACCCGGACGGTGGCTAGGGGGGACTAGGGAGAGGTCCGGGCCGGCGCTTCGTTAATTCTCATGTGGAGGGAACCGACAGGCGAATAATGGCGCGAACCGGTTCGGCGCGCTGTGATCTTGTTCACAGCTGGAAAAATAAAGTGCGTTACCCGAATTGTGGCGCCAAACGCCAAAACAAAAAGCGCCGCCCATTCGGTGGAAACGGGCGGCGCCTTGGTATTGCAGGGAAGCACGCCCTTTTTGCCATAGTATTGCCGGTCAATATGTGACGGACATCACATTCGTGTGGCATTATCTCCCAGACCAACCGCGACACCGGAGCCCGAACCATGATCGTTAAGCAAATCTACACCGATAATGCCTATCGCAATTTCAATTACCTGATTGCCTGCCCGGAGAGCGGCGAGGCGCTGGCGGTGGACCCGCTCGATCACCAGAAATGCTTGGCGGCGGCAAGGGAGGAGGGGTGGGAGATCACCCAGATCCTCAACACCCACGAGCACGGCGACCACACCGGCGGCAATCGCGCGATGGTCGAGGCGACCGGGGCCAAGCTGTTGGCGCACGCTGGCGCGAAGGGCAAGATTCCCGGTATCGACGTCGGACTCGGCGCCGGTGACGTGGTCGCCGTCGGGCGGACCGTCGAGCTCGAGTCGCTCGACACGCCGGGTCATACCATGAGCCATGTCTGTCTGTTGTCGCGCACCGATCAGCCGGCGTTGTTTTGCGGCGACACCCTGTTCAATGCCGGCGCCGGCAACTGCCACAATGGCGGCCATCCGAGCGAACTCTACGACACTTTCGCCGATCAAATCGCCAATCTCGACGACGGCACGCTGATCTATCCGGGGCACGACTACATCACCAACAATCTCGAATTCACCCTCGACCGCGAACCCGACAACGCGCGCGCCAAAACCCTGCTCGACGACATCAGGGGGCAGGACCCGCATGCACCGCTGGTGACCTCGCTGGGGTTGGAGAAAGAGGTCAACAGCTTTTTCCGATTGCGCAGCGCGTCGGTGATCGCGCGGCTGCGCGAGTCGTTTCCCGACTTGGCCGACGAGCCGAGCCCGCGCGAGGTCTTTATCAAACTCCGCGAGCTGCGCAACAGCTGGTAGGAAACTCGCTAACGCGAGGTGAGCGACAGGATGGTGTGAAACAGCGCGCTTTCGGTGTCCTGAAAACCGTCGAGAATATCGAAGTGATGGCGGTTCTCGATGACCAGCAGCTCGGCGTCGAGACCGGCGGCGCACCAAACTTCGTGATAGTCGCGGCTTTGCCGGACGAACTCGTCGGTCTCGGCGCCGCCGACCGCGATGGAGATTTTCGGCGCCACCGCCGGGATGAAGCCAATCGGGCTCAACCGCGCCACCGAATCGCCGTTCAATTGCACCGAGGCCTGGATGAAGGTGTATTGCATCGGCGCCAGATCGTAGAGCCCGCTGATCGGGCACGCGCCCTTGATGAGATCCGCCGGCCGGCCGTAGTCGGCGGTCCAATCGGTCGCCATCAGCATCGCCGTCAGATGACCGCCGGCGCTGTGACCCGATACCGTAATGCGGGTCGGATCGCCGCCATGATCGGCGATGTGGTCATGGGTCCAGGCGAGCGCGGCGCGGCTCTGGCGGACAATTTCGTCGATCGATACGGCCGGGCAAAGCGCGTAATTGACCACCACGACGGTGACCCCGGCGGCGACCAGGGTTGGCGCGATGAAGGAAAATTCGCGCGCGGTGAATCGCCGCCAATAGCCGCCATGGATGAACACATGCACCGGCGAATGGCGGTCGGAGGCGCCGCTGGCGGGAAAAATGTCGAGATATTCCTCGTTGGTCGGGCCGAACCGAAGTCCGAGGGTGCAGTCGAGGGAATCGCGCGCCGCCGCGCTTTCCCGCGCCCAACGATCGGTGAACTCGGCGTTCTCGGGAACCCGCACGCCGAGATTATACTCGGCGTCGATGGCCTCGACGGTCGCGAAATCGCGATACAGCATCGTGTTCTCCCCTGGCTCCCGAAAAAGAGTCATAGCCGATGATCGCCCCATGATCGACCCTGTTGCGAAAACCTGCTAGAGCCCGCGGTCTAAGAGACATCCGCGGGGAGACGGATATGGCGCCCGACCAGGAGCGAAGCGGTGCGAAGGGCGAGATAATTCTGTCGCTTCGCCTGAGCGTGGCCGAAGCGGACGCGCCGGCGGGCCCCGGGCTCGCCGGCGCGTGCTCGAAAATATTATCGCATCGCGTGGCGCGGTCGGGGGCTGAATTGATCGGCGATGATGAGCCGGATCTGTTGACCGGTTTGGAGTTGCGCTTCACCGATCCGATTGCGGCGGTTGCTTGCGTACTGCGCTATCTCGCCGACGTCGAGAAAATGCGCGGCGGCGGGAGACCAATACCGACCACCGGACGACGATTCTTGCACCGCTTCGGAATCGCCCAAGGGGACAGCGGGCGGGCGCGCTCGCTGCGCGACGCCGTCGCCGGCGACGCGATCGGCACGACGGCGGAGATTTGGGCGGCGATCGAAGGCAAGCTCGACGTCGAAGCACGCACCGTCGACCGCGAGGCCGACACGGTGATCCTGGTCGCGACCAAGATCGGCACGACGTTCCGCTATATGCCGTGGACCACGCCGGCGCGCCGCCGGCTCGGCCTGATCCTGGCGGCGCTGCTGATTGGCGCGACGGTCATCGGCATGGCGATCTCAGGCCCGCCACCCACCTGATCACAACGCATTTTATCCTAATTAGCCGGGATAGTTTCTAACCGGTTTCATACGCAATCGTGGGCGATCGCCCAGGCTAACCGCGTGTGTGAACCCAGCCTGGTTGCCAAGCCGGCACAACTGAATTGAATCGAGACATTGAAAATGCCCGCGGCGGGATCAACCATGAGTCGGAGTCGTTGCTAGGCATAGATATATAGATTAATACAATCTATAGTTGCTTTTCCATTCGGATAGGCGCATGCTTTCATTGAATTAAAAGGCGTCATTTCACAATACAAATTACGGCGAAATTACCTCCACTTAGTCGCTCGGTAATGTCATTACTTCCTTTTTATCAATATTTTATGGTGTTATCGAGGTGACGTTCAAATAGGGAGGCGACAAATGGTAGAACTATTCCGTGCAACCGAATTCGTGACCCGAGCGGCGTTGGCCGACTCCAACCCAAATACAGATAAATACAACCAATCATCGTGGGCGATTCTCTATGGCGCTCTAGCCGACTCACTCGGTCTCGGTCCGGACAATTTCCAACTCGTATATCCCAACATCGCCTGGACCTGGCCGGTCGAAAGTCTCGGCTACATCGGCCCGGCGGCGTACGATGCGATGAGCACAATTCCGCAAATAGGGTATCCACTTAGCTCTCGTGATTGTGAAAT
>JAKZSU010000048.1:0-14527 GCA_047517485.1 Alphaproteobacteria bacterium
GTGTTCATGAGCATCTCCTCGGAGAAACTCCGAAAAGTGCTCCATCCAATTCAAATCGACACCATGCATTTTCGCTTCAAACCCCGCAGAAATCCTGGCTCTCAAAGCCAGCACCGCTCAGTTAACCGGACAGCAGTGACATAAATTTCGACCTATCAAGCGGTTCGATCCCGACCTCAAGACTATCGCAGCTGACGGCGCCAACAACTTGCGATCCGCCCTTGACCACATCGCTTCCGAGTGCGCCAAATTGAGCGGTGCTACCAACACCAAAAGCCTTTACTTCCCCTTCCGGCGCACCGCTGCCGAACTCGACAAGGTCATCGACGGCAAGGACCTGAGAGATGTCCCGTCTGAAATTCGTGCGTATATTCGTGCGCTCAATCCGTACAAGGGAGGGAATGATCGCCTCTACGCGCTCACCCAAATCAGTGCTCTCAACAAACACTGGTCTCTCACGCCAATGTTCACCAACGTCCGCGGCATCCAAATCACACATCCCGACAACGGGACGCGGATGATCGAAACACCTCACTGGCCCACAGGCCCGGAAGACGATCTCGTACTCTTCAGCAGCACCGAGGCGGACGAGAACTACCACCTCAGCATTTTGGCCAATGTAGGCTTTGATGAAATCGAAGGTCTGAACAAGGCCCACCCCGTGACCACGCTTCGCTATCTCGCGGGCGTGGTCAATGATGTCATCAATGACTGTGAATTTATCTGTCAACGACTGGGGCTCTTACAAAGAAGCGATCAAGGCTTGCCAAATTTCATTTTCGGGCCGAACACTCGTCCGGGCGAAACGGATTGACGATACGCCAGCCCCGGTCGACCTTGATCACACGAGTCCCGACGTAATCCGTGAAAAACGCCCCATTACTGACTTGAACCTCGAGTCCCTCGTATGTCGGCTCCGCGTCCTCGGTTGATGGCAATAAGTAGACGAAATACGACTCGTGGCCATCGATGTCTTGGCATTCTCGGTAGTGAACGGCCCAGTTCTCGCCGCTACAGGTCAGAAGGAACGCAAAGACGCTAAAGGTTTGGCACCCAGGGACAGCGAGGTCGTCAGCGAACAAATACGCTTCATTGCCGCCGTTGCGGGGGAGCATTTGCCGGAAGGCGTCGCGGTTGACTGTGTAAAAAAGGTCTTTGATGTGGGCCGCCAGACCCCATAATTCGCATCGACGTTCCGTCAGATCCGGCGGCCTCGAGGCTTCGTCGCCTTGCCAATCGCAGAATCCGTCAATCCAAATAAGGTCTTTGGTCAATATGATCGAATTATCATCACTGTTCGCGGCAGAACATAATGCGGGAGCCAATGTCCACGCCGCGATTGCCAACCCTATGTAGATTTGAGCTTTCATTTCTAATTTGTGTACTGGAAGGATCCGAGCTGATTGGCGATCGGATCAATTCGAGGGCCGTCGACGCGGCCGCTTGTTCTAACGGTCCCGTTCAGGACATAGCCATAGTGAAGATGTGCATGCCTGGTCCCACTTTGGTCTGAAATCGCAATTTTTTCACCAGCCACAACTGCCTGCCAAACTACAACGTTCGCACTGACATGAGCATACAGGCCAAATCCTCCGCTGGTATATTCTATGGCCACATGTCCGGCGCCCGCAGCCACGTAAACGCCCACGACAGTACCGTCTTCTACCGCATATATGCTGTCATTGAGGCGGGCCCGAATGTCGACACCTCCGTGCGGGTCCGTCCGATTTACGGTGGAGTTAAACGGGTCTGTCACCACCAAATGATCCGTCGGCCAGGCTAAATTTCCGCTCATATGTGGCGCCGTGGGCGTACCGGCAACAGGCGTCTGCTGCGATTGCGCGAGGACAATTGGAGACTGCCGTATCTTTTGCCCCAGGGCCGGCGCTAGGAAATCGAACACCGATACAATCGCCTCGAAGTCGTCCTTATTACTGTCATCCAGCCCGCCTTCCAGCAATCTCGCGCAACCGGCGATGCAGGTTTGGCTGAGTTGATCGGTCGGGCGTGCCGTCAGGCCGAAGGTCTCCATCGCTTCGGGGGTGAGCACGGGCGCGCCGTGGAGCGGCTGGTATACCCGCATCGAGGTGAGTTCGATCAGGGCGCCGTCGCGGGGTTGGGCCACGGCGCGCCAGGTTGGATTGCCTTGGGCTACTCGGGCGAGGTTGCGCGCCACTTCGGCCGGGACCGAGCCGTTTTTCTGGAACCGCGTGCCGCCGGCGTCGAGCCATTCGATGTCGGGGACACCGAGGCGGGCGCGGAAGCGGCCGTCGGCGGTGACCGCGGCGTCTTCGAGTTCGACCCCTAGGCCGAACGATTGGGCGGACCGTTTGGCGATCGCCGCGAGTGCGGTGCGCTCGGCCTTGGGAAACGGCGATGCCTCGGCGGCCTTGGCGACTTCGGCGAAGCGCTTGACCCGTCCCGGGGTTCGCCAGACCGCGGCGGTGCTGGCGACCGCGCGCATGTTCTTGTGGGTGTGCGGTAGTGCACCTTCCAGTTTGTTGGTGTCAGCGCCCGACTGGGCGATACGCCCGGTTACTTGGGCCCGCGCGGCTTGCTGGAAGGCACAGATCGCCTCATCGAGCGCCGGCGACTTGCGGCCATCGATACGGCCTTTCCAGAACCCGCGCCCCGCGCCGGGGAGATTGGCGTTGGTTAGCGCGGCCTGGACTACCGCCACGTCGTGCACCCGATTGTTGCCACCTTGCCCGACCGTTCCTGTCAAAATCGGCATATCGTATTACCCCTATGGATTGTATTTTCAAAATTATTTCGTCGCGCCCATATTGGTGCGTCCCCATCAATGTCAACGATATGTTTTCAAAAAACTTCGGGCAAACTGGCTTATAGTCGACCATTTATCGGATAATATGTTGATTATTAAAGATTAAATTCGGCCCGCCCAATTGCCAAACCACCCCAAGAAATATTCTTGGGGACACTAGGAACCACCTGTTATTGATTTGGATACGGCGCTAGAGCCGGGGCGTGCGGCGTGATAGTGTGACTCTGCTCGGCCGAGCGGTCAGAGAATTTGACAGATTTCGTCGAAATCGAAGCGGGGATTGCGCGGCGGCAGGCTGGTTTGGTCGCCGTGGCCGATATTGCACAGGAAATTCGAGCGAAACGTGGTGTCTGCGAAGAAGGATTCGTCGACTCCGGCGTTGTCAAAACCCGACATCGGGCCGCAGTCGAAGCCCAGCGCGCGGGCGGCGATGAGGAAATACGCGCCTTGAAGACTGCCGTTGCGGAACGCCGAGGTGCGGATGTGCTGGTCCTTGCCCTCGAACCAGGGCCGCGCGTTGTCGTGCGGGAACAGCTTATCGAGATGTTCATAAAACGCGAGGTCGTGGGCGATAATCGCGGTCACCGGCGCGCGCATGGTTTTATCCGCATTGCCGGCCGAGAGATGCGGCTTGAGCCGCTTTTTGGCCTCGCCGGCGCGTAGGAATACAAAGCGGGCCGGGCACGAATTGGCCGTCGTCGGGCCCATTTTCGCGAGATCGAATATCGCCCGCAGATCGGCGTCGGTGACCGGCGTATCCTGCCAGTCGTTATGGGTTCGAGCGTTGCGAAAAATAATATCGAGCGCGTCGTCGTCGAGGCGGCGGTCCACGGTTGTCTCCCTCGGTGCGGAAAATTGCCGGGACTGTATAGCACCGCCGGCGGGCGGGCGCGGGATTTAGGGCGGTGATGTCGCCGCCGAAAAGTTCTCCCCCCCCTCGCGGCGGAGGGGTAATTTAGCGAAGTGGCGTTACCTCGATCGGGGTGAACGAGACTGTGTTCCGCGTGGTTTTAAAGGGCGTTCACGCGCCACGCAGGCTGCCTCGCATAGGCTCGGGCGCGCGGTCGCGCTTGCCGTTCGCTCTGCTCACGGGCGCTGGTGCCGGCTGGATGGTGTGGGAGACTGGGTTCTGGTTTTTTGAGGGCGTTCACGCGCCACGCAAGCTGGCCTCGCATAGGCTCGGGCGCGCGGTCGCGCTTGCCGTGAGCGAAGCTCACGGGCGCTGGTGCCGACTGGATGATGTGGGAGACCGGGGTCCCTTGTTCTTGAGGGCGTTCACTCGCCACGCGGGCTGCCTCGCATTAGCTCGGGCGCGCGGTCGCGCTTGCCGTGAGCGAAGCTCACGGGCGCTGGTGGGGTCTGGATAATGGGGGTGACTGGGTTCCGGTTTTTTTAAGGGCGTTCACGCGCCACGCGGGCTGCCTCGCATTAGCTCGGGCGCGCTTGCCGCCCTGGCGGGCGGGGGCGTCAGTGTTATAGGGCGTTCATTCGCCAGCCGAGCCGTGCTAATGCGGCTTGGGTGTTGGCCTTACATTACCGCGCGGACTTCTTGGACCTCGGGGACGTAGTGGCGCAGCATGTTTTCGATGCCGTGCTTGAGGGTCGCGGTCGAGCTCGGGCAGCCGGCGCAGGCGCCGAACATTTCGAGCATCACGACGCCGTTCTCGTAGCCGTGAAAGATGATGTCGCCGCCGTCCTGGGCAACCGCCGGGCGGACCCGGGTATCGAGCAGTTCCTTGATCTGCTCGACGATCTCGGCGTCCGCGCCGGAAACCTCCGCCGCTTCGGCGGGCGCCGTGGCGGCGGCCTCGTTCATGATCGGCGCGCCGGAGACGTAATGCTCCATGATCACGCCGAGGACCGAGGGCTTGAGGATTTGCCATTCCGCCGGTTCGGTCTTGGACACCGAAATAAAGTCGAAGCCGAGAAAAACCCCGGTCACCCCATCGATCGCGAACAGGCGTTCTGCCAGCGGCGAGCCGGCGGCCGCGGCGGCCGCATCGGTGAAGTTAGCGGTGGCATTCGGCAGCACGTCCTCGCCGGGGAGGAACTTCATCGTCGCCGGATTGGGAGTCGGCTCGGTCTGAATAAACATCGGTCGCACCTTATCAAAAATCGGGCGCACGCAAGCCCAAGTGCATTACTTGGGTATTTGTCGCCCGCCGTCAAGCGATGGACGCTATTCCAAGCTCGGTTTCTCGTGCAAATGCATGGATTTCGCGCCCGCGCCTCACGTTATGTTGACCAATTGCTCATCGGTCAGATTGCCCGGCACGATGGTCAGCGGAATGCGCAGGCGCTTGGTCAGCTCGTCGCCGAGCTTGCGGACCAGATCGTTCGAGCCCTCTTCCTCGGGCGCGGCGCCGAGGACGAGAATATTGATCGACGGGTCTTCGTCGATGAGTTTGAGGATCTCGTCGCTGCGCCGGCCCTCGCGAAACACCAGAATCGGGCGAATCTCGGCGTAGTCGTGGACTTCGGCGGCGAGGTCGTTGAGCAATTGCTCGGCTTCCTCGCGCTGCTCCTCCTCCATCAGCTTCTCGACCGCGACCCAATGTTGGAAATCGGCGGGCTCGATGACGTAGAGGAGGACCACGGCGCCGTCACAATTGCGCGCGCGCAAACAGGCAAAGCGCAGCGCGACCCGGCAGTCCGGGCTGTCATCGACACAGACCAGGAACTTGACCCGTCCGGCGACGTGCTTTTCGATCTCGGTCATACGCCATATACCAAGGGTGAGTGATACTGACCCATTTGATGGCCCGAGGTGGCTTTCCGGGTAGGCGCGCCGCGCCGCGCGATGCGGTGCCATCGGGCAAGCGGCGCCAGCTGCCCGGAAAGCCACCTCGGGCCACCGCAGGCCGGTCTGCCCAGGGAGCACGAGTCGTCGCTGGATGCGCAGGTCGCCTGTCTTGGGGCCGCTTGACGTGGGGTCGCACGACGGCGCGCCCCGCTCCTATCCAGCGACGAAAATCGATCGGTCAAATGGGTCATTATCAATCACCCTTGGTATTAGCCCTTCCGGAACACCATGCCGGCGATCCATCCTGCCATCAGCGCCACCGCGACCGCAACCAGACCGTAGGCGAGCGGCTGGAAACGGGCGAATTCAAACATCGCCGCCTCGAAGCCGGACTTGGAGATCTGCAACGCGGTGGTGCGCCGGCTGACCACCACGCCGAGGCTGATGAGATAAATATCGGCGTGGTAGAGGCCGGTCGGCACGTTGGCGGGGAAATCGAAGGTGGTGCGGAACAGCTGGCCGCCGACAAAGGTCACCGTCGCCGGATCGGCGCTGTAGAGCCCGAGCCTGGTCATGTTGCGGAGCAGCGCGTCGCGGAACGGATCGGGGTCGCTGAGCGATCCCGAATAAGCCGCGGACAGATTGAGATTGGCGAAACCGATGCCGAGATCGCGAAACAGCGCCTTGGGCGCGATGTCGGCGAGCGGGCGGCTGGCGGCGACCGCGTAATAGCCCGGCGCGTCGGCGAACACCACCTCGTCGCGGTTGAGCCACAGTCCCGCGGTCCGCGCCTTGCGCCGCACCACCAACGCCTCGGCGGGTCCGCGCAGGATCACCACTACGTCGCCCTGGCCGTCTCGGGTGCCGAACAGCAGCACCTCGGCGCCGGTAAAGCCCGAGGTAATGGCGATGCGATGGTCGCTGAGATCGGCGATCAGGTAGTCCGCGCGAGCACCTTCCGCTTCATTTAAAATAATAGCTAAAACTAATAATGATATGATTTTATTATACAATATTGCCTACCGATCATTCGATAACCGGTGCGATCGAGAATACGTCGGTGGGTTCGACCACCAGATCGACGAACAGCTTGGCGCACACCGCGAGGACGAGCAAGGCGAGCAGGCCGCGCAAATGTTCGCCGCGCAACGCGCTGCCAAAGCGCGAGCCGAATTGGGCGCCGACCACCGCGCCGGCGAGCAGCAGCATCGCCAGCACCATGTCGACGGTATTGTTGGTCACCGCGTGGAGCACGGTGACGATGGCGGTAACGAACATGATCTGCAGCAATGACGTGCCGACCACCACCGCCGTCGGCATGCCGAGCAGATAGATCATCGCCGGGATCATGATGAAGCCGCCGCCGACCCCCATGATCGCCGCGAGAATGCCGACCAACAGGCCGATCGCCAGCGGTCCGATGACGCTGATATAGAGCTTGGAGCGACGGAACCGGGTCTTGAACGGCAGATGGTGCACCCAGTAATGCTGGTGCGCGCGGCGCCGTTGGCCGCCACGGCGGCGGCGCAGAATGGTGTTGGCGCTCTCGATCGCCATCAGCGCGCCGACGGTCCCCAGAAAGCCGACGTAGGCGAGCGAAATCGTCGTGTCGATCTGGCCCAATTCGCGCAACAGGCGGAACAGCCAGACCCCGATCGCCGAGCCGACGGCGCCGCCGATCATCAGCACGAAGCCCATTTTGAAGTCGACATTGCCGCGCCGCCAATGGGCGAGCAGGCCGGATATCGACGCCGCGGTGATCTGATTGGCTTCGCTGCCGACGGCGACCGGCGGCGGCACGCCGATGAAGATCAACAGCGGCGTCATCAGGAACCCGCCACCAACCCCGAACAGCCCCGAAAGAAACCCGACCGCCGCGCCCATGCCAAGCAAAACCAGCACGTTAACCGACATTTCTGCGATCGGCAGGTAAATATCCATGCGAAGCGGCGCGTAAATCCCAAAAAAATAGGGTTGCCCAGTAATTGCGCTATGCTCACCGGCAATCAAGAGATTTCTCGAAGAAGGCGCGATATGACGGTGAAATGAGAAGATAAATCGCTATTTGAGCAAAATATTGGTGATTTCGCGCAATTGGGTGCGGCCGCGGAGCAAGTAAAAGCCCTGGGCGACCAGGTGGCTGGGGAGGATTTGGCTGTCGGGCGCGCCGTTGACCACCACCCACGGATCGACAGTCGCCGCGATGCGTAGCGAGGCGAGCATATTGGCCCAGGCGGCTTCGAGTTGGCGCTCGGCGATGACGCTCGCGAAGTCGTGTTCGAGCTGGTTCAGGATCATGAAATAGCCGTAAAGCCGGCCCTTGACGTTGTAGAACAGGTCGTCGGCGGCAAAGTCGATAAGCCCGGTATGCTCCCTGACGTGCTGATCGATCTCGGCCGAGGCCGAGCCGAGATCGGCGGCGAAGCGGTCGAGCGTGTTGAGCAGATTGTCGGCGCGGGTGTCGAACACCGCGTCACCGGCGGCGAGGCGCGCGTTGTAGCGTTCGAGGTGCTCGATCCCGCGGCGATAGCGGGTCTCCGATGTCGCCTGCGGCAGCCACGAAGTCTCCAGATCCCAAACCCAGATATCACCAGGAAACTTGAACTCGCCGGCGGCGGTCTCGAGATCCTCGTCGGCTTGGCTCGAGCCGCGGGTGCGACCGATTTGGTCGGTCAGCTCGATCGCGAAGCGGAAGATCGCGGCGCGCAGGCCCTGCTGAAAATTGGGCATATTGTCGAGCGCGTAGGATGGGTAGAAGAACGGATTGTTGGCGACCCAGCCGGCGTCGTCGACCTCGCGCCTGAGCAGCGCGGCGGTCATCGCCACTGCCGCGCTGCCAGCGATCGGAGCCTCGATGGCGGTGGGCGAGAAATCCGGATCGTCGTTGATCCGGTGGGTCAGTATCATGCCGGCGGGATAGTAGATTACCAGGATGACGAGGGCGAAGACGATCAGGCCGCGGATCGCGCGGCGGCGGCCAGTGGCGCTGGGTGGCGCGCCGGCGGGTGCCGGATCGCGCGTCGCCGCGCACTCGACATCAGCGGCTTCGGGGCGCAGCGGCAGCGAGTCGTCGTCTTCGAACATGCCTTTTAAGTGGGCGGATGTGATCGCAACATCAAGGCGCGCCTGGTCTGACGAACCCCACCGCGGCTTGGGCCTCGCGCAGAATCGGCTCGGACATCGCCTGGGCGCGCGCCGCGCCGTCGCGCAACACCGCGTCGATATGCGCCGGATCGTCGGTCAGGCGTTTCATCTCGGCGCCGATCGGCCCGAGGACGGAGACCGCGAGCTCGGTGAGCCGGCCCTTGAAGTCGGAGAACGCAGCGCCGGCGAATTCGGCGCACACCGCATCGACGGTGCTGTCCGAGAGCGCGGCGTAGATGCCGACCAGATTCGCCGCTTCGGGTCGCGACTTGAGCCCGGACGCGGAGTCGGGCAGCGGTTCGGGGTCGGTGCGCGCCTTGCGGATCTTGAGCGCGATATCGTCGGCGCTGTCGGCCATGTTGAGGCGCGAATAGTCCGAGGCGTCGGATTTGCTCATTTTCTTCGAGCCGTCGCGCAGGCTCATCACCCGCGCCGCGGTCTCGAGAATGATCGGCTCGGGCGCCGGGAACAGATCGACCGAAAACATGCTGTTGAACGCCTGGGCGATATCGCGCGCGAGTTCGAGATGCTGCTTCTGATCGTCGCCGACCGGCACGTGGGTTGCCTTGTAGAGCAGGATATCGGCGGCCATCAAGTTGGGATAGACGAACAGCCCGACGGTCGCGTTCTCGCGGTGTTTGCCGGCTTTCTCCTTGAACTGGGTCATCCGGTTGAGCCAGCCGAGGCGGGCGACGCAGTTGAACAGCCAGGCCAGTTCGGCGTGCCCCGACACCTGGCTCTGATTGAAGATAATGTTCCGCGCCGGATCGATGCCGGAGGCGATCAGCCCGGCGGTTACTTCGCGGGTGTTGGCGGCGAGTTCCTTGGGATCCTGCGGCACGGTGATCGCGTGCAGATCGACGACGCAATAGAGGCACTCGTAGTCGTGCTGCAGCCGCGCCCAATTGCGGATCGCGCCGAGATAATTGCCGAGATGCAGGTTACCGGTGGGCTGAACGCCCGAAAATATGCGGCCCATGCGGACGCTCCCAACCAATTTGGCCGGCCGGGATGTCGGCCGCGCCGTGTCGCGCGGATGTATCGGGTCGCCGCGCGTAGGTCAACCGAGGCGGCGCGGCGGCACGAATAATCGGCTTTTACACAAACAGTTTGTGATATCGTTGGTGCACCCGGACAAGAGCCCCGAAGGCCCGCTCCCCATGCGCGAACCCGCGCTCGCTCTCTCGGCGCCGGTCGGCGACGAGGTCAAGACCACGACCTGCTACATGTGCGCGGGCCGCTGCGGCATTCGCGTTCACCTTCAGGGTGGCGCGATCCGTTTCATCGACGGCAATCCGGATCACCCGATCAATCACGGCGTGCTGTGCGCCAAGGGGTCGGCGGGGATCAAGACCGCGACCTCGCCGGCCCGGTTGACCAAACCGCTGCTGCGCACGGGCAAGCGCGGTGCCGGCGAATTTCGCGAAATCGAATGGGACGAGGCGCTGGAACTCGCGAGCACCTGGCTCGGCGATATTCGCGCCTCTGATCCGCGAAAACTCGCGTTCTATACCGGACGCGACCAGAGCCAGGCTCTGACCGGCTGGTGGGCGAGCATGTTCGGCACCCCGAATTACGCCGCGCACGGCGGCTTTTGCTCGGTCAACATGGCGGCGGCCGGGCTCTACACCATCGGCGGCTCGTTCTGGGAGTTCGGCGAGGTCGATTGGGAACACACCAAATATCTGATGTTGTTCGGGGTCGCCGAGGACCATGATTCGAACCCGATCAAGGCGGGGATCGCCAAGCTCAAGCAGCGCGGCGCAAAGCTGGTTTCGGTCAATCCGGTGCGCACCGGTTATTCGGCGGTCGCCGACGAATGGGTGGCGGTGCGGCCGGGGACCGACGGGCTGCTGATCCAGGCGCTGATTCGCGAGCTGTTGCTCGCCGACAAGGTCGATTTCGCCTCGCTCGCGCGCTTCACCAACGCGCCGTGGCTGGTGATCGACGATCCGGGCGCGGCCGATCACGGCCTGTTCGCGCGCGATGGCGCCGGCCATCCGCTGTGTTGGGATAGCGAGAACGACGAGATCGCCGACGCGCTGCGGGCCGACATCGCGCCGGCGTTGGTCGGCCGCTTCGAGTTGGCGGACGGGCGAAGCGCGGCGCCGGCGTTCGCGCTGTTCGCCGAGCGCTGCCTCGACGAGGCGTACGCGCCCGAAGCGGTATCGGCATCAACCGGGGTCGAAGCGGCGACGATCCGGCGGTTGGCGGCTGAAATCGCGGAAGTCGCGTTCGAGAACGAAGTGGTGCTCGACGTGCCGTGGACCGACTGGGCGGGACGGCGCCACGACCGAATGGTCGGGCGACCGGTATCGTTCCACGCAATGCGCGGGATTTCGGCGCATTCCAACGGCTTTCACACCTGCCGGGCGCTGCATTTGCTGCAAATGATACTCGGCGCGATCGACTGTCCCGGCGGCTACCGCTATCGCCCGCCGTTCCCCAAACCGATCCCGCCGGCGCAGAAACCGGCCGGCAAGACCAGCGCACCGGGCACCCCGTTGATCGGGCCGCCGCTGGGCTTTCCCACCGCGCCGGAGGATCTCTTGGTCGATGCGGCCGGTGCGCCGTTGCGCCTCGACAAGGCGTTCAGTTGGGAGGCGCCATTGGCCGCGCACGGCGCGATGCACCGGGTGATCGCCAACGCCTGGGCGGGCGATCCGTACCCGATCGACACGCTGTTCCTCTACATGGCCAACATGAGCTGGAACTCGGCGATGAATCCGGCCGATTCGATGGCGATGCTCGGCGATACCGATCCGGAAACCGGCGCGTACCGCATTCCGCGCATCCTCTATGTCGACGCTTTTGCCTCGGAAATGACCGAATGGGCGGACCTGGTACTGCCCGACACGACCTATTTCGAGCGCTATGACGCGATGTCGATGCTCGACCGGCCGATCAGCCACGCCGACGGCCCGGGCGACGCCATCCGCCAGCCGGTGATCGCGCCCGACCGCGACGTCCGGCCGTTCCAGGACGTGTTGCTCGATCTCGGTGCGCGGCTCGGCCTACCGGGGATGGTCGACGAGGCCGGCGCGGCGGCGTATCCCGGCGGCTATGCGGATTATCTGGTCAATCATCAACGCATGCCGGGAATCGGCACCTTGGCGGGCTGGCGCGGCGCCGACGGCAGCGCCTCCGGGCGCGGCGCGGTTAATCCCGACCAGCTCGCGCGCTATATCGAAAACGGCTGTTTTTGGCACCACGAGCTGGCGCCCGATCAGCGCTATTTCAAACACGCCAATCGCGGCTATCTCGAATGGGCGCGCGACATGGGCTATGTCGCGGACGCCGAGCCGATCATCCTGCAGATGTACAGCGAGCCGTTGCAACGCTTCCGTCTGGCGGCAGAGGGTCATGGCGCGGTACAGCCGCCGGAAGCGATGCGCGCGCGGATCAAGGCCGCGTTCGACCCGCTGCCGCTGTGGACGCCGCCATTCGAAGGCGCGGCGGTCGGCGACGAAAGTTTCCCGCTGCACGCGATCACCCAGCGGCCGATGGCGGCGTATCATTCGTGGGCCGGCCATAATGCCTGGCTGCGCCAAGTGCACAGTCGAAACTGGCTCTATGTCAACCGCGAGAGCGCCGGGGAACAGGGAATCGTCGATGGCGCCTGGGTGTGGGTGATCAGCCAGCGCGGACGGGTGCGCGTCCAGGTCAAGCTGATGGATGGGGTCAATCGCGACACGGTGTGGACGTGGAACGCGATCGGCCGGCGCAGCGGGTCGTGGGGCCTGGCGCCGAACGGCCCCGAAGTCACCCACGGATTCATGCTCAATCAAGCGATTTCGGAGCAGCTACCGCCCGACGCCGACGGCACGCGCTTCGCCAACGCCGATCCGGTGACCGGCCAGGCGGCATGGTACGACCTCCGCGTCCGCCTCGAGATCGCCAGCGCGCCGGACCAATGACCAGCTTGCCCGCCACGCCGCCGCCCAAGCAACTCGGTCTGGTGATCGACCTCGATACCTGCGTCGGCTGTCATGCCTGCGCGGTGGCGTGTAAGGAATGGAACAGCGGCGGCATGGTCGGCCCGCTGAGCGATTTCGACGCCCAGGGGCGCCAACCCGACGGCATCTGGCTCAACCGGGTGCACGGCTACGAGGTCGAGTGGCCGGAGACCAAGCGCGCCCGCACGGTCTATTTTCCCCGCTCGTGCCTGCATTGCGCCGACGCGGCGTGCGTCACCGTGTGTCCCACCGGGGCCTCGTACAAACGCGCCGCGGACGGCATCGTGCTGGTCGACGAAGACAAATGCATCGGCTGCCAGCTGTGCAGTTGGGCGTGTCCCTATGGCGCGCGCGAATATGATCATGCCTCCGGGGTGATGAAAAAATGCACCCTGTGCGTCGACCGGATTTACAACGAGACGCTGCCCGAGGCCGAGCGCCAACCGGCGTGCGTACGCACCTGTCCCACCGGCGCGCGCCACTTCGGCGACCTCGCCGATCCGGAGTCGGCGGTCTCGCGGTTGGTGGCGTCGCGCGACGGCCGCGCGCCGATGGCCGACCTCGGATACCAACCGACCAACCGCTACCTACCGCCGCGGCAAGGCGCGGATGCGGCTGCGGATGTTGCGCTGAGCCCCACCGGCGAGCCTGGCAGCAAGCTGTTGCACTGGGTCGACCGGTTGTTTTCGCGCTGACTCGGCTTGATTCGCGATGCATCCCGCCGCCTCGATCATTGTGTTCACCGTCGCCTCGGGCGCCGGCTATGGGCTGTTGGCCTGGCTCGGCCTGCACAGCCTGGTTCGTCCGCCGACACCCACACTGGGCTTGCTGTCCTTGGGCGTCGGATTGACGGCGGTCAGCGTCGGCCTTTTGTCGTCGACCTTTCATCTCGGCCATCCCGAGCGCGCCTGGCGGGCGCTGAGCCAATGGCGCTCGTCGTGGCTGTCGCGCGAAGGCATCGTGGCGCTGGCGGTCTATCCGCCGGCGGTGCTGTTCGGCGCGGCGTTGCTGGCGCCCGAAACCTTCGGCGCCGCCCTAAGGCCGGCGGCCTTGGCGATGGCGGTCCTGGCGATCGTGACGGTGCTGTGCACGGCGATGATCTATGCCAGCTTGAAGCCGATCGCGGCATGGTGGGGCGGGCGCACGGTGGCGGTCTACGCCGCGCTCGCCGCCTCGACGGGAATTCTCTGGTTCGCCGCGATCGTCCTGCTCGCCGGGGCCGAGCCGCCGTTTCTCGCGCCGCCGCTAGTGGTGCTCAGCGCGCTTGCCTGGCTGGCGGTCCGCCTCCATTGGCGCCAAGTCGATGCGCCCGGCCGGGCGGTCGATCCGCTGGGTCTTGGTAACGCGCGAATTCGGTCGCTCGACCCGCCGCACACCGAAGAGAATTATCTCCAGCGCGAGATGGGCTTTCGCATCGCCCGCAAACACGCGGTCAAACTTCGTTTCGTATTCGAAACAATTGGTTGCGGCGTACCAATCGTGCTGGCGCTGGCGACGCTATGGTTGCCAACTCCCGCGAGCGCGGCGGCACTGCTCTTGGCGGCGCTCGCCGCGACTTTGGGGGCGGTGGTGCAACGCTGGCTGTTCTTCGCCGAAGCCAAGCACCTCGTGATGGCGTACTACGACGGCACATAATCCGAACCGCGATGAGCAAGACTCATCGCGGTTCGTCGTGCGTTAGAGCGCCACGTAGGCTGGCCTCGCATAAGCTCGGGCGCGCGGTCGCGCTTGCCGGCCTGCACGGCGTGCAGGCCGGTTACTTTAAAGGGCGTTCAAGCGCCACGCAGGCTGGCCTCGCATAAGCTCGGGCACGCGGTCGCGCTTGCCGGCCTGCACGGCGTGCAGGCCGGTTACTTTAAAGGGCGTTCAAGCGCCACGCAGGCTGGCCTCGCATAAGCT
>JAKZSU010000049.1:0-4608 GCA_047517485.1 Alphaproteobacteria bacterium
GCAGTGAGACGCTGTCAAAATCGTTCCGTAAGTCGATAGGCGCTGCCATGGCGAACCTCATTGGTTCACCACATTGAGTCAGAGATCGGACCGCTTGGGAATCCCCAACGTGAGTCAGGCATTCCGCTCGGTGGTATAACCCGATATTTCAGAATATTGGCGCTGTCGAACCGCCCAATCAGGCGGTTTCGTTGAGCGCGATCGGCACCGAGTCCAGGCGCGGCCGGTTGGTCGCGATGCCGTAGGTGCCGGCGCTCGAGTAGCCTTTCACCGGGCGGGCTTTTTCGGCGACCGCTTCGCTCACCCCCTTGATGAACCGTTCGTGCGCGGTGCGCGCCGCGCCGAGGGCGCGCGCGTTCGATTCGACGATGCCGAGAAACGCCTTCAAGCTGTCGCGCATGCGCGACGCGAGGCCGGGTTCGACGTCATCGTCGTCGTTGGCATATTCATTCAGTTCGCGCATGCGCTCGCCATAATTTTGCGCCAGGAGGCCCTTGGTTTCGCTCAAGGCGTCGACTTGGACGTAGTCGCGACCGCGCACCGCCTTGGTCTCCTCCGACAGCAACGCGGCGAGCCGATCGAGGACCGAAATCAGCCGCTCGATGCGTTCCGAAGTACTGGTCGGGCTGGCGGTTATGTGGGCGATGCCGTCGGGCGCCGCCAGCGCGGTCGCGGTCATCGCGTCACCTCCTGAGTGGCAAGCAATTGGCGGACGATCACGTCGGCGATGCCGATGCCGCCTTTCGCCGTGGTCGACTTGGCGTATTCGCTGACCAGCAACGAGCGAAAAATCTTCTCGCCCGGCCCGCCGCCAAACGGCCCATCGGTCTCGATGTCGGTGAACATCATTTCGAACATTTGCGAAATGAAGAACGACTCGAACTCCTCCGCCGCCTTGCGCATCCGATCCGGCGCGGCGTTCGCGTCGATGTTCGGCGCCTTTTCATAGGGCGCGGGAAAGTACGTGCTGTAGGTATCGGCGAGAGGGGCTTCGAGCATGACGGCCTACATCAGTTCGAGGTCGGCCTGCAGCGCGCCGGAGGCCTTGATCGTCTGCAGGATCGCGATGATGTCGCGCGGGCCGACGCCGAGCGCGTTGAGTCCGTCGACCAGCTCCTGGAGGCTGACGCCCTCGGACATGACCACCAACTGGCGGTCGTCGCCGGTATCGATCTCGATATCGGTGCGCTCCACCGTCACCGTGCTTGCGCTGTCGGGGGCGAACGCGCCGGGCTGGGACACTTGCGGCGTCTCGGTAATCCGGATGGTGAGATTGCCCTGGGCGATGGCGACGGTCGAGATCCGGACATGTTCGCCCATGACGATGGTCCCGGAGACTTCGTCGACGACGACGCGGGCGATCTGATCCGGCTCGACGCGCAACTGTTCGATGTCGGTCATCAGATCGACCAGGTTGTCGCGATAGCGCTCGGGAACCGCGACGCTCACGGTGCCCGGATCGATCGCCTTGGCCGCGGTGCGCCCGAGCATGGCGTTGACCGCGATGCCGATGCGCCGCGCGGTGGTGAGATCGGGATTGCGCAGCGCGATCGTTACCCGGTCCAGGTCGGAGAGTTCGAAGCCGACTTCACGCTCGACGATCGCGCCGTTGGCGATCCGCCCAGCGGTCGGCACGCCCTGGGTGACGCTGGTGCCGCCGCCGCCGGCGGCCGAAAATCCGCTTACCGATACCTGGCCCTGGGCAACCACATAGACCTCGCCGTCGGCGCCGAGCAAGGGGGTGACCAGCAGCATCCCGCCTTGCAGATTTTCCGCGTCGCCGAGGGAGCTGACGGTGACGTCGATCCGCGTGCCTTGGCGCGCGAAGGCATGCAAGGTGGCGGTGACCATTACCGCCGCGACATTATCGGTGTTGATATTGCCGTCGCGGGTATTGCCCCCGAGCCGTTCGAGCATCGCCTCGAGGCTCTGGCGGGTGAACGGCGAATTGTTGAGCGAATCGCCGGTGCCGTTGAGCCCGACCACCAGCCCGTAGCCGACCAGCATATTCTCGCGAATGCCCTCGAAGTCGGTGATGTCCTTGATCCGCACCGCCGCGGCATGGCCGGTGGACAGCGGCGGCTGGGCGGCGAACACGCCCGCGGCGAGCACGACGGCAACACCGGCGCGGGCGGCGGCGGAAAACATCTGGGTGGCACGGGGAGACAGAATCATGAACGGCGCTCTTGGCGTAGGGAATTCGATACAACATTCCAATGCGAGCGCCGTGCCAATCGGGCATAACTTCTAAGGCATTGATTTAACACAATGTTATTTCGAGACCGCGGGGGCCGAGTGGACATTTGTCGCGGCAATTCGGACGAAACTGGGAAAAAACTGCCGCCAATCCCGCCGCCCCACCTCTGGTAAGCCGATATTAACCCTCGCGTGCGAGGCTGCGAGCGATGATGAAGATCACCAACGAGCGCATCCAAGGGGCAGGCGGGCCGCGCAAGGCCGCCCGCACGCTGGCCGCGGCGCCGGGCTTCGCCGGCCTGATCGACAAGGCGCCGAGCGCTGACGCGGCCAAGGAGAGCGCGGCGACCGTGGCGGCGACGCCCATCGTGGCGCTGTTGTCGGCCCAGGAAATGCCCACCGGCATGGCCGAGCGCAAACGCGGCACCCGGCGCGGCAAGGATCTGCTCGAACACCTCGATCACCTCAGACTCGCCTTGATTTCCGGGACCTACCCGCGCCAGCGCCTGGCCAACCTGGTCACCATGCTGGCTCAGGACAGCAAAGCGGTGGCCGACCCCGACCTGGCGGCGGTTCTCGCGGAGATCGAACTGCGCGCCCACGTCGAGCTCGCGAAGTACGACCAAAGCCGCTAAATCCGCGCCGTCAACTCACGTCGGTCGCGCTTAACAAAAAAAAGTGTTAACACCCCGTTGCGCGCCACGGGCCGGATTCATATACTCCGCGCCCACATATTAGGGCACCGAGGTAAAGCCTTAATAATCAGGGATTATTTATGGAAGCTCGCGGCGACGTAAATCAAAAGAAGACGAAAAACGCCGACCACGCCAGGACGAAAGCGGCCAAAACCGCGAAGACCAACGGCGCCCAGCGTAGTTCGAGGACGCCCGGCAAAGCGGTAACGCCAAGCGCGCCGGATAAGGCCGAAGCGGTAAATTCTACCCCGAAACGGTCGCCTAAGCCGGCGCCCAAGAAGGCCGCGGCGTCCGCCGGTGCCAAAAAGGCCGCCAGCGCCGGCAAGGCGAACGCGAAATCGACGGCGGTCAAGGCGGCTGCGAAGTCAAGCAAGGCCGCCCCGCGCAAATCCGCCGCGCGCAAATCCGCCCCGCGCAAATCCGCCCCGCGTAAGGCGCGCCCGCGAAGGTCGGGTAATGGGGTGGCCAAGCCGATCAGCTTGCCCAAGGGCTATCGGCCGAGCGAAAAAGAGACTTTCATGAGCCTGCGCCAGCGCGAGTACTTCCGCCTCCGGCTACTGGCCTGGCACGACGAAATTCTCGAGGAATCGCGCGAAACCATCCTCCATCTCCAGGAGCACTCACCGCAGCAACCCGATATCGCCGACCGCGCCTCGGTCGAGACCGACCGCCTGATCGAACTGCGCACCCGCGACCGCGAGCGGAAGCTGATGGCGAAAATCGACGCGGCACTGCAGCGTATCGAGGACGGCTCCTACGGCTTTTGCGAGGAAACCGGCGATCCGATCACCCTGCAACGCCTCGAGGCGAGGCCGGTCGCCACCCTGAGCATCGACGCCCAGGAACGCCACGAGCGAATGGAAAAAACCTACCGCGACGACTAACCGCGAGGCGCGGACCCCCAATTGTGACGTCTTAGCTGCGGCCGGCAATGACCGCGTGTAAGATGGGCATCGGAGGGGGCGACGATGTCTGACGTCCGCGCATGGCTCGAAGGCCTGG
Organism: Alphaproteobacteria bacterium; assembly: GCA_047517485.1. Lineage (GTDB taxonomy): Bacteria > Pseudomonadota > Alphaproteobacteria > UBA7887 > UBA7887 > JAKZSU01. Next base: position 3,894 of record JAKZSU010000049.1, read on the forward strand.
GGCTCGGCGATTTCGCCGAGACATTCGAGTCCGAACGCATTCAGATCGATCAAATCGCCAAGCTGACCGAGGCCGACCTCAAGGAACTCGGCCTGCCGATGGGCCCGCGCAAGGCGATCCTTGAAGCTGCCGCGTATCTCGCCGAGACGCGCGCCGCGCCCGGCGACACCAAACAATCAGCGCCCGCGCGCGCGGGCGAGCGGCGGCAAATTACCGTGATGTTTTGCGATCTAGTGGGCTCGACCGCGCTGTCGGAGCAGCTCGATCCGGAAGACCTGCGCGCGCTCATGCAGGCGTATCAGCAAGCCGCCGGCGCGGTGATCGAGCGTTACGAGGGCCACGTCGCGCAATATCTCGGCGACGGGCTGATGACGTATTTCGGCTGGCCCCAAGCGCATGAGGACGATGCTCAGCGCGCCATTCGTGCTGGCCTGGAGATCATCGACGCGGTGAAGGAAATCGAAGCCGACACCCCGTTGTCGGTGCGCGTGGGTATCTCGACCGGCCCGGTCGTGGTCGGCGAGACCGGTGGCGGCGATGCTTCGATCCCTAACGCGGCGGTTGGCGAGACCCCCAATCTGGCGTCGCGTATGCAAAGTTTGGCAGCGCCGAACACCGTAGTGATCTCAGCGGCGTCCCGTCGGTTGATCGGTGGATTGTTCCTTGCCTATCCGGTTTAGACCCACACCCACTATGGCTAGAATGGGCGCAAACC
>JAKZSU010000050.1:0-57197 GCA_047517485.1 Alphaproteobacteria bacterium
ATGCCCAGTGGATCGTCGAAAAGAACGGCTACCTGAGCCCCGCTCAAGCTCGTCAGGCGTGGCACGCCGCGATCTCAATCAGGCCCGCCGCGTGAGACAAACTTGTGTCCAAGGAACCGGGTGCGCTACAAGGATTTCAGGCGCGTTGCAATCCGATACGACAAAAACGCTAACAACTTCATGGCCGCTCTGTGCCTCGCTGCGCTCGTATGCTATTGGAATTGAATGAGTCTCGACCCTAGTGCGCCATGGTTGAAGAAGTAGGACATGTAGGTTCCTATTCGATAGCTGAAGTTCCGCGATACTTCAGGCTATCAAAACGACAGTCATTTCCTATTTTCACAACCGTGGCGCTATTAAATGTGGAATCTACCATTTTCAATTGGCGAGGCAGACGTGTTTTACTGATTAATCTGCGGGAATTCGAGGCAGTGGCTCTAAACTGAGACGACCTCAAATCGTACTTCTGACGATCCATGAATATTTCAGCGGTTGTATCCTTTGACGGGTTCGCCCGTCAAGAGGGAGGCAGAATTGCGCATCACGGACCACGTAGTTTCAGAGAGCCGGGAGAAAATTGAGTTTCCACAGGACTATAAAACGTAATGGGAGGACTCCGAAAGTGACACGATTTGGAAGAGTTGGCTGCACCATTGTGAGTGCGGCGATTTTGGCGACTACCGCTTGGTCTCAGAGCATGGCCAATGAAGAGTTACTGGTGATGCAGGAAAACGCGTCGTGGTGGACGATGCAAAACGGCAACTACGACTCGAATCGATACTCGACGCTGACCCAGATCAACGCGGGCAATGTCGGCGATCTGCGCGTTTCCTGGACCTTTTCGACAGGCGTTCTGCGCGGTCACGAGGGGGGACCGTTGGTGATCGGCGACACCATGTACATCCATACGCCGTTCCCCAACATCGTCTTCGCGCTAGACCTCAACGACGATGGCCGGATTATCTGGAAATACGAACCCAAGCAGGATCCAAATGTTATCCCGGTGATGTGCTGTGACACGGTCAATCGCGGTGTCGCCTACGGTGGCGGTTTGATCATTCTTGCGCAATCCGATGCCACCGTGGTGGCCCTCGACGCCAAGACCGGCGCCGTGGCGTGGAGCGTGAGCAATGGCGACCCGAGTAGGGGAGCGACCATGACCAGCGCGCCGATGGTGGTGAAGGACAAGGTAATTGTCGGCATCAGCGGCGGCGAGTTCGGCGTGCACGGCCATATTACCGCTTACGACCTCGCATCCGGCGCCTTGATCTGGCGCGGCTACTCCATGGGCCCGGACACGGCCACCCTGATGGGGCCAAGCACCACCCATCTCGGCAAATCGGTGGGCAAGGATTCCGGAATCACTACCTGGGAAGGCGATCAGTGGAAAATCGGCGGCGGCACCACTTGGGGCTGGTACTCTTACGATCCCGATGAGAACCTGATCTATTACGGCACGGGTAACCCCAGCACCTGGAACCCCGCCCAGCGGCCCGGCGACAATCGCTGGTCGATGACCGTCTTCGCGCGTGATGTCGATACTGGTCAGGCCAAATGGGTCTACCAGATGACGCCGCATGACGAATGGGACTTTGACGGCATCAACGAGATGATCCTCGCCGACATCGACGTCGGTGGAGTGACTCGAAAGGTTCTGGTCCATTTCGACCGCAACGGCTTCGGCTATACCATCGATCGGGTCACCGGCGAATTGCTCGTCGCCGAAAAATTCGACCCGGCGGTCAACTGGGCGACTCATGTCGATATGGATACCGGCCGGCCGCAGGTGGTGGAGCGCTACAGTACCGACGCCGCGGGTGAAGACGTCAACACCACCAACATCTGCCCGGCGGCACTCGGCAGCAAGGACCAACAACCGGCGGCGTACTCGCCCAAGACCGGTCTGTTCTACGTGCCGACCAACCATGTCTGCATGGACTACGAGCCGTTCCGTGTCTCGTACACCGCCGGCCAACCCTATGTTGGGGCGACGCTATCGATGTTCCCGGCGCCCGGCGGCACCCACCTGGGCAACTTTATCGCCTGGGACGCCGGCACCGGCGAAATCGTCTGGTCGCTTCCCGAGCCGTTCTCGGTATGGAGCGGCGCGCTCGCGACCGGCGGTGGCGTGGTTTTCTACGGCACTCTCGAAGGCTACATCAAAGCGGTCGACGCCGACACCGGCGCCGAACTGTGGCGATTCAAGACGCCGTCGGGGATTATCGGCAACGTCAACACCTATACCCATGGCGGCAAGCAGTACATCGCCGTTCTGTCGGGCATCGGTGGCTGGGCCGGCATCGGCCTCGCGGCGGGTTTGACCGAGGACACCGCGGGCCTCGGTGCGGTCGGCGCATACAAAGCGCTCAACAGCTACACCAATCTCGGTGGCCAGTTGACCGTATTCGAGCTGCCGTAAATCGGATCTAAGTCCCTATGACTATTCCCGGCATCGCGACCACGAGGGTCGCATGCCGGGAACATTTTTGTCGGGTCGTGGACGGACCAACGGCCCGCCGCGGCTCGGGGAGGTAAAATTGATCGACACCCCGACTGGCCGCCGGATGGCGAATTCGCCGCTGGCGGCGTCTCTCGCTTTGGCGATCTTGGTGGTAGTGCCGAGCCTGGCCCCGCCGGCCGTCGCCGAGGACGAAGACGCACCCTATACGATCATCGACGGCAAAGTGGATTTCGCCACTTATAACGGTTTTCGCCGATATCACAGCTTCTGTCACGTCTGCCACGGTCCGGATGGGCTTGGCAGCTCCTATGCCCCGGCGCTCATCGATTCGCTCAAGACCCTTTCCTATGACGACTATCTGGAAGTCGTGGTCAACGGACGCCAGAACGTCAACCAGGCGCAGCAGAGCGTCATGCCGCCGTTCGGCACGGTCATGGACGTGATGCTCTACGTCGATGACATTTACGGCTATCTCAAGGCGCGTGCGGATGGCGTGTTGCCCCGCGGCCGCCCGGCGCGGTTGCCCAAACCGAAGGACGATCCATAATGCGGCCGCGCGTTTTCGCCGCGGTCGTGGCCGGTTGCGTGGCGCTGCTCATGGCGGCGGTGCGGGCCGACGACGCGGTGCCGGCGCGCCTTGAACTTCGGGTCTGTGCCGATCCGTCCAACATGCCGCTTTCCAATCAGTCCGAGGAAGGATTCGAAAACCGCATTGCCACGCTGCTGGGCGACCGGCTCGGTCTGCCCGTCGTCTATACTTGGTGGCCCAACACCATTGGCTTCTTCCGCAATACGCTGCGTGCCAAGAAATGCGATCTGGTAATGGGGGTGGTCGAGGGTTTTGAGCTCGCGGCAACCACAGCGCCCTATTACCGCTCGACCTATGTCATGGTGTATCGGTCCGATTCGGGCTTGACGCTCACCGGGCTTGACGATCCCGCGTTGCGGGATCTCGCGATCGCGGTCGTCGCCAATACGCCACCGGTCGATCTACTGGTCAAATACGGCCTTCTCGACCGGGTGCGGCCGTATAGCCTGGTGGTCGACACCAGGGTTGAAACGCCGGTCAAGGAGATGATCGAAGACGTCGCAAGCAGCACCGTCGACGTGGCGCTGGCATGGGGCCCAATCGCCGGCTATCACGCCAAGCAGCAAGTCCCACCACTGACCGTGATCCTGCTCGACAGCGAGGCCGGTCAGCCCCCCTTTGCCTACTCGATTTCGGCGGCGGTGCGCCATGGTGAGTCCGAATGGAAGCAAACGATCGAGACCCTGTTGGCGGATAACCGCGCCGAGATCAGCGCCATCCTCGCCGGCCACGGCGTTCCTTTGCTGGAAATCCATTAGAGCAGTTCAAGTCTAGTTTGCAGCGGTTTGACCGCGCTCCCGCGGCCCCTGGCTAGGCGCGCACCGCCGCGCGTTGTCGGGTGCGCACGCTAAGCCGCGCAACGAATCCAGGGGCCACGGGAGCACGGCCTACGGTGGGCCAAATCGGCCCTTCGCGTAGCTGGCGACGCTCTGCCGATGCACCCACATCGCCCGTCGCGCCGCGCCTACTCGAAAAGCCGATTTGGCCCATCAAACCGCTTCAAACTAGCCTTGAACTGCTCTAGGTCTGAGCGTGTCCTAATCGATGAAGGCGCGCGACAAGTTGTGGGCGCGGTCAAGATTGGTGGTCTCGGCGCCGATCAGTGACCGGAGCTTGGCGGAGGTGACGTCGGCCATATTGAAATTGGCCCCGTTGACGCGGGCGCCCGTCAGATCGGCGCCGCCGAGGTTGGCGCGCATCAAGTTGGCACCCGAAAAGTCAGCGCCCTTGAGCGAGGCGAAAGAGAAATCGACACGGCTCAGATCGGCACCGGTGAAGTCGGCGCCGTCGAGCACCGCCGAGCGCAATACGCCACGCATCAGCCCCATCGACTGGTTCCGCATGTCGGCGCTGAGATTGGCTCCGACGAACGTGGCGCCGGTGGCGCGCGTGTTGGACAGGTTGCTGGCGACCAACGCGCCGGTAAAGTCGGCGGCCTCGAGAATCGAACCCATCATCTGGGCTTGGAACAAGCTCGCCCCGCGCAGGCTGGCACCGGTCAGATCGGCTTCGAGCATCCAAGCCTGGTCAAGGACGGCGAGATCGAGTCTGGCGCCGGCGAGGTTGGTATGATTAAGCCGTGCCGCGCGCGGAACCACGCCGCGAAAATCGAGGCCTGACAAATCGAGCCCGGACAGTCTGACGCCGGTGAAATCGGCCGCCTGACCAGGCGTGGCGGCGGTCAATCGCGCCTCCACTTCCGCCCGCGACAACTCGGCCTCGGTCATTTCAGGTGAGTCGAGGTCGAGATGTCGGAGCCAGTCCTGGGCCGCCGTCGGTCCCGCGACCAGCGCCACCGTCAACGCCACAGTCAACGCCACCGTCAACGCCGGCGTCAAGGCCACCTCGATCCGTCCGATCTTCATTGAGTGTCTCCTTCCCAGTCCATGACCCGGGATTTGGGATTACTTGGACTCAATGGTCCTTCAGCAATCGGTGGCGCACCAGATACGAGACGCCGCGCGACCAGGATTCAATAGTATTGCCGCGGATATCGACACTCGCCGCGCGAATGGCGCTCGGTTGATCGGCGGGCATCATGAAAATATTGATGTTGAGGATCAAGTTGCTGACTTTCTGGACCGTGCCGGTCACGGCAAAGTCGGCGCCCAAGGATTTCGCGATGCCGGCGGCGCAGCCGTTGCAGCCATACAGATATCCGGCCGCGGCAATAGCGTCCCGCCGTGGCGCGATGTCGACAATCTCGAACCGACCCGACTCCGCGAGTTGTCGGCGCAATTGGTCGCTGACGGCGGCAAGCCGTCCGGTTTCAGCCTCCTGGGGCCCGAGTAGCTCGCCTTCCAAGCTGGTGTCGATGAGTTCGAAATCGAACACCGCGACGCGCGTCGGTGGGTCCGCCAGCGCTTCCGCGGAACCGCCGATGATCGTCGCTAACAGAATGATTCCGGTGCCGAATCGTGTCATCTTCTATTTCCGAAACAGGCCGCCGTCGCCTTCTTTTCGACCGCTTCGAATTCCGCCAAGGCGTCACTCATCCACTGCACGTCGCGGAACAAGCCGGACCTTTCCCCGGACACCTGGCGCATGCGCAGAATGGTCTCGATCCGGTCATAGTCGTCGATCGAGACCTCGGAGGCGATATAGTCGATCGTGCAGGCGCAGCGGTACAAATTGTCACGGGAATTGTCACGGCTCGCGAGACACGCGAGCACATACTCGACCCGCGTTACCGTGGGATACGCGATGACGGAAGCCGCCGAAGCAGGTTGCATCAGGCAGGCGACATACGCAATCGCGCACGGGAATATTTTCAGAAATTCAGTCATTGCGCTGCCGTCCTCGCAAACAAAATTTGATCGGTGCCTACGCTTACGGACTGTCCGTGTAGCGGCCTGCCGCAAGCTATCATGTTACAAATGATAAGGAATTATGGCGAACGCGCAATAAATAGCGGATTTGCAATTTTTCAGAGCGGAACAGCAGAGTTTGCTTTGCCTTCAAGCGACATGGTCATTCTCACGAACGCGCACGGGGTCGGCACCAAGGATTGAATTCGATCTGCTTTGCAAGAGCATTTTCCGACCTAATGGGGTCGGTTTGACCACGCTCCCGCGACCCGTGGCTAGACGCGCGGTGCCGCGCGATGTGGGTGCGCACGCTAAGCCGCGCAACGACCTGACTTCGCCGAAGCGAAGCCTCAGCTTCGCGTCGGCAGGCACTGCGGCAGCGCGGCCTCCGGTAGGACAAGTTGGCATTTCGCGCAGCTGGCGACGCTCGGCCGATGCGCCACATCGCCCGTCGCGCCGAGCCTACTCGAAAAGACAATTTGCCCCATCAAACCGATTCCATTAGGTCGGAAAGTGCTCTAGTTTGCCGCCGCATTACTCAACTTGGGCCCATTGATGACACAAATTGACGCATCCTCGGAGGCGGCGAGCGCTGAACGACCCGCGGCAAGCGGGCTCGAAACTCTGTTGCGCGCCGGCACCTTCGTGGTGACCTCCGAGACCACGCCGCCGCTGTCGGCGGACGCCGAGGATATGCGCGCCCGGGTGGCGCCATTGGCGGGAATCGCCGACGCGGTCAACGTGACCGACGGCGCCGGGGCGCGGACGACCATGGCGAGCCTCGCCGCGACCGCGCTAATGGCGCGGGACGGCATCGAGCCGGTCCTTCAGTTCACCATGCGCGACCGCAATCGATTGGCGTTGCAAGCCGATCTGTTGGGCGCCGCGGCGCTCGGCATCGCCAATATCCTGTGCCTGCACGGCGACGACGTCGCCGGCGGCGATCAGCCCGACGCCAAGCCGGTTTGGGATCTCGACAGCCGCGGCTTCATCGCCACCGCGGCGGCGATGCGCGACGATGCGGTGTTGCCGTCGGGGCGCGAGATCGCCGGTCCGCCGGCACTCTTCATCGGTGCCGCCGACACCCCACGCGATCCCGACCCGGACTGGAGCGCCGACGGTCTGCGGGCAAAAATCGCCGCGGGGGCGCAATTCTTCCAGACCCAATTTTGCTTCGATCCGGCGATCGTCTCGCGCTATATGGCACGGCTCGGCGACGAAGGGCTGCTTGACGAGGCGTCATTCATCGTCGGCATCGGCCCGATCCGCTCGGGAAAATCGGCGCGCTGGATGAATGCCAACCTGTGGGGCGTCCATATTCCCGATCCGATCATCGCGCGCATCGAGGGCGCGGACGACGAAGCCGAGGAAGGGATTCGCGTGTGCGCCGAATTGATCGCCGCGCTAAACGACATCCCCGGCGTCGCCGGCGCCCATGTCATGGGCCCGCGCTCCGAAGCGGCCTCGGCCGAGTCGATAAAGCGATCGGGCGTACTTGACGCGCGTAATGAGAGTTGAAAGAGCGTTCAAGCGCCACGCAGGCTGGCCTCGCATAAGCTCGGGCGCGCGGTCGCGCTTGCCAAGCCGCACGAGCCGCGCAGCTTGGTTGGAAGTCATTACCCAGGCAATCGCTCGACGACGAAGCTTTCATCGACGAACCATAACCCGCCATATTTCTGCAAAACGTCCCAGGTGGCCTGTAAATAGTCGTCGCCACGCAACGTCTCGGTCAGCTTTATATCCTCGATCTGAGCGACATAAACCGCGGCGTTCCATGCCGCCAGCAAAGTCGAGGTGCCGATATTGTTGCCGACTTCGCCCGGCAGGTGCTGCAGGTTGAAGCGAAACTCCGAGCGATGATCGGGATAGACGTGATAGCGGTAGGGGACCGGCGCGTCGGCCAATTCGGTCTCGAGCGATGCCATCAGATCATGCCGGGTGGCCTGGAACGGATCCTCGTCCGGCCAGATCGCGCGAATAATCTCGAGACCCGGGTCGCGCCCCGTCGACTGGATCGCGATCATCCGCCCACCCGGCGCGAGCGCGCGCACCAGCGGCGCCAACACGCGTTTGACCTTCAAATCCGCCGGCAGGCGCGCCTGGTAGGGCTGCGAGGCGACCACCAAATCATAGGCGAGGTCCGCCTGATGGGGCCGCGGGATCACCGATTCCAGCAGGAAACGGCGATCCTCGCGATAGATCACCAGCACCGAGGGCACGACATACAGTGGATTGCCGCTGGTCTCGCTGGTGCGCGTCCGCCAGCCCTCGGCGACCACCGGCTGGAGCGCGCGAATCTGCTCGTCGAACTCGTGACTCGATTGACCCTTGAGCGGGACCTCGTGCCAGTTGAGCGCGCTCACCTTGGCCGGACTCGGCGCCAGACCGGGCGCCTCGGTGTAGCGCATATTGGTGATCACCAGCACGGTCTCGGGATGCTCTAGAAAACGGTCGGCCATTTTTTCCAGGCCGAGGCGGACGTCTTCGAGACTGATTTCCTTGGCCACCGCGAGCAGCGGCACGGTGGGATGGCGCGCATGAATCTGGCGCATCACCCGGGTCAGCACCGTGGCGTCGCCCATCCCGGCGTCGAACAGCCGCATCGCCGGCGGCGTCGGGGTGATTTGATCGAGTTCGAGACCAACGCGATCGGCGACCACCCATTTCTCGCTGCAGGTGGTGACGAACAGGAGATATTTTTCGCGGTTGTCATAGAACCGGAACGGCTTGTCGTCGGATCGTTCGGGCGGCGGCGCCGGCGCGAAAGGAGAGGTTTCGACCTTATCGTTTCCCTGAACCATAACTCTCGTCGCCTTTCGACTACCGTGCCGGTGTCTTTTGATGCCACTGGCCATGACGATAGCAGGGTCGGCGGCGGGAACGCACGCCGATTCGCTCGATACCGGCCAGCACGGCGGGACCATCCGGTTTCCCGCTCGGCAATTTTTTTGACCCGACCTAACCCATGTTAAGGGCGGCCAGCACCGGTCTGCCTATGTTCGCCGTGTTGAGTTTTCTCTCCACGCGAACCTCGCACCGACTAAAGCCCCGCCTCGCGCGGGGCTTTTTTTGCGTCCGGGCCGCCACCGGAGTAGTCTCTGTCGCGGCTACGGGCAGCGTCCGTGGCCGGGTCGGAGCGCTCGACGTGAGCGGGGACAAATAAGAGCTAAGGGCCGAAATGGCCAAGTGAGAGGAGACCGCGTTAATGAAGAATCCACTCGAATCGCTTCCCATGACCGTGCTCATGGGATTGGCCGTTACGGTGGTCATGATTCTTCTGGTCTCGGCAATCGGCGGCTGACGCCAGGTTAGCCCGAGAGGAGGGGAACTATGGAACTCGATTATCAATATTGGGCATTTTTCGTACGCTGGCTGCATGTCATCAGCGGCGTCATGTGGATCGGCCTACTGTGGTACTTGAATTTCGTCCAAGTGCCGACGATGCCGAAAATTCCGGACGATCTTAAACCGGCGATAAGCAAACATATTGCGCCCGAGGTGCTGTTCTGGTTTCGCTGGTCGGCGATGGCCACGGTGATCACCGGACTCGTTCTGGCGTGGATCAACGGTTATCTCTTGCATGCCTTGGGGCTTGGCCTCGCCGACGACGTGATCAAGCACACGGCGATCGGCTTCGGCATGTGGATGGGACTGATCATGGCCTTCAACGTGTGGGTGATCATCTGGCCCAACCAGCAAATCGTGCTCGGACTGGTCGAGGCGGAAGCCGACGCCAAACCGCCAGCGGCGCGTAAAGCGCTGCTCGCCTCACGCACCAACACGATGCTGTCGATCCCGATGCTGTACGCGATGGTATCGGCACAGAATCTCTATTAACCGACGAGACACGTGATTAAAGAGCCGGCTCGGGGGATCACCCTCCGGGCCGGTTTCTTTATCGACTTCTCTTTTCCGGATCGAAGTTTTCGCAGATCGGCTCGATGACCGCCACCGCCTCGTCGTCGATACAGCGGTAGTGGATCTCGCAGCGAATCGTGATCAGATCCTGGTGACCGGTCTCGATCGCGGTGCCATCGACCGAACACGCCTCGGCGGTTTCCTCGACGACGATGCCCCAGACTTCTTCACGCAGGGCGACGCCGGGCTCGACCCGGGCGGTTCGCAAGACACGCATCGCCGATTTCCAAGACTTGGCACAGCCGGCGGGGGGATCGAGTTCGGCATGGGCGCGTACGACGTCGCCGAGCAACGGCGCGGCGTCGCGAATGACGTCGCAACTCTGTCCGGCGCCGGCGGCACCCGCGAACAAGACCATCGCAGCTAGGCACGCGGCAAGCCGTCGTCCCATCAAATCCTCCAGGAGAAAATCTCAGAATGCATCGGCGCGCACTCTAAAGTCCTTCCGAGTCGATTGAAATCGGTTTGAGCGCGATCACGCGCGGTCACGATTGACGGCGTGGCGCAGCGGACGCTTGCAGGCGACGGCCGCGACCGCCACAGTTCTCGGTATCGTTACCGAGTACGGGTATCGCAATGATCAATCGCCGCGCCGTCCTGCCATGTTTGGTGGTGCTCTTTGCCAGCGTCGGATGCGCTACGGCGGCGGAGTGGCCGTATGGGCTCGAGCGCGAATTCCCAATCGCGGATTTCTCGATCGCCGAGGTCGAGTGGTCGGAGATTCGCTCGGGCGGGCCGCCGCGCGACGGCATTCCGCCGCTCGACTCCCCGCGCGCGGTGTCGATCGCCGAAGCGGCGGAGGATCTGGCGCCAACTGAACCGGTGATCGGCCTGATCATCGGCGGCGAGGCGCGCGCCTATCCGCTGCGGGTGCTGATTTGGCACGAGATCGCCAACGACACCTTAGGGGGCGTGCCGGTCGCGGTGACCTTTTGCCCGCTGTGCAATACCGCGATCGTCTTCGACCGCCGTCACGACGGCCAAGTGCTCGATTTCGGTACCACCGGGCGGCTGCGCAATTCCGATCTGGTGATGTACGACCGCCAGACCGAAAGCTGGTGGCAGCAATTTCTCGGCCGCGCGATCATCGGCACCTTGACCGGCGCGGAACTGCGAATGATCCCGGCACGGCTCGAATCGTTTGCCAATTTCGCCGCCCGCGCGCCCGACGGGACGGTGCTCGTCGCCGATCATTCGCGGCGCTATGGCAACAATCCGTACGCCGGGTATGATTCTCTGTCAGCGCCCTTCCTCTACAACGGAGCGATGCCCGACGGCATCGCGCCGCTGGCGCGGGTGGTGCGGATCGGCGACGAGGCGTGGAGCCTCGATCTGTTGCGCCAAGCCGGCGAGATCACCGCCGGCGACGTCAAATTGAGCTGGTCGGCGGGACAAAACTCGGCCCTCGACGCCGGCTATATTCCCGACGGCGCCGATGTCGGCAACGTCCTGGTAACCCGGTCGGACGGCGACGGCGGCAGGGTCGACATCCCCTACAGCGTCGACTTTGCCTTTGCCTTCGCCGCGTTCTTTCCCGACGGCGTGATTCACCTCGAATAGGGCGTCGCGATTTTCGAAGGGGTCCCCCTCACTCGTCATCATAGCGTGCGATTTCCACCAGGTTTTCGTCGGGGTCGCGGAAATAGACCGAGGTCATCGCGCCGCGGGCGCCGGTCTGCGGCATGGGGCCGAGTTCGATTTCGACGAGGAACTCGCCCAGGGTCGCCAGCACGTCGTCGATTGGCGTGTCGGTGACGAAGCAGACATCCGCCGTCCCCGGGCCCGCGGCGCGCGCGTTGGGGGTGATTTCGTTGCCGGCTTGGTGCAGATTGATCTTCTGATTGCCGAAGGTGAGCGCGCGACGATCGTCGCCGAAGGTCGCGATCTCCATGCCGAGAATGCGGCGATAGAAGTCGCACGTCCGCTCCATATCGCGGACGGTGAAGACGATATGGTCGAGCCCGGTGATGTTCATTGCGACGTCGCTCCCCTATGAGTGCCGCTATCAATGGCGCTTTTGCGCTAAACTTCCAAGATGTTCGAGCTGTTAAACGTTCGCCGCGGGTTTGACGGCACCGCTTTGTTCGACGCGTTCGACCTGAGCATCGAGAGCGGGCGGACCACGGTGCTGATCGGGCCGTCGGGCTGCGGCAAGTCGACGCTTCTCCGCCTGCTGCTCGGCCTGCTCCGGCCCGAGGCGGGCACCGTCAGTTTTTCCGGCGCGGTGTTGACGCCGGAGACGATCCTGAGCGCGCGGCGGCGGATGGGTTATGTGATTCAGGGCGGCGGGCTATTTCCCCATCTGACCGCGCGCGAGAATGTGACGGTGATGGCGCGTCATTTGGGCCAAACCACCGGCGCGATCGCCGCGCGGGTCGACGAGTTGGTGGCGCTGACGCAATTTCCCGCCGACGCGCTCGACCGCTATCCGCTGCAGATCTCCGGCGGCCAACGCCAGCGGGTGGCGGTGATGCGCGCGCTGATGCTCGATCCCGACGTCCTGCTGCTCGACGAGCCGTTCGGCGCGCTCGATCCGATGGTGCGCCACCGCCTGCAAACCGAGTTGCGCGAGATTTTTCGCGCTCTCGGCAAAACGGTGGTGATGGTCACCCACGACCTCGCCGAGGCGGGCACGTTCGCCGATCGCATCGTCCTGCTGCGCGACGGGCGGATCGTCCAAGCCGGCACCCTCGCCGACTTGAGCGAGCGCCCGGCCGAGCCCTTCGTCGCCGACTTCGTCGCGGCGCAAAAGAGCCTGGCCGAGGGATTGGCGGCGATGCCATGAGGATTGCCGGCGTAGCTTTGTCTTTATTGATGCTCGTCGCGCCAGCGACCGCAGAGTCCAGCGAAACCGTGACCGTGGGCTCGAAAGGCTTTACTGAATCGGTGGTGCTCGGCGAAATCCTCGGCCATCTCGCTAAACAAACCGGCGCGACGGTCGCGCATCGCGCCGGGCTCGGCGGCACACGGGTGCTGTGGAGCGCGCTGCTCGCCGGCGAGATCGACCTCTATCCGGATTATACCGGCACCATCACCCACGAAATTTTAGCCAATGAAGGCGGCCCGGGCCTGGCCGACGAGGCGGCGATCAAATCAGCGCTCGCCGCGCACGGCGTCGGCATGACGGCGTCGCTCGGGTTCAACAACACCTACGCGATGGGGATGCGCACGCAACGCGCGGCGGCGCTGGGGATCACGACTATCTCGGATTTGCGCGCCCATCCCGACCTGGCGTTCGGCTTTTCCAACGAGTTCATCGATCGCGGCGACGGCTGGCGGAGCCTGCGCGACCGCTATGGGCTGCCACAGACCGACGTCACCGGGCTCGACCACGACCTCGCCTATCGCGGGCTCGAGGCCGGCGATATCGACCTTATCGATTTGTACACGACCGATGCCGAGATCGCCTATTACGGGCTGGCGACCCTGGCCGACGATCTCGGGCATTTTCCGATCTACAACGCGGTGATTCTCTATCGCTTAGACTTGGCGGAGCGCGCACCGGCGGTGGTTCGCGCCATCGCCCGGCTCGAAGGCCTGATCGACGAAACGGCGATGGCGGGGCTAAACGCGCGGGTCAAGATCGACGGCGAGAGCGAGACCGTCGTCGCCGCCGATTTCGTATCCCAATCGCTGGGCGTGGTCGCCGAGACCCACGAACAAAGACTGATCGAGCGCTTGTGGCGGACCACCCTCGATCATCTGACCTTGGTGGCAATCTCGCTCGGCGCGGCGATCGTCGTCGCGCTGCCGCTCGGTATTCTCGCGGCACGGCGCGCCCGGCTCGGCCAGATCGTCTTGGGCGTCACCGCGGTAGTGCAGACCATCCCGTCGCTGGCGCTGTTCGTGTTTATGATCCCGCTGCTCGGCATCGGCGGGCCGCCGGCGATCGCCGCGCTGTTCCTCTACAGCCTGCTGCCGATCGTCCGCAACACCCACGCCGGGCTGACCGGAATCGCCGCCGATATCATCGAGTCCGCCGACGCGGTGGGCCTCGATCGGGCCGCGCGGTTGCGCCTCATCGAGCTGCCGCTGGCCGCGCCGGCAATCCTCGCCGGGATCAAGACCGCGGCGGTGATCAATGTCGGCACCGCGACCCTGGGCGCGCTGATCGGCGCCGGGGGCTATGGACAGCCGATCCTCACCGGTATCCGCCTCGACGATGTCGGGCTGATCCTCGAAGGGGCGATCCCGGCGGCGTTGCTGGCGTTGGCGGTGCAGGGCCTGTTCGAACTCGTCGAACGCGGCATCGTTCCCGCCGGCTTGCGGGCGGGCGGTGAAAATTGACGTGGCCACCGATTTGACCATGATAGGCGCGGCAAATTTACGGAGAATGAGACGATGACCGCGATTACCCGCCGCCGTGCGTTGGCGATCTTCGGTGCCGCCGCCGGCGTTGCCGCCATCCCGGTGCTGGCCGGCCGCGCGGCGCGCACCGCCCAGCTGCACGAATGGCAGGGCATCGCGCTCGGCGCCCCGGCGCGGATTAGCCTGGCGCACCCGGACGGCACGGAGGCGCAACGGCTGTTCGCGCTGTGCGCCGCCGAGATCGAGCGCCTGGAGGGCGAGTTCAGCCTGCACCGCGACGACAGCGCGTTGAGCATCCTAAACCGCGATGGCGTTCTCGATAATCCGAGCGCCGACATGGTGCGCTTGCTCAGCGAGACCGCGCGCTTCGCGGCGCTCACCGACGGCGCCTTCGACGTCACCGTGCAGCCGCTGTGGCGGCTCTACGCGGGGCATTTCTCGCAATTCCCTGGTGATCAAGCAGGTCCCGCCCAGGCCGACATCGACGCCGCGCGGGCGTTGGTCGACTATCGCCAAATGACCATCGCCGCCGATCGTATCGGCTTCGCGACCCCGGGCATGGCGGTGACGCTCAACGGCATCGCCCAAGGCTATGTCACCGACCGCATCGCCGACATCCTGCGCGCCAACGGCATCGTCAACGTCCTCGTCGATCTCGGCGAAACCATGGGCGTCGGCGAGCACCCGGACGCCCGCCCGTGGGCGATCGGCCTCACCGATCCGTTCAACCCGGCAACGTACGACACGGTGATCGAGCTCAGCGACCGCGCGGTCGCCACCTCGGGCGGCTACGGCACCCGCTTCAGCGCCGACGGCCGCCACCACCACCTGTTCGACCCGCGCCTCGGCGCCAGCGCCAACGCCCACGCCTCGGCCAGCGTGCTCGCGCCGAACGCGACGACGGCGGATGCGCTATCGACGGCGCTGTTCGTCGCGCCGACGGAAATGGCGGAACGCGTGGTGGCGGCGATGCCCGAAGTCGAGGTGTATCTGACGGCAACGGACGGGTCTAAGCGGCATATCGTGGGGTAAACCCAGTCAACCACCGCCCATGCGTAACCTCGCCGGCGTCCAGATTTTGCGTCGGCGTTGGCGTTTGGTGGCTTCGTTTTCACCGTCCAAATCGACCGGGCTTGGCTGGGGAAACCGGTCGCGGTCGTCCAGTACATTGACCATTACGTTGGCGTAGGCGGCGTCGCCGTCGTGCATGGTGGCGGAGACATAGACGCCGCATTTTCTGCACAGCAAAAATTCCGTCGCGCCGAGGCCGAAGCGGTAGCGTTCGAGTTGGTCTTGGTCGTGCACGGTGATCTCGAGGACGCCGGACGGGTCGGATACGGCGCGGGCGTCGTGCTTGCGGCAGAACGAGCATTGACACGCCCGCACCACCGCCTTTTCCGCCGCCACCGTCGTGCTGTAGTCGACTTCGAGGGCGCCGCAATGGCAGCCGCCGTGGAAGTGATGCATCGCGCCGGTCAAACCCGCTCCGACAACCAGATTGCCAGTCTGGTTCCCGCCTTGATCGCGCCGGTGAGCACCGGGTAGGCCGGCGCGGCCTCGGCGCCTTGGACGAGCGCGGTGTCGCGGTGGGCGATTTCGTCTTGGCGGATCTCTTCGATGGTGGCCTTGAGCTCGGCTTCGTCGTCACCGAGGGTCGCGGTTTGGCGCCGATAGTGGGCGTCGATGACCTCCTCGACCGCGACGGTACACGCCATCGCGGTTTTCGGCCCGGCGATCGCGGTGGCGGCGCCGAGGGCGAAGCCGGCGACATGCCAGAAGGGCGTCAGCGCGGTGGGACGGACGTGGCGTTCGACGAGCAAACGATCGAAAGTCTCCAGGTGGGCGCGTTCCTGCGCCGCCATTTCGCGGATGACCGCGCCGCTCTGCGTCGCGCCGAGGACCGCGAGTTGGCCATCGTAAATCCGCGCCGCGCCGTATTCGCCGGCGTGATCGACGCGGAGCGCGCGGGCGATCTTTTGTTCCTGGGTAAGATCGCCGGGCAAGCGGTTGTCGCCGGTGCGCTTGGTCATGCGCGCCGCCACCGGGTAATAGTCATCATCGAGGCCGCCGCCAGGGCAATCGCGAAAAGGCCGTTCCAGCCGGCCATCGAAATCCCCGCCATCGACCACGCGACCTCGTCGCAGCGCACCGCCGGCGCGTTGAGGATCGCCTCGTGCATCGCCTCGATACTCGAGGTGTCGATCGCATCGCCGACGCACGAATCGGTGCCGGTCCACCAGCCCAATTCGACCCCGACGTGGAATCCGGCGATACCGGCATCGACGAGGAACGCCAGCGCGCACGCGGCGGCCAACAACAGCGCCACTTTCGAAACCGGGCCGCCGTCGCGCGCGGCCACCACGCCGAGCAGTCCGAGGACGATCACCACCGCGTACGGGATGCGCTGATAAATGCACAGCACGCAGGGATAAAGCTCGCCGGCATATTGGAAAGTGAAGGCGGCGCCGAGCATGGCGGCGCTCAAGCCCGCGGCGAGAAGAAAATAGCGCTGCGGCGTGAGCCCGGTCGGGGCAAGGTGATCGGCGTTCGAGACGGTCATGTTAGCGGCGTTTTACCACAGGACGCGGCGATTCCGTCAATTTCCGATGCCGGAAATCACCCGCATTAAGCGCGTTTCCGCGGCTAATTTTGCGAAACGCCATGCCAATCCCTATATATTGGGCGCAAGCGTGGAGTCTCCGGTTGGAAACCACCCGATCGGAGCGAAGTCCGAGGGGGTAACACATGAGTTCCATCGAGACATTCGAGCGGGAGATCGAGACCACCCAGCGCATGGTCGACGATATGCGCACCAAGATCGACAGCGGCCGCCAGCTGATCGACACCATCGCCGAGAGCGAGAGCCTGACCGGCATGGATTTCGACATCGAGAACGCGCGCATCGAGGACGTTCTCGAACAGCAGCGCCTGATGGAATCCAACATCGCCGACCTGATCATCGGTCTGGAAGATGTCACCAACGCCTTCGGCGCCGAGTTCGACAGCATGCAGACCTATAGTTTCTCGGAGAAACTGGTCGGCATATTTTCCAAGAAGAAGGCCCAATCGATGCGCAGCGACCGGGTGCGCACGACCTCGCTGGCGGGCAATTTGCAGGACTTGCTGGGCAAATCGAACACCATTGTCGGCATTCTCACCGACCAGCGCTCGGTGCTCGAATCGCGTTACGGCGCGTCCGAGGCGAGCTTGAAGAAAGTCATCGAGCGCCGGCAATCGATAACCGAGGAGATTCGCGCCACCCAAACACGTATCGAGGCGCTCAATCCGCGCCTGCTCGATGTCGAGAACCGTATCGCCGCCTCGACCGACCAGGCCGAGCGCGCGGCCCTCGAATCCGAGCGCTCCGAACTCGCGACCGAGTATAATCAGGCACAGGCCAAGGAGCAGGAACTGCTCGCCGCGTCGCAAACGCTGGAACGCTATACCTCGATGTTCCAGACTTTCGTCGACAGTCTGAACAACCAGATCGCGGCGCAGGAAACCCTGATCAACAAACTCTCGATCGATACCGAGCAGCGCATCGTTTTGTACAAGGCGCTGGAGGATTCGCTGAAGACGTCGGCGCAACAGGATGTCGCGCACCAGATCAACACTATCGGCAGCCGCGTCGATACCGCGGCGGAAGAGACCATGGCCGGGATCGGCGCGTCGGCGCAATCGCACATCGCCGATCTCTTGGAACTGCACGAACAGAGCATGGTCGATACCAAGGAGATCCAGCGTCGCAAACGATTGGCCGACGACGCGTTTGCCCGACGCTTTGGCGAGGTGATGGAGAAGCACGAAGCTGCGCGCTATCTCGCCAATTGATGCGCCGCGGGGAGTCGGGGGCATGATCGACGCCTACATGCCGGCGATCCACGCGGCGTTTGCCGGCCTCGAAGGCGTCTATGCGCCGCAGGGGCCGTGGGCCAAACGCCACGACGTGATCCACAGCATTATCCGGCTTCATCTCGAACGCTTGCGCCACAGCTTCGCGGCGTGGGAAACACGCATGCGGAGGGCCGCGGATTTCAAGATCGCCGCCACCGAATCGGGCTTTCCGATCTATCGCTTGGCGTTGCAGATCGCCGAGGACATGGCGCGCGCCGATGCGGTATTGGGAAATTTGCCGAGCCGCGAGACCATCGTCGAGGGCATGATCGACACCATGCTGGGGAAACAAAGTTTTCCCGCCGACGAGCAACGCGCGATGGCGGATCGGCTCTATTTCGAACTGTTGCGCCGGCGCCCGGCGTTTTCCGCGCATACCCCGCCGGTGACCATCCGCTATTCGCGCAACCCGCGTAGCAAGCGGCCGTATTACGTCGTGCATTGGTCGAGTTACGACGGCACCGCGCATCTGCCGATGATCTATATCGCGATTATCGAGGATTCGTCGGGCGACGTGAATCTGCCGCCGGCGCCGCCGCAACGAAAAATGGCCAAACGGTTCCGCCAGAGGCCGATCGACGGGCTGCCGAACGCGGAGTTGAGCAAGCCGTTCGCCGCATTCGCCGCCAGCCATGACGCCTATTCGCTGAACCTCACCTCGATCGCCACCGCGCTCGATCGCGACTTCGAATTTCTTCACCCCAAACAGATTCGCCGCGTCGTGCTGGGGCCGTTCTATCTCGGCGGGGTGACCAGCCATGGCCAGCGGGTGCAATCGATCCTCGATCACGCGCGCGACAAATCGCACGCCTGGCTGTTGACCTGGACGATGGAGGAGCTTCACTCGATGGAGGAGAAGCCGGCGCGCAGCGGCCTGTGGGGCGGCGCCCAGGCGGAAGAAATCTTCTACATCAACACCGACGATGTCGACTGCGCGCGGCAAGGCGTGAGCGCGCAGGAGAAGCACGCGCTGGTGCCCCACGAGGCCTATCAGGCGGTGTTCGCCGAAGGCCGCGCGGAGGACATATTCGCCGGCTACGACTGCCACATCCTGAGCGGCGATCAAGTCTTGCAACACGTATGAGGACGCCATGGACGTCGGTCTGACGACGCTGAACGAGAAGGATATCGCCAACTATCTCGCCACCGCGCAAGCGCTGGTGCAGCGCACCAATGTCACGGTGGCGGACGAGGACGCGCGGTCGAAATCGAAAATCGCCGGCACTGGGCGTCGCTTCGTTTCCACCGTCTCGACCGGCGCGGTCCGGCGCACCATCGACGTCCGCGTCATCGACCGGATCAGCGCGGTCAGCGCCGACGATTCGATGCTGTCGCTGGCCCAGCACGGCCTCGCGTTCCGCTTGCGCCGCGGCATGGCGGTCGGTCTCGCGGTGCGCGACGTGTTCGCCCGGCGCACCGAACTCGAGGCACTGGCCGAGCGTAACAAGGCCTCGGCGCTCGCCGGCGACGACGCGGCGCTCTATCACGAACTGCAAGGCGCGACGGCGTTCGTCGCGCTGTTCGCGGCGGCGAGCTATCTGGTGCAGACGGTGGCGGGCGAGGCGGACGCGAACCAGGATCCCCCCGATCCGACGTTTGATTTCGACACTCCGCAGGATGCCTACAAGAGCTTCCTCTATGGCCTCGACCAGACCCTAACCGACGTTGCCGACGACAGCCAGATGACGGCGCGGGCGCGGGCGTTCGCGCAAGCGGTGCTCGAGGGCCTGTTGTCGCGGCGCGCGCGCTTCCCCCGTCTCGCCGCGTTCGACGACGTCCATATCCGGCTCGACGCCGACGATTTCTCGCTGATCGGCTTCGATATCCAGCACCGGGTGCGCGCCAAGCCGCTGGTGATGACGTTCAAGAAACCGCACGAGGTGGTGGGCAATCACATCGCCAAATACCAGGCAATCAAGCTGTCGAAAATGCTCATGGCGTATGATTTCGACCGTGAAATGAACCCGTTCGTCGAACTCGGCGGCTTTCACTTCAGCTTCATCGGCGACGGCTTCCCCGGCACCGGCAAGACCACCCTGATCCAGATGATCGCCGGCCTGATCAAGGACTATAGCGAGATCGCCGGCTACGCTTTCCATTACGAAAACTTTGGCGTCGATCAGGTGAACTCGTACCAGGGCAAATCGGGCCAGAACTGCAAGCAGTTCATCACCAATGTGACCGACCCTCGGGTCATCGGCTTCGGCACGGTCGACGATATCGATCAAGTCGCCGCCAAACGCAGCGACGATCGTGCTTCGGCGGGGCAACACGAGATCACCGCGGTGCTGATGGAAAGCCTGTCCGGCACCAGCACGGTGGTGCGCGGCAATTGTTGCTTCGGCATGTTTTCCAATTATCCCGAGCACGTCGATGACGCGCTGCGCCAACGCGCCGGCGCGCGCTGGCTCGTCGACGGCCCGCAAACCCAAGCCGATTATGTCGATATCTTCGCCTTGCTCGCCGGCGACAATCATTCGATCCCGCTCGGAGATCACGACCTGTACGCGGCGCAGGAGATCAAGCGCGCGATCGAGGCCGCGTACGAGACCCACGACCGCCCCGAGGAAGACGAGCTCGCCAAGATCTACGACCGGGTGATCGGCGCCAACGGCGGTTTCGAGACCATGGCCGACATCGGCCGCTATCTCCACGCGATCAAGCAGGGCGAGTCGCGGTTTACCGGCCGCGCGATCAAGAACATCACCGACGCGATGAAAATGCGGGCGATGGATATCGAGCTGCCCGACGCGTGGTTCGAGACACCGGAGCCGTTTCTCCACAAGCCCTACGACGAGAAAGCGGCGATGATCGCCGAGCTGCGCGGCCCGATCACCCTGGACATGATGATCCAGGAGATCCACCGCTACGCCGATTCCGAATTCCGCTATACCAACAAATCCGACGACGCGGCGGTCGCCGAGATGATCCGCGATCAGCGCCTGCGCACGGCTGCGGCGAAAGAGATCCAGGCCTTGAAGGACGAAGGCCGATGGAACGACTGATCGAGGCCAAGCTGCTGCATGGCGGCCTGATGCGCGTTCAAGAGCCGCATCTGATCGGCCGCTACAACGCCGCGCTCACCGCATTCGGCCTGCCGACGACCGAGCGCGCCTCGTTCTCGATCGACGCGACGGGCTATTCGCCGGAGATCGCCGCCGACCTCGAGGACGAGGATTATCTCGACACCCACGCGGTCAATCGGCGGTTCATCATTCTCAACCCGGATCAGCAGAACCTGCCGATCGTGCATGTTCATTTTTCGTCGATCATCGATCATATGGCGGCATTCTTTCGTGACAATGCGAAGGCGCTGCACATGCTGACGCTCAAGGACGTGGTGTTCGGCGAAATCGAGGACGGCACCTACCGGGTCGATGGCATCGAAGACGTGCTGGCGATCCGCGAGGTCGAGTTTCGCGTGCGCACCGGCGACAATCTGATCACCTCGGCGCGCGAGCTCGAGGCACTGGTGACACGATTTCGCGCAGAGCACGACTCGTGGCAAAACGATGATCTGATCGCGGATATGCTCGGCCACGCACGCAAATGCGGCGATATTCGCCGCCTCGACATGGTGCCGCGGCAAACCCACTTCAGCCAGGGTTCGTTCTGGACCAAACACCTGGGCGGCATCTATGTCTTCCACGAAACGCACGATGACGACGATGACGATGACGATAATGACGGCGCCACCGTGCTCGGCTGGACCAAGCGGCCGAAATTCGCCCGCGAGACCGATGCCATCGCGCGCTACATAGCGCTGAGTTCGGTGGGCTCGGTCTATCGCTTCCTGACCGCGGCGCATTGCGTCGAGACCGTCTCCGTCGATTGGCTGCGCGGCACCCGGCTGCTGGAAAAACGCATCGACTATCTGGTGCGCGCGGCGATCGCCCGATCGGACCCCGAAATCGACCTGGTGGCGATGCGACGGCCGGCGGTCAACA
This sequence comes from Alphaproteobacteria bacterium, assembly GCA_047517485.1. Taxonomy (GTDB): domain Bacteria; phylum Pseudomonadota; class Alphaproteobacteria; order UBA7887; family UBA7887; genus JAKZSU01. The sequence goes on from JAKZSU010000050.1 coordinate 21,925, forward strand.
CGTGGATTCACGCCAATCTCGACGCGTTGGCGGAGGACAGCCTGTTCCCCGCCCTGACCGAGCTCCGCCGCGCCGTGATGTCACAGAAAAAGATCGCCATCAGCCGGGTGCCCGGCGCGCTCAAATTTACCTTCCTGCGCGCCCATCCCGATCATCCCGACCGCGAGGTGATCAACCGCCTGATCTCGGAATATGTGCCGTTCGATTTCGTCACCCGCTACGCGGTCAATCGCGAGGCGTTCTATCGCGACTACGAAACCTACCCCGAGAACCTGAAACAGTTCGTCATCCATACCTTGACGAGCGACGACCTCAAGGAGGCTCGCACCACGCGCGCCCAACTGTTCGGGGAGGCGCCGGTTTGGCACGGGTCGCATTGAGGCACCGCAAACCCATCGGAGGTGGCGACCGTGCTTGATCCGATTTTCGAATGGCTGGGAAGACTGTTCGCCTCGCTGGGCGCCGCGGTGCGGGCGCTGGTGCGGGCGCTTACGGCGCCGTTTCGCAAAACCTGGGCCGCCTACCAACGGTCAAGCCGCGTCCTGCGTTACCTGATCGGCTTGATGATCCTGCCGTGGATCGTGTTCTACGCCTTGTTCATTTGGCATGCGGCGTGGATCCGTGGCTTCGACCTGGACTACGCCGATCGCCTGAGCGAGCGGCGCCCGAGCGTCGCCGCCGGCGAGCAAGTCGCGGTCGAAGGCGGGGCCAGCACGACCCGGACCTGCGCGCCCTCGGCGATCGTCGATGCCACCACCTATATCATCGATCTCAACGTCAACCAGAACAAATGGATGTCGAGCCATCCGCTCTACAAGGCGGGGCTGTTTTGGTTGATCGAATGGGACGACACTTGGTTTCTCGATAATAAGGCGGCGTTTCAGCGCGGCGCGCATCAGGCCGCGTCACGCACCGCGGTTGAACTCGCGGACGTGCTCGGACGGGTGCGCGGCACCTCCGAGATCGATCCCGACCTGAAGATCGCCAAGGGCAACACCCAGTTCGATCAATACACTTGGTATTTTAACCCCTTCGATTCTCAGCCATTTGGCCCAACGACGCCGAGCCCGACCTATTACCATAACGCGCTCGACTCTTTGCACGCCTACAACGCGCGACTGGCGGCGTGCGACGCGACGTTCGACGCCCGTACCGACAATCTGCTGCAGTTCCTCGACCGTATCGCCAAGGACATCGGCTCGACCTCCGCCGCGATCAAGGACCGCGCCGAACAATACGACTCCGGCTGGTTCGATACCCGCGCCGACGATATCTTCATGCACGCGCGCGGCCAGCTCTACGCCTATTACGGTATCTTGCGCGCCGCCCGCGCCGATTTCGTCGATATCGTCGAAGAGAAAAAGTTGGACGATATCTGGGACCTGATGGACGCGCATCTGAAGAGCGCGATCGCGCTCGAGCCAGCCATCGTCTCGAACGGCGCCGAGGATGGCTGGCTGATGCCGACCCATCTCACCAACATCGGATTCTACATTCTCCGCGCGCGCTCGAATCTGGTCGAGATCCGTTCGGTGATCGATCGTTAAACCATGCCAATGATTTTGGCGATCGACCAGGGGACGACGAGCAGCCGGGCGATCGTCTTCGACGCCGACGGAGCGATCGTCGCCGCGCGCCAAGCCGAGTTCCCGCAACATTTTCCCGACACCGGATGGGTCGAGCATGATCCGGAGGATCTCTGGCGCACCACGCTTGAAGTCGCGCAACAGGCGCTCGCCGAAGCGGAAAAGACGGACGAACGGGTCGCCGCGATCGGCATCGCCAATCAACGCGAGACCACGCTGGTCTGGGACCGCGCGACCGGCGCGCCAATCCACAACGCGATCGTCTGGCAGGACCGGCGCACCGCCGACGTTTGCAAACGCTTGTCGGACGCGGGCGCGGAAGCGGAGGTGCGCGCGTCTACCGGGCTGCTGCTCGATCCCTATTTCTCGGCCACCAAAATCGCCTGGATTCTCGACCATGTCGACGGCGCGCGGGCACGCGCGAGCCGTGGTGAGCTGGCATTTGGTACCGTCGACTCTTTTCTGCTCTGGCGCCTCACCGGCGGCCAATCGCATCTCACCGACGCGACCAACGCGAGCCGCACCAGCTTGTTCAATATCCACCACCAGGCCTGGGACGACGAACTGTTGCGGCTGTTCGAGGTGCCCGCCACCTGCCTCCCCGAGGTCCGCGACTGTGCTTCGAACTTTGGCGAGACCGACCCAGAACTGTTCGGCCGCGCGATCCCAATCCTTGGCATCGCCGGCGATCAGCAAGCGGCGGCGATCGGCCAATCGTGCTTGGCGCCCGGCGCGATCAAAAGCACCTACGGCACCGGCTGTTTCGTCCTGGTCAATACCGGTGATCAGGCGGTGGTCTCAAGCAACCGGCTGTTGACCACGGTGGCTTATCGCCTCGACAGTAAAACCACCTACGCCATGGAAGGCTCGATTTTTACCGCCGGCGCGGCGGTACAATGGCTGCGCGATCAACTCGGCATCGTCGACAGCGCGGCGGAAACAGAAATCCTCGCGCGCTCGATCGCCGACACCGGCGGGGTCTATTTGGTCCCCGCGTTCACCGGGCTCGGCGCGCCGCATTGGGACTCGAGCGCCCGCGGCACCCTGGTCGGCCTGACCCGCGCCACCGGACGCGCCGAGCTCGCCCGCGCCGCGCTCGAAGCGGTGTGTTATCAGACCGCAGATCTGCTGCGCGCGATGGCCGACGACGGCGTCACCCCGACCGCGCTCAGGGTCGACGGCGGCATGGTGGCGAACGATTGGCTGCTGCAATATCTCGCCGACATTCTCGATCTGCCGGTCGATCGGCCGGCGATCATGGAAACCACCGCGCTCGGCGCCGCGACCCTGGCCGGATTGGGCGCCGGCCTCTACGACTCGGTCGACGACGTCGCGCGCCGCTGGCAGCGCGAGGTGCGCTTCGAACCGGCAATGGACGCCGCGACACGAGAAGTGCGGCTGGCGGGCTGGCAAGACGCGCTGCAACGGACGTTGAGCGGATAGGCGCCATGAAACTCGCCTCGCTGCGCGACATATTCGGTATCGATCTCAGGACGCTGGCGCTGTTCCGGGTCCTGCTCGGCGGCTTTCTCATCCTCGATCTGGCGCTCCGCGCGCGCGATATCAACGCGCATTACACCGATTTCGGCATCATGCCGCGCGGTGTATTGATCCCCTATCTGTCGCCGGGCTCGTTCTCGCTTCACATGTTGAACGGCACGGCGGCGTTCCAAGTCGCGCTGTTCGTGCTCGCCGGGATTTTCGCGTTGATGCTGATCGCCGGGTGGCGGACACGCCTCGCCACCTTCGCGAGTTGGGTGCTTTTGCTCTCGCTGCAGAATCGCAACACCCAGATCCTGTCCGGCGAGGACAATCTGGTCATGCTGTTGCTGTTCTGGGCCCTGTTCCTGCCGCTGGGGGCGCGATACTCGGTCGACTCAGCGCTCGACAAGACCAGTTCGGCGGTGGCCAACGGGTATCTCTCGGTCGCCACCTTTGCCCTGCTGATCCAGGGCATGTCGGTGTATTTCTTCAGCGCGTTGCTGAAATCGGACGCGATGTGGATCCCCGACGGCACCGCGGTCTATTACGCGCTTCACCTCGACTATCTGGTCACCCCGTTCGGGTTGTGGTTCCGCCAGTTCGAATCCCTGTTGCCCGGCCTGACCTACGGTGTTTGGGCTTTGGAGTTGATCGGCCCGATTCTGATCTTTTCGCCGCTCCTCCAACGACCGCTGCGCGCCGCGATCATGGCCGCCTTCATCGCCTTCCATATCGGCCTGTTCCTGTGTCTCGAGATCGGCATTTTCCCGCTGATCTCGATCATCATGAACCTGACCTTCATGCGCGGCTGGATGTGGGCTCGCCTGGCCAAGGCGTTGCGACGCGACGCGCAAGACAGCTTGGCGATCTGGTACGATCGGGACTGCGACTTCTGCCTCAAGACCGGCCGGCTGCTGCGAACCTTCCTGTTTCTCGACCGCGTACCGTTGGCGCCGGCGCAGGACGATCCCCGCATCGGCGCGCTGTTGTCGGCGCACAACAGCTGGGTGGTCACCAGCGGTGACGGCGCTACCCTCAAATGGGACGCGTTGTGCCGCGTCGTCGCCGCGTCGCCGGTGTTCTGGCCGCTGGCGACCGTGCTGTCGTGGCGCCCGTTGGCGGCGTTCGGCGATCGCGTCTACGCCTGGGTCGCCGACAACCGGCCGCGCCTGGCGGCGGTTAGCGATCGGTTTCTCCCCTGGCGATCCCGGCGCATCCGACCGACCATCGTCGGCAGCCTGCTCGCCACCGCGTTTCTCGCCTTCATCACGGTGCAAAACGTCTCGACCGTGCCGGCCACCGCGTTCCGCTTGCCCAAGACGTTCACCGTCGTCCGCCAGTACTTCGGCCTCTATCAATACTGGACCATGTTCGCGCCGCACCCCGACGTCGTCAGCCCGTGGCCGATCATCGAGGGTACGCTCAAGGACGGCACCATCGTCGATGTCTTCAACCGCAAACCCGGCGCGCCGAGCTTCGCCAGGCCCGAAATCGTCTCGGCGGTCTATGCTAACTATCGCTGGCGCAAGTACCTGTCGAATCTCGAGGACCAAACCACTCCCACCCGAAAACAACTCCTGGCGATCAATTATTCGAAATACCTCTGCCGCCTGTGGAACACCGACACCCCACGCCAACACCGGCTGCGGATCCTGACGATCACTTTCAACGTCGAGGAAACCCCGCCGCCCGGGGAGACTAGGCACGTCGAGACTCGCGATGTCTGGACCCACGATTGCTTCAAATAAACACCGAAGCGGTGTGGTGCCCCCAGTCGGACTCGAACCGACACTCTGTTGCCAGAACTGGATTTTGAATCCAGCGCGTCTACCAATTCCGCCACAGGGGCCCGTGGTCGCGCGGCGGTGACTTGACCGGCGCGGTTTAGCGGCTCGGATCATAGTCGCCGGCGCTCGCGGGTCAACCGGTTCCCTTCGGCGCGCGAGTCCTCTAAACAGCATCCGCAATCAGGGCTACACGGAGGGATCCATGCCGGTGCACCCACACTGCCAGGCGGTGCTCGATGCCGCGGCCGCGGGCGGGACCGCGTTCGACACGCGCGATCCGATCGAGGCGCGGGCGCGGTACGAGGCCGGAACCGCCGCCTTCGCGCCGCCGACCCCGGCGCTCGATCATGTCGTCGAGGACATGCTCGACGGCCCGGCGGGGCCGTTGCCGATCCGGGTTTACCGGCCCCGGACCGACACGGTCGGCGCCCTGCCGGTCACCGTGTTTTTCCATGGCGGCGGTTGGGTTTTTGGCAGTATCGCCAGTCATGATCACATGGCACGCCAGCTCGCTCACGGCAGCGGCTCGCTGGTGATCTCGGTCGACTATCGCCTGGCGCCGGAACATCCCTTCCCGGCCGCCTATGACGACTGCCTGGCGGCGACCCGCCATTCGCTCGGACACGCAGGCGACTTGGGCGGCGATCCGACGCGGCTCGGGGTCGCCGGCGACAGTGCCGGCGGCAATCTGGCGGCGGCGGTCTGCCTCGGCTTACGCGACGCGGGCGGGCCCCAGCCGGTGTTTCAGCTGTTGATCTATCCGGCGGTCGATCTCGCCTGCGAAAGTCCGTCGCACACGGAACTCGGCGAGGGCTATCTGCTCACCGCCCAAGGCATTGATTCTTGCGTCTCGGCCTATCTCGGCGCCGATCGCGCCGCCGTCGGCGACTGGCGCGCCTCGCCGCTTAAAGCGCCCAGCTTGGCCTCCCTCCCGCCGGCGCTGGTGCAGACCGCCGAATTCGACCCGCTCAAGGACGAGGGCCGCGCCTATGCCGAGGCGCTGGAGCGTGCCGGGGTCGCGGTGACCCATACGCCCTACGCCGGGATGATCCACGGATTCGCCCGCATGGGCGCGCCGGTCAATACCGCCGGCGCGGCGCTCGACGAAGGCGCGGCGGCGCTGAAACGCGCGTTCAACACTTGAATCGCGGGCCTGCGCTCCACACATCTCGCGCGGGCCAAAGATATTCAGGGGATCAATCCAGCGATGACGACAGACACCGAAAACCAATCGACCGCCGCGCCGGCGCCGGAGACCAAACCGTTCCAGGCCGAGGTCAGCCGTCTGCTCGACCTGATGGTCAACGCGTTGTATACCAACAAGGAGATCTTTCTCCGCGAATTGATTTCGAACGCGTCGGATGCGTGCGACAAATTGCGCTACGCGTCGATCACCCAACCCGATCTACTCGGCGACGACTCGACACTCAAGGTGACGATCTCGGTCAACGCCAAGAAGCGCACGATCACCGTCGCCGACAACGGCATCGGCATGAACCATGACGATCTGGTCGACAATCTCGGCACCATCGCACGCTCTGGGACGACCGCGTTTGTCGAACAGATGACCGGCGACGAGACCAAGGACATGGGCCTGATCGGCCAGTTCGGGGTCGGCTTCTATTCCTCTTTCATGGTCGCCGACAAGGTCACCGTCACCTCGACTCGCGCCGGCGAGGACACCGCGTGGCGCTGGACTTCCGAGGGCGCCGGCGAATACACCATTGAGGCGACTGGTGAAGCGCATCGCGGCACCACGGTGGAACTGCATCTCAGGCGTGGGATGAACGAGTATCTCGAGGCGGCGCGGTTGCGGACGATCGTCAAGACCTACTCCGACCATATCGCCCTGCCGATCGCGTTCATCGCCGACGATGGCGAGGCCGAGACCATCAACGAGGCCTCGGCGCTGTGGACCCGGCCGCGTAAGGATATCACCGACGAGCAATACACCGAGTTCTACCATCACGTCGCGCACGCCTTCGACGAGCCGTGGCTGACCCTGCACAACAAGGCGGAAGGGCGCATCGAGTACACCAATTTGCTCTACGTGCCCACGTCGGCGCCGTTCGATCTGTTCCATCCCGACCGCAAGCATGGGGTCAAGCTCTACGTCAAACGGGTGTTCATCACCGACGATTGCGAAGGGCTGGTGCCGCGCTGGCTGCGCTTCGTACGCGGCGTGGTCGACAGCGAGGATCTGCCGCTCAACATCAGCCGCGAGATGCTGCAACACAATCCGGTGCTGGCGCGGATCAAGACCGCGCTGGTCAAGCGGGTGCTCGGCGAGCTGGAGAAGAAAGCGAAGAAGGCGCCCGACGAATACGCCGCCTTCTGGGGCAATTTCGGCCAGGTCCTGAAGGAAGGCGTATTCGAGGACAGCGAGTATCGCGACCGCCTGCTCGGCCTGGTGCGCGCGCATTCGACCGACGGCGACGGCTTGACCAGCCTCGCGGATTACGTCGCGCGGATGAAAGAGGGGCAGGAAGAGATTTTTTACATCACCGGCGAGGATGTCGCGCAATTGCGCACCAGCCCGCAAATTGAGGGGTTCGCGGCGCGCGATATCGAGGTTCTGCTGTTCGCCGACCCGGTCGACGAGTTCTGGCTCGGCTCGGTCCCGGCGTTCGACGACAAGCCGTTCAAGTCGGCGACCCGCGGCGGTATCGATCTATCGAAGATCGCCGGCGAAGCGGATAAGGATGACGACGAGACCAAGCCCGACGAGGTTCAAGGCGAAGGGGTCGGCGAATTGATCGTCGCGTTCAAGGAGGCGCTCGGCGACGCGGTCAAGGATGTGCAGATCTCCGACCGCTTGACCGACAGCGCGGTATGCCTAGTCGCCGAGGAAGGCGCGCTCGATATGCACCTCGAGCGGCTGTTGAAACAGCACCAGCAATTGGGCGCGGAGTCGCGGAAGATCCTCGAAATCAATCCGAAAAATGCGCTGATCGCGGCGCTGGCCGTGCGCGCCGCCGACAGCCCGTCGGCGCCGGAGATCGCCGAGGCGGCGCGGCTTCTGCTCGATCAGGCGCGGATTATCGAAGGCGAGCCGGTGCCCGATCCGGCGGCGTTCGCGCGGCGGATGACCGACGCGATGGCGAGCGCGCTGAAAACCTAGAGCGATTCGTTAGCCGCCGATGGCGGCGGTGGCGAACTTGGCGACCGCGATGATCGGCCCGTGATTGGCGGCCTGGACGATCACCGCGCAGCCGTCTTGGCCATGCGCCGCGATCATCGTGGCGCTATCGAGCAAGATCTGCGTCGATTCGCCATCCCATGTGCCAACCCGGTGAAGCTGGCGCACCACATTGAAATTGGTCATCGTGCGACCGCTGTTTTCGCCGCGCGCGACTTCGGTGTCGTGGCGGCTGTCGAACTGCGCCAGCCAGACATCGGCCAGCCCGTCATAAGCGGCGGCGCCGAGGCTGATGCGGAATCGTTCGCCGGACCGCGAGATCGCGATCGCCGGGCCTTGGCCGGTCGAGCGCGCCAATTCGGCGATCGCGCGCCGGACCTCGACTTCGTCCGAGCCCACCACATGGGTCGCGCCGCCGATCACCATTTGCGGGGTGTAGACGTTGCGCTGACCCAGCGCCTCGGCATAGTGATACTGGCGCTTGGTGGTCTGTTCCGTCGCGAACGGATCTTCCCAACCGATGTAATCCCAATAGTTGACGTGAAACGACAGCACGATGACGTCGTCCTGTTCGCTCAACCGCCCGGCCAGCGCATCCGCCGGCGGGCACGACGAGCAGCCTTGCGAGGTGAACAGCTCGACCAGCACCGGCGCCGAGTCGCCGGCGGGCGCGGCGGTGGCCCAAATCGTCATCAGTATCGCGAATACCAGACCCAACGGCCGCTTCATGCAGAATAGCCCCTTATTTATCTTGAGCCAAAGTAAGCACGGCCGTGGCGAGCGGCCAATCACTTCTGATTGAAGGCCCGTGATCCGTTACGCGAATCCTATGATCTATGCCGCCGCGAGCTGCCGCAACACATAATTCAAAATGCCGCCATGGCGGTAGTAATCGATCTCGTTTTCGGTATCGATTCGGCTCAATAGCGTGATGTCCACGACCCGACCATCGGCGCGGGTGATCTCGCAAGCGACATCCATCCGCGGCCGCAAATCGCTCGCCAGCCCGGTGATGGTGACGGTCTCGCTACCGTCGAGTCCCAGGGTCTTGCGCGTCGCGCCGCCGGTAAATTGCAGCGGCATGACCCCCATGCCGACCAGGTTCGAGCGGTGAATTCGCTCGAAGCTCTCGACGATCACCGCGCGGACGCCGAGCAGCTTGGTCCCCTTGGCGGCCCAATCGCGCGACGATCCGGTGCCGTATTCCTTGCCGCCGAAGACCACCAACGGCGTTGCCGCCTCGGCGTAGTGCATCGCCGCCTCGAAAATCGACATCACCTCGCCGCCGGGCATCAGCTTGGTCCAGCCGCCCTCGGTCCCCGGCGCCATTTCGTTGCGCAGACGGATATTGGCGAAAGTGCCGCGCATCATCACTTCGTGGTTGCCGCGCCGCGAACCATAGGAATTGAAATCCTTGCGGCCGACCTGGAGCGAGCGCAGATAGCTGCCCGCCGGGCTGTCGGGCGCGATGCCGCCGGCGGGCGAAATATGATCGGTGGTGACCGAGTCGCCGAGTACCGCGAGAACGCGGGCGTCGACGATGTCGGTCACCGGATCGGGCTCGGCGGTGATGCCTTCGAAATACGGCGGATTGCGGACATAGGTCGACATCGGCCAGTTATAGATCATGCCGGCGGGGGTCTCGATCGCCTGCCATTCCGCGTCGCCGGTAAAGGCATCGGCATATTCGGTGTCGAACATCTCCGACGTCACCGCGTTGCGCACCGTGTCCGCCACCTCGACGCTGCTCGGCCAAATGTCCTTGAGATACACCGGCGCCCCATCGGCGCCGTCGCCGAGCGGGTCGGTGAGCGGATCGACCCGCATCGAGCCGGCGAGCGCGTAGGCGACCACCAGCGGCGGCGAGGCGAGATAATTCGCCCGCACCTTTTGATGCACCCGGCCCTCGAAATTGCGGTTTCCCGAGAGCACCGCGGAGACCACCAGGTCGCCGTCGTCGATGGCCTGGCCGATCGGCTCCGGCAGCGGGCCGGAATTGCCGATGCAGGTGGTGCAGCCATAGCCCACCAGATTGAACCCGAGCGCGTCGAGATCGTCGTCGAGCCCGGCCTTGGCGAGATAGTCGGTGACCACTTTCGAGCCCGGCGCGAGCGAGGTCTTGACCCACGGCTTGACCGTCAGACCCTTGGCGCGGGCGTTGCGCGCGAGCAGACCGGCGCCGATCATCACCGACGGGTTCGAGGTATTGGTGCAACTGGTGATCGCGGCGATGGTCACCGCTCCGTCGGTTAGTTCGTAATCCGCGCCTTCGACGGCGGCGCTGTTGACCGCACCGGCTTCGCGTCCGAATTCCTCGGTGAGCGCGGTCTCGAAGCCCGCCTTCGCGGCGCTCAAGGCGATCCGGTCCTGCGGACGCTTGGGCCCGGCGATACTCGATTCGACCGCGCCCATGTCGAGCGTCATCGTGTCGGTGAATTCGGGATCGGGCGCGCTTTCATCGCGCCACATGCCTTGCGCCTTGGCGTAGGCCTCGACCAGGGCGCAGCGGTCCGCGGCGCGCCCGGTGAACGAAAGATACTCGATGGTCGCGCCGTCGATCGGGAAGAAGCCGCAGGTCGCGCCATATTCCGGCGCCATGTTGGCGATCGTCGCGCGATCGGCGAGCGCCAGCTGATCGAGCCCTGGGCCATAAAATTCAACGAACTTGCCGACCACGCCCTTGGCGCGCAGCATGTTGGTGACGGTGAGCACCAGATCGGTCGCCGTGGTGCCTTCGCGCAGGGCGCCGGTGAGTTTGAAGCCGACCACTTCCGGCACCAGCATCGAGATCGGTTGGCCGAGCATCGCCGCTTCCGCCTCGATGCCGCCGACGCCCCAGCCCAAGACCGCCAAGCCGTTGACCATGGTGGTGTGGCTATCGGTGCCGACCAGCGTATCGGGATAGGCGACGTCGCGGCCGTCCGCGCCTTCCGAGACCCACACGGTCTGCGCCAAATGCTCGAGATTGACCTGATGACAAATGCCGGTGCCCGGCGGCACCACGCGGAAATTGTCGAACGCCCCCTGCCCCCAGCGGAGAAACGCATAGCGCTCGCGGTTGCGCTCCATCTCGATGCGCACATTGTCGGCCAGGGCCGCGCCGCTGCCGAAGCTGTCGACCTGGACCGAATGATCGATCACCAGATCGGCGGGCACCAGCGGATTGATCCGCTTGGGATCGCCGCCCAACGCCGCCATGGCATCGCGCATCGCCGCCAGATCGACGACCGCGGGCACACCGGTGAAATCCTGCATCAGCACCCGCGCCGGGCGATAGGCGATCTCGCGCTCGATGCGGCGTTCCGCCAGCCACCCGGCAAGCGCCTTGACGTCGTCGACGCTAACCGAGGTGCCGTCCTCGAAGCGCAACAGGTTCTCGAGCAGAACCTTGAGCGAATACGGCAGTCGGGCAACATCGCCGATCCCGGCCTCGACCGCGGCGGGAAGGCTGAAATAATCATAGTCGCGTCCGCCAACACTTAGCGTGCGACGAACATTCAAGCTGTCATGGCCAACACGGGACACGGGCAATCTCCTAGCATACGGTACACATGCGGAAGCCCCCTCCCGCACCCTAGTGGAAGTAGCACCGCACCCGGCTCAAGTCGAGGGGTGGGGGGCGTTTATCGGAGCGGCGGAACCGCCTCCCTAATACTTCCCCAGCGTGATCTTCGTTGTCTGGAGCACGGTATAGCGGCCGTCGGTCGCCACCTGCACCATTTGCACCGTCGCGGTGTACTTGTTGCCGATGCCGCCGGAGCATGGCGGGAGATACGCGGTGCCCGGGCTGTAGGCGGCGGACTTTGCCTTATGCGCCTTGACCATGATGACGTCGTCGGGAAGCTCGGTGGTCTCGCCGGCGATCGAGGGAATCCAGATCGGCCGTTCGGGGGTGATCATGAACAGGATGATTCCGTGGCCGCCCTTATCCATCGGGATATAGGATTCGTCGTTGAAGGCGACGACGATGCCGTTGGCCATATCGGGGACGTCGTCGATGATCAGCGCGGGAGTCGCGCCGGAGCCGTCGAATTTCGAGCACCATTGCCCTTCGGGGATTGTGTCGCCGGTCCAGGCCTCGTCGGCGAAGCGCACTTTCATCTTGGCCTCGGCCGCGGGGGCGCCGGTGACGAGAAGCGCAAGCGCCGCGACAGCAACGGCGAAAAGTGAAAGTCTTGAACCGGTCATGGTACGTGTCCCTTGAAATTAGTCGTTGGCGGGCCGGGGCCCAAATACGGCACCAATGAAACCGATCATCGCCTCGGATACAAGGTCGGTGGCTTCGGCATGGGGCGCGTGACCGCAGTCGGGCAGGAGCATGGTTTCGACCGGCCCGCTGACCGCGGCGCGGATCATGTCGAGCTGCGCCGGCGTGCCATAGGCATCATCCTCGCCTTGGAAGGCGAGCACTGGGCAGGTGATCGCGCGGAGATAGCCCTCGATATGAAACGCCTCGAAGTCCGGGTTCAGCCAGGCGTTGGCCCAGCCGTAGAAGGCGCTGTCGACGGTGTCTTTATGATACCGCGCGAGCTTGTCGCGCAAGTCGCCGACGCGATAGGCGGCGACCGCGTCCTCAATACTGGTAATCGATTCGGGTTCGACGAAAACATGCGCAGCCTCGGTGACCACCCCGCGAATCCGCGTATCCAAGGTCGCCGCCGCGAGCAGCGCGATCGATCCGCCATCGGAATGACCGACGAGGATGGCATCGCGCACCCCGGTTTGATCGAGCACCGCCGGCAGCACGTCGCGCGCCTCGACATGCATGAAATCCGGATCGCGCTCGTAGGGCGGCGCCAGCGGCTCGGACCCGCCATAGCCGTAGCGGTCATAGACCAGCGCCCCGCAGCGGCACGCCGCGGCCAGGGATTGCGGAAAATCCTTCCATTGTCCGACGCTGCCCAACCCTTCATGCAGGAAGACCAGGGTCGGCGCGTCCTCGGCCGGCGGGCCGAGCCACACCGAGTATAGCCGGCGGCCACCGGCCACCAGCTCGAGCGATCGTGGCTCGACCGCGCCACTCTTATTCGCCATCCACCGTCTCCCTCCAGACGGGGCGTAGTTTAGAGCGGATCATGTCTAGAGTCTGTTTCGGCTATTACCAGCGCAGCGTGGTCCACATATTTTTGCGGACCAGCTTCACGTAGCCACTCATGTCATGATCATTGATCGCGTCCGGCCCCGGTTTGCCGAGGTCGTCGAGGCGGCCCCGGGCGCGGTCGAGCACGCGCATCCACACCGACATATCGCTGGTCGCCCGGCCGGCGCTGGTGAAATACACCAACTGCCCGGCATGGCTGTAGCCGAGCGAGCGCGGCGGCAGCCGGGGTACCAGGTCACTATTGTTCACTAGTCGATACATCCGCGCCATCGAATCGCGGTTGATCGCGGCGGCGAAATCGCCATTGCCGGTGCGCGGTTGGCCGAAAGTGGTGAGCCCGTGGACCGGTTTGTCCTCTTCGAAGCGCAGCCGCGCGTACGCCAGGGTGGCGAGCCCAGCGCCCAAACTGTGCCCAGTGAGCCACAGGGATTGCGGATTGGTCTTGTCGTCCTGAAAACTTCGGATCATTGGCCGCAAAGCCGGCCAGATGCCACCCAGCGCGGTGCGGAAACCGCGATGGACCTTGCCGACCCGCCCTTGACGAGGCGAAACCGGACATCGGTACGCCAATCCTTGAGCACCGTGGGCTCGGTGCCGCGAAACGCGACGATCACTTTCTCGGCGTCGCCGACAATGAATGCCTCGGTCCCGCCTTTGGCGAAAAAGTGAAATCGGCCAAACCCCCAGCGCGCTGTCTGGCGCTGAATCTTGGCCTTGTTCTCGTACGCAAGATTGGCCATCACCGCCATGCACAAGGCATTCGGACCGTGATAGGTGTCCGCTTGCGCGTCGAACGGATGGTTTGTCGGGCGGTAGCGCAAATCCCTTCGTGCCGTCATGACGCCGCCCCGTCCGAGATTCCCGGCCACGCATCGATGCCGCGTTCGGCACCGGTAAGGGAGCCAACAACCCCACCATCGGCATCCACGCCGAAGCGGGGGATTTGGAATTTGAGCACCGCGAACTGCATGCGCGGACCGAAGATCTCCAACTCGTCACGCGGCTCGATAAAGCGGTTGACCTCGAACAATCTGTTGAGCACGGCGTCGCTGAGTGTGAACATCGAGGTGAGCCTCCTTTCGATCACGCGACATGCGCGATCTATCGATTGGATAGAAAAACTTACTTTTACGACAATCTATAATTGTGGTTGACGGAGCCTGAATGTCGCCCGCTATACAAAGGCCGCCGCAAAGCTTGTACAAAGGGGGAGTTATCGCCGATCCGGAGATCACCATGCCGCTGCGGACTCTCGCGCTATCGATCGAAGATCACGTCGCGCAGGTGCGGCTCGACCGCCCGCGCGAGCTCAACACCATGACCTTCGCGTTCTGGCACGACATGGTCACCGCGTTCGCGACCATCGACGACGATCCGCGGGTGCGCGCGGTGGTGCTGTCGTCGACCGGGCGACACTTCACCGCGGGTCTCGATCTATCGGTATTCGACTCGCTAGCCGCCGATCACGACACCGCCGACGCCGATGCGGGGCGTGTCGGCGAACGCTTGCGGCGCACCGTGCTCGACATGCAGGAAAGCTTTTCGGTGATCGACCGCTGCCGGGTGCCGGTGATCGCGGCGATCCAGGGCGGCTGTATCGGCGGCGGGATCGATCTGGTATCGGCGTGCGATATCCGGGTGTGTACGGCGGACGCGTTTTTCTGCATCCAGGAGGTCAATGTCGGCATCGTCGCCGACGTCGGCACCTTGCAACGCTTGCCGTACTTGATCCCGGCGGGTCTGGTTCGCGAACTCGCCTATACCGGACGCCGCCTGGCGGCCGAGGAGGCACGCAGCGCGGGGCTGGTCAACGCTGTGTTCGAGTCGCACGACGCGATGGTGGCCGGCGCGCTGGCGATGGCCCAAACCATCGCGGAAAAATCGCCGCTCGCTGTCACCGGCACCAAGGAAATGCTTAACTATGCCCGCGACCACACCATCGCCGACGGATTGAACCATGTCGCGACGTGGCAGGCCGGCATGTTGCGGACCGACGACGTGGCCCGCCAGATCGCCGCCAACAAGGCCAAGTCCGCCGCGCAATTCGAGGATCTACTGGCGCCTAAACGGCCGGCGACACGGCCAGGCCAATAATTTTACCGGGAGAACGCGCATGTCCGAGAATTGCTGGACCCGAATAGCGGGCGGATTGATGGTGGCGGTGGGAATGGCGATAGTCGCCGCGCCGACGGCGGCGGAAATGATGCTCGCCGGTATCGACAACAAGGTTTCTTTCGCCGGGGCCAGCACCGTGTTCGGACCGCCGGGCAAGGACTTTGTTTCGGTGATCGACATCGCCAATCCCTCGTCGCCGCGCATCATCGCCAATCTCCAACTCGATAATTCGCTGTTCGGGCCACCGACCAATTTGGCGATCACGCCCGACGGAAGCCTCGCGCTGATCAACAACGCGATGGCATGGAACGCCGAGGGTGACGGTTGGAAACCGGGGCCCGACAATCGTCTGTTTGTGGTCGATCTGACCGTCGATCCGCCGCAACTGATCGACACCGTCGAGGTTGGCGGGCAACCGTCGGGGATGGCGATCAATCGCGCCGGCGACCTGGCGCTGATCGCCCATCGCGCCGACAATTCGATCGGCGTGCTCGAGATTTCCGGTAAATCGGTGCGTCTGGTGCAGACCCTGGATATGGGCGAGCAAGTCACCACGGTGGCGATCACCCCCGACGGTCGCCGCGCGCTGGTGGCGAAATTCCCCGCCCACAAGATCGCCGTGCTCGATATCGAAAACGGGCGGATCAGCACGAACGCCGAACTCGACATGCCGGTCGGCCGCTGGCCGTACAATGTCAAGATCACCCCCGACGGCACCTTGGCGCTGACCGCCGACAACGGCAATGCCGGGCGCTCCGACGGCCATATCGACACGGTAAGCGTTATCGACTTGACCGTCGAGCCGCCACGCGTCATCGACCGCATCGCCATCGGCGACGCGCCGGAAGGCCTGGCGATCAGTCCAACCGGCGAGATCGCCGTCGCGATCCTGCTCAAGGGCAGTGCCGGTGTGCCCACCGACTCGTGGTTCTACAATCGTAACGGCAGTGTGGTGGTGCTCGCCATCGACGGCAAATCGGTGACCCGGGTCGGCGAAGTCGAGGTTCGCGGTCTCCCCGAGGGCGTGGTGTTCAGCGCCGACGGCAGTCATCTCTACGTCGGCAATTTCGTCGATGCGGACGTGTCGATCCTCGAAGTCGATGGCACCACGGTAACCAATACCGGACGCACCTTGTCGCTGCCCGGCACCCCGGGATCGATGGGCAGCAGCCAGCCCTGAGCCTTGCGGCCTGTTCGAAAACCATGGTGGTCGTCTAACTTTTAACGGTCAGGCCAAACGCACATACTCGTACTCAATCGGCTGACCGTTGATGCCGCGCGCCGGCGGCGCGATCCAATTCGCCATCTGTCCGGCGCCGGTCACCGGCTTCATGAGCGAGGCAATATAGGCGTGGTCGTCGTCGTCGGGAAGCCATTGGTTTCGTTCGCCAAGCCACGCCGCCTCGGCCATCGGCGCTCCTGTGGGTGAGAAGAACGCACCGGCGAAAGTGCCAATTTGGCGGTGAAAGGCGGAGGCCGGCAAACGCAGCTCGAACGCGATGTCGTGCGCCGCGATCACTTTGTTCCAGCGCGCCAGGCCGCGCGCGCAATCCGCCGTGTAATCGTCCCGCAGCCGCTCGTTCAGCGCCGACAAGGCGGGCACTTCGAGCGAACCGCCTTCGAGCGACGGCACTTGGTAAGCCTCTTCGCCAAGCACATGGTCGTCGTCGATCTTGCTCTCTTGATAGCGACCCTTGAGCCCCGCCGTATAGTAGTTCGCCGCGTTGGTCGATTGCTCGGCGCCGAACAGGTCGGCCGAGACGCTGTAATGAAAATTGATGTAGCGCTGCAGGGTTTCGAGGTCGATGCCGCCGTGCGCGCGGACCTCGGCCGGGTCGCTGATCTTGTGCTCTTTCATCAGCTCGCAGGCGCGCTGGACGATGCGGCCGACGCCGCTCTCGCCGACGAACATGTGGTGCGCCTCCTCAGTCAGCATGAAACGACAAGTGCGCGACAGCGGATCGAAAGCGGATTCCGCGAGCGACGCGAGCTGGTATTTGCCGTCGCGATCGGTGAAATAGGTGAACATGAAGAACGACAGCCAGTCCGGTGTCGCTTCGTTGAAGGCGCCGAGAATCCGCGGCTTGTCGGGATCGCCCGAATGACGGTCGAGCATCTCCTCCGCTTCCTCGCGCCCGTCGCGACCGAAGTGGGCGTCGAGCAAATAGACCATCGCCCACAAATGCCGGCCTTCCTCGACATTGACCTGGAACAGGTTGCGCAGATCGTACAGCGACGGGCAGGTCTTCCCCAGCAGACGCTGCTGCTCGACCGATGCCGGTTCGGTATCGCCTTGGGTAACGATGAGCCGGCGCAAGGTCGAGCGATACTCGCCCGGCACATCTTGCCAAACCGCGTCACCCTTGTGCTCGCCGAAGCCGATGCGCCGGTCCTCGACCGCCGGGCTGAGAAAAATTCCCCAGCGATAATCGGGCATCTTGACGTAATCGAAATGCGCCCAGCCGCCCGACTCGACACTGATCGCGGTGCGCAAATAGACCTCGATGTCCTGATAGCCCTCGGGCCCGAGTTCGCGCCACCAATCGATGTAGCGCGGCTGCCACGCCTCCAAGGCCCGCTGCAGGCGCGCATTGTCGCTGAGTTGGACATTGTTGGGGATGAGTTCGGAATAATCGATCGCCATGGTTCACACCCTCTTCATATCGAATTCGCTGCGCCGACCGCTGCCGAAGAGGGTCAGCGCGCCGTCCGGCCCAACCGCGTTGGGACGCTGGAATATCCAGTTCTGCCAGGCGGTCAGGCGGCCGAAAATCTTGGTTTCCATGGTTTCCGGCCCGGCGAAGCGGAGGCTCGCCTCCATGCCGGTCAAGGCGTCGGGCGAAAAGCTCGCGCGTTCCTCCACCGCGAGCCGGACCTCGTCGTCCCAATCGATCGCATCGGGAATGAAGGTGACCAGACCGAGATCATCGGCGTCGGCCGCCGCCAGCGCGTCGCCGCATGCCGCATGTGCCGCCGCCAGCGCCGCCTCGTCGTCGAGAAACCGGGTCGCCAATCGCGACAGGCCGTTTGCCATCGCCAGGGCGCCGAAATTCATTTCGCTCAGCGCGACGCTGGGCGCCGGCTCATCGTCGAGCATGTAGCTGCGATCGGCCGCCAGCACCAACTCGAACAAAGTGCCGGCGAAGCAGCTCCCGGGCTCGATCAAGGCGATCAGGCTGCGCGACGACATATCCAGGCGCTTGAGCACCCGCTTCCAGTACAGGGTGATCTCGCGCGCCAGCCAGTGGTCTTGGTTGGCGAGTAGAAATCCGTCGTGCGCCCCCACCAGGGCCCCGTCACCAGTGCTGTTCAGCACCCAGGTGCCGATTTCCGGGCGATTGGTGCGGAGATGGAGAATCGCATCGTCGAGCGCCCGGGCGAGCGCCAGCGCCCATACGCCGTCGCCCGCCCGGGCCAGATCATCGAGGCTCGCCGGCGGATCCTGGTCCGGTCCGGCAACGACAAATGTCGCCACCCGCCGGTCGCCATCGATGGCGATGTCGAGAAACCGATAGCTCAGGCGCTCCGGATCGAGGGTGCGGGCGAGCGGCCCGAGCGCTATCCCCGTGCCGTCACGCGGGCGATCCGATTGCGCGGCGATCGTCTCGGCGCGGGCGCGCGCCTCGGCCATCAGGGTCGACGGCCGTGCCAAGGCATCGACCAGGCCCCAGTCGCGGGCGCGGCGGCCGCGCAGGCCTTCCGCCGTGGTGCACAGGAAATCCGCGCGATCGCGCCGCACCTTGCGCTTATCGACCAGGCGGGTCAGACCGCCGGTGCCGGGCAACACCGCGAGCAAAGGCAGTTCGGGTAACGAGACCGCCGACGCGCCGTCATCGGCGAGGATGATTTCGTCACATGCGAGCGCCAGTTCGTAGCCGCCGCCGGACGCGGTGCCGTTGAGCACCGCGATATAGGTCTGGCGCGAGTATTCGCTGGCGTCTTCCATGCCGCAGCGCGTCTCGTTGGTGAACTTACAAAAATTCACTTTCTCGGCGTGCGCCGATTGACCGAGCATGCGGATGTTGGCACCGGCCGAAAAAACCTTGTCCTTGGCCGAGGTCAGAATGACCGCGCCGACTTCCGGGTGCTCAAATCGCAGCCGCTGCACCGCGTCGTAGAGCTCGATATCGACGCCAAGGTCATACGAGTTGAGTTTGAGCTCGTAGCCTGGTTTGAGCGATCCCGCCTCGTCGACATCGAGGGCGAGGGTCGCCACCGCGCCGTCGAAGGCGAGTTTCCAGTGGCGATAGGCCTCGGGAGAGGTCCGAAAATCGATCGCCGAGTCGGTGTTCGACGCTGCCGCGCCCGGATCACCGGGCTGGACCTGACCCTCGTGTTCGGTCATAGTCGGCTCCAATTAGGTATGGTTATACCGATTTAGAAACAGGGTACCCCGATGCCCCCAAGAGTCAAGCCGGGAGTGAACCCGGACCCGATCGCCATTCGCCCCATCCGCGACAGCGATCTCGCCGCGGTGGTGGCGCTCGACGCGCGGACCACGGGCGAGTCCAAAGCGGACTATTGGCGCGCCGCGTTCGATCGCTATGTCGCGACAACCGACCAGGCGTGCGCCTTCGCGGCGGTGCAAGGGGCGGACTTGGTCGGCTATGTAATGGGTGAGGTGCGCAGTTGGGAGTTCGGATCGCCGCCGTGCGGCTGGGTGTTCGCCGTCAACGTCGCGCCGGGGTGTCGCGAGGCCGGAATCGGCACGAAATTGTTCGCCGCCGCCGATGCCGCGTTTCGAAAAGCAGGGGTAAAGTCGATTCGCACGATGGTAGCGCGCGATGCGACGCTGCTAATGTCATTTTTTCGCGCCCAAGGCATGACCGCGGGGCCCTTTGTCGAGCTTGAATTGCCAATCGATTAGATCAACTATCCACAGGAATTTAAACTCATATCTTATTGTTTTAGATTAATTAAATTCGAAATAATCGAGTTATCCATAGGATATATCTTAAAATTACCCACAGACTGGGGATAACTCTACGATAGAGACACGCCGAACCATACCGCATGTGTATTGTTCATAAAATAAACACTATCACTTCCGGTTGGCGGGGCAGGAATGCGGGTGATAAACTATGGCGGCTAAGGACGCCGACCAGGTGTCCGGCGGGCATCAATTGGCCCCAAGGATCGGCACACTCATGAGCCACGATAACGCGGCGGCAGGCATCGACGACAGCGCCGAACCATCGGCCGCCGCGCACGCCGCGCATCTCGGAATTTTGCCGCATCAGGCGCTCGCGTCCTTGATCGACGCCGGCGAAATATCCGCCGCCGCCGCGATCCTGCCGGAACAGGTCCAACCGGCGAGCCTCGACCTCCGTCTCGGCTCCGTGGCGTATCGCGTCCGCGCGAGTTTCATGCCCGGCCCCGGCGTGCCGGTGCTCGACAAGATCGACCAATTCGGCATGCACTCGATTGGCCTGACCGGCGGCGCGGTTCTCGAACGCGGCTGCGTCTATATCGTTCCGTTGCAGGAGACATTGGCGTTGGCGAGCCGGTTGTCGGCGTTCGCCAATCCCAAAAGCTCGATCGGCCGGCTCGACGTTTTCACCCGGGTTATCACCGACGGCGGCACCGCGTTCGACCGCGTCCCCGACGGCTATGACGGCCCGCTCTACGCCGAGATCGCGCCACGCACCTTTTCCATCCAGGTGCGCGAGGGCTCCAGGCTTTGCCAATTGCGACTGCGACGCGGCACGCCAAAGCTCGCCGCCGGCGCGCTGCGCGATCTGCATGAGCGCTACCGCCTGGTCGAGAGCGCCGCCGGTATCGCGCCGATTATCCGTGACGATCTGGTCGGCGTGACCCTCGATCTCGCGGCTTCGGGCGGCGACGGGCCGATCGGATTTCGGGCCCGCAAGCATACCGACATTATCGACGTAGATGCGCGAGGCGCCTACGATCCGGTGGAGTTTTGGGAGCCTATCACGCCGCACAAAGGCGGCGGCATCGTTCTCGACCCCGATGATTTTCACATCCTGGCCACCCGCGAACGGGTCGCCGTGCCGCCCGATTACGCCGCCGAGATGGTCGCCTACGATACCTTGGTTGGCGAGTTCCGCGTCCATTACGCCGGTTTCTTCGATCCCGGCTTCGGCTTCGGCGCCGGCGGCGCGTCACGCGCGGTTCTCGAAGTGCGCTCGCACGATGTGCCGTTCCTCCTCGAACACGGCCAGATCATCGGCTGGCTGCGCTATGAGAAACTCGCCGGCACGCCCGACCGAGTCTATGGCAGCGATATCGGCTCGTCCTATCAGGGCCAGGGCTTGAAGCTCGGCAAACAATTCACCCCCTGGCCGTAATACCAGCTTGCGATGAAACTTCAGACCGCGACTCGGCTCGCCTTATACGCGGTGATCGATTTGGCCGGCGCGGCGGGCACCGCGCGCTCGGCGAGCGACATCGCGGCCAGCCACGGCGCCTCGGTCGCCCACATGGCCAAGGTCATGCAGACCCTCGCCCGCGCCGGCATCGTCGAGGCCACGCGCGGCGCGCGCGGTGGCTATCGCTTCGCCGCCAATCCACGCCGCACGTCCTTGCTCGACGTAATCGAATTGTTCGAACCGGTTGAAGTCACCGCGCATGCCGCGGCCAATCCTGGTCGTACCGACGCCGCGGTATCCGACGCGCTCGACCGCGTATTGGCGGAGATCGACGACATTGCCCGCGCCACCCTCGGCTCGATCACCCTCGATACCCTGTTGAAGACGATTCGCGCCGCTTGACCAGCCATAGTCTAGCCTTTACCAACCGCGACTATGGGGGATAGTCTCGGCGCGACGGTTACCAGGCAAGGCAAAAAAATGACGCAACGCGGGGAACATTACGACGATCTGGAAATACGCGACCCGGAGCGGCGAGAAGCGGCGCAGTTCGAGGCGCTGCGCGACCAGATCACATCCGCCAAGCATCACAGCCCGGCCTGGGGCCGGATATTAAGCGGCATCGACGGCGAAGAAGTGACGTCGCGCAAGGCGCTGGCGGGTCTGCCGGTAACGCGAAAATCGGGACTGATCGAGCTGCAGAAAGCCAACCGCCCGCTCGGCGGCCTGACCACGCGCCCGCCCGGCGAGATGAGCTGGGTGTTTTGCTCGCCGGGGCCGATTTATGAACCCGGCATTCAGCGCCGCGATTATTGGCGCATGGGCCGCGCGCTCTATGCGGCCGGATTGCGCCCTGGCGACATCGCCTACAACACGTTCGCCTACCATCTAACGCCGGCCGGTCATATGATGGAAGCTGGCGCCCATGCCTGCGGCTGCGCGGTGGTGCCGGGCGGCATCGGCAATACCGAGCAACAAATCCAGGCGATCAACGATATTCGACCCAACGCCTACATCGGCACCCCCTCGTTCTTGCGAATTCTCTTCGAACGCGCCCGCGAGGCCGGCCTCGATACCTCGAGCATCACCAAGGCTTCGGTCGGCGGCGAGGCGCTGCCGCCGAGCCTGCGCGACACCTTCAAGCAAGAGGGCGTGGCGGTCCTGCAATCCTACGGCACTGCCGATCTCGGCCTGATTGCCTATGAATCGCCGGCGCTCGAAGGCATGGTCATCGATGAAGGGGTTATCGTCGAGATCGTCACGCCGGGAACCGGCGATCCGGTCGCCGAGGGCGAGGTCGGCGAAGTCGTGGTCAGCGTCCTCAATCCCGATTATCCGCTGGTTCGTTTCGCCACCGGCGATTTGTCGGCGGTCCTCGCCGGCCAGTCAGCGTGCGGCCGAACCAATACCCGCCTCAAGGGCTGGATGGGCCGCGCCGACCAGACCACCAAGGTCCGCGGCATGTTTGTCCATCCGACTCAGGTCGGACAGGTGGTTTCCCGCCATCCGCAGATCGGCAAGGCGCGGCTGGTAATCGACAACCCGGATCAGTCGGACCGCATGACCCTGCGCTGCGAGATCGCCGGCGATGTAAGCGCGGACCGCGCCGCCCTGATCGCGGAAATCGCCGGCTCGGTGCAAAGCCTTTGTAAGGTGCGCGGCGACGTCGAGCTCGTCGGTCCGGGTAGCCTCCCCGATGACGGCAAGGTTATCGACGACACAAGGGTCTATGAGTAGCAATCGCTACCCCGCCGATCATGTCGCCCCTAGAGCGCTGATATAACACGAATTTTCGCCATTCGGTGACCACCGTCACAGTATCGTCGACAATTCGCGACTATCTCTTTGAGCATACAAAACTTGTTCTCGGGGATCGTCTTCATGCCGCGCCATCATCACCACCGATCGCTTCACCGCGCGATCGGTCTCGCCGTCGCTACACTTTTCGTCCTCGGAATGTTCGCCGTTAGCCCGCTTTTCGCCGACGCCGAACAGTACCGAACGCCGCATTCCGCCGCCGGCCAATTCTAACAATCGCTTGATCGACAGCTAAAAATCCTTCCGACCCAGACCGGATTTCGGTTTAGACTTAGATCGTGGCTGTTGGGGAAGTCGGCGCCGTTTCGATGGTTCGAGCCGGGCCGACCGTTTCCGCTATCGAAACGAGGTTGGGACAATGTCGCTGGAAAGCAGGGACGATATACGCGCGATCCTGGGGCGGCATTTTTTGCTCCGGCATCTGGAGGCGAGCGAGCTCGATCAGTTGCTCAAATTCGCCAAGCTCAGGCATGGGCGACCGAACGAAGTGTTGTTTCAAAAGGGCGATCCCGGCGACGGCCTGATCGCCATCATCGAAGGCCGAGTCAAGATCAGCACCATGTCCGCCGAAGGCAAGGAGATCGTGCTCAACATCCTCGGTCCCGGCGAACTGTTCGGTGAAATCGCGCTGATCGACGGCAAGGACCGCAGCGCCGACGCAACGGTGATGGAAAACGCCGAGCTGGTGGTCATCGACGTTCGCGACTTCATGCCCTTCCTCGAGGAGCGGCCGGAACTGGCGACCCGACTGTTGGTGATGCTGTGCGAACGGTTTCGCTGGGTCAACGATCTCTATGAGGATGCCATCTTCATGCATCTTCCGGCGCGCCTGGCGAAACATTTGATCCGTCTCGGCGAATCGTTCGGCGACGAGTCCGACGACGGCGTGCGCATCGGCATCAAATTATCGCAACAGGATCTTGGTAATCTGATGGGAACCACCCGGGAAAGCGTCAACAAACAAATGCGCACCTGGATAAACAGCGGCATCGTCTCGGTCGACCACGGCATCATCACCATTCTCGACCAAGACCAGTTGGAGCTGTTCTGCGATCCCTTTTGAGGGCGCGCGCCGCGCGGGCATTGCCACACAATCGCCATCAAATCGACCTGAAGCCGCCCGATTTCGGACCCACTACGGCCGCAGTTTCGCCATACCTAGACCGCCGAGGGGACGTACTGTCGGGGGGTAATTCGGCGAGAGGCACATTCGGACGTGTCGCATGCGATCGGCTTAGTCGAAATCGACACGAACAACGGGCACTCGCCCTCTTCCCCCATTTGGGGAGCAACAATCATGACGCTTACGCAACTACGACTTGCTGCCACGGCCGGCCTCTTGATCGCGGCCACGATACTTACTGCCTGCGATAAAACGCCCGATACATACGCGAATTATCGCGTCAGCTCGTCTTCCGCCGCACCAGCGGCGATGATTCACGCATCGATGGCGGACCACCCCAATCGCGAGCAATATCCCGCATTCGAGACGAGCCGGTTTCGCCGCGCCGACGAAGCGCCGGTCTCGACGTTCTCGGTCGACGTCGATACCGCCGCGTACAGCAATGTCCGTCGCATGCTGGTCGCCGGTCAGCTGCCGCCGCACGAAGCGGTGCGGGTCGAGGAGATGATCAATTATTTCGACTATGCCTACCCGACACCGGCGGATCCGTCGGTCCCGTTCGCCACCAGCGTCGCGGTGGTGCCGGCGCCGTGGAGCGAGCACAAATTGCTGCTCCACGTCGGCATAAAAGGCTACGAGACCGCGCCCGAGCAGCGCCCGCGCGCCAATCTGGTGCTTTTGATCGATGTTTCGGGCTCGATGTCGGGCCAAGGCCGGCTCGAACTGGTCAAGCAATCGTTCCGCCTCATGCTCAATCGGCTCGACGACCAAGATAGCGTCGCCATCGTCACCTATGCCGGCCGCTCCGCGGTCGTGCTGGAGCCGACTCCGGCACACCAGCGCGCAAAAATCCTAAGCGTTCTGGGCTCTCTTCATTTCGGCGGGTAGACCGCCGGCGCGGCCGGGCTCGCCACCGCCTACCAACTTGCCCAACAAGAGTTCGATAGTGACGCAGTCAACCGGCTAATTTTGGCGACCGACGGCGATTTCAATGTCGGGGTCTCCGATCCAAAAGCGCTCGAAAGAATGATCGCCGCCAAACGCAAAACCGGCATTTACCTTTCGGTCTTGACCGTCGGCCAAGGCAATCTTAACGATCGCATCGCCCAGGCCTTGGCGCAGACCGGTAATGGCACCGCGGCGCACATCGACTCGCTGATGGAAGCCCGCAAGGTGCTCGACGACGAACTCGCGTCGACTCTCTTTCCGATCGCCAACGACGTGAAAATCCAGATCGAATTCAATCCGGCGCGGGTCGAGGCCTATCGGTTGATCGGCTATGAAACGCGCCTGCTGCGGCGCGACGATTTCGCCAACGATCGCATCGATGCCGGCGAGATCGGCAGTGGTCACGCGGTGACCGCGTTGTACAAAATCGTGCCGACAGAGGGCGGGCCGTGGCGCACCGAGCCCCTTCGCTATCAACCGGAAGCGGTCTTCATCGATCACGACGGGCAATCCGGCGAATATGCCTTCTTGAAAATTCGCTACAAGCGGCCGGGCCAATCCACCAGCCACCTCATTACCCGGCCGGTCGAGGATCTCGATCGCATCGACTCGCTCGACGCGGCCGGCATGGACGTCAAGTTCGCCGTCGCCGTCGCGGCTTTCGGATTGCGCCTGCGCGAAGATGCGGAACTGGCAGACCTGACTTATGCCAACATCGTTGCGATCGCCCAGCCGGCGCGCGGTGAAGACACCTATGGCTACCGCGCCGAGTTCATTCGCCTGGTACGGACCGCGGAAACCCTAACCGAAACCCAGATCAGCGATCGCCACTAAAGCATCGGCGAAAGCCCGGGCCCCGGTTCGATTTTATCTCGGGGGCTCGGGCCCGCTGGCCGCAAAGTTAGGTTACTCTCGCCACTGCCATTGGCCATGCCAGACGGTAATCGTCTCCTGCGGCGCGAAGCCCGCGGCGTTCGACCATTCGCCGCCACCGGAGATATCGGCAAATTTGCCGGTGCCGCCGGAGAAATGCCAATCGCCGCCTTTCTGCGTGCCGGTCCAATGGATCCACCAATGATCGCCGTCCTTGGCGATGCCGGCGCAATAGCCCTGTCCGCCGAGGTTGACACCGGCGGCATCGAACGGGTGGCTGCCAAAACAATCGTACCGCGATTCATTGAGTATGCTCGCCGGATCGTCGGTATAGAACAGACCCCAGTCATGGAAGTTCACCAAGGTGTGACCGTTGGCGAGCGGCACCGAGTCGGTCGTTGTCGTGCTATAGGCGGTAAAACCGCGGCCGCTCTCGGAATGCGTTTCGACCGGCTGCGCGTGGGCGACGGCACTGAACAACAAACCGCACAGCATGGCGGTCAAAAAAGCCAATCTTGGCATGGGATGTACTCTTGGATTGAGACGCGACGGCCGCGACGGTTCCCAAATGGTTCGGCCGCGACCGGATTACAAGAGCACTGACCCTCGTCAGGCGTTGCCGCCGCGCGCGACCTCGATTTCGCTGGTCGATGCCAACGCAAGAAGCCGGAAATCGACCGCGATGGTGACGAACTGAAAGCCCTTGTCGATCTTGTGACGCGCCGAGGCGCCGTGCGGGCAATGAATGCCGGCGGCCACGTTATGGCGCTTCGCCGCCGCGAGAACGGTATCCACCGCCTCGATCACGTTCGCCGCGGTGGGTTCCGGATTAGGCGGATTGCCGAGGCTGATCGCCAAATCGTTGGGGCCGATATAGATCGCGTCGAGCCCCTCGACCACCATGATCTCATCGACATTGGCGACCGCCTGCGCGGTTTCGATCATCGCCATGGTGACGATGGTGGTGTTGGCTTCGGCCGCATAGTCGGGGCCGCCGTAGAGCGCCGCCCGCGCCGGGCCGAAACTGCGATAGCCGGTCGGCGCATAGCGGCACGCGCCGACGAAACGCTCGCATTCCTCGGCAGTGT
Organism: Alphaproteobacteria bacterium; assembly: GCA_047517485.1. Lineage (GTDB taxonomy): Bacteria > Pseudomonadota > Alphaproteobacteria > UBA7887 > UBA7887 > JAKZSU01. Next base: position 49,317 of record JAKZSU010000050.1, read on the forward strand.
TGATCATCGGACAGATGATGCCGTAGGCGCCGGCGTCGAGCAGTTTCATGATCGCCGCCGGATCGTTCCACGGCACCCGGGCGAACGGGGTCGGGCCGTATCCGGAAATCGCGCCCAGCATCGAGACGGCGTCGGGAAAATCGACCATGCCATGCTGGGTGTCGATGGTGATACTGTCATAGGGGGTCGCCGCCATGACCTCGGCGCTGAAGCTGCTCGGAATGCCGAGCCAGCCGTTGACCACAGCGCCGCCGTCGTTCCAGATCGTCCGAACTTTGTTTTCCCGCATGCCCTGCCTCCGATGCCGGTTTATTGATCGAGCGTAATTTCGCCGGTGATGGTTTCATCGAGATCGACCCCGGCGATCGTCACCCGGGCCTCGACCGCCAGCGTTTCCGAGCCCGACAAGCGTCCGTCGGCCACCGCCGCGCGCACCGCCTGTTCGATCTCGCGTTGACTGGTGACGCCGACCGTCTTGAGAAACTTGCGAATGCTCATATTGAATGCGTCTTCGTTCATCGCCCGTCTCCATCAACAAAAAGTGAATGCATTTTCCGGCGCCCGCGAACCGCCCGCCGACAGTTGGCGCGAGCGAATACGTGTGATAAGCCCTCGCGGTCCTGTCGGCAAGGAGGACCGGCCATTTCAACACCCTGGAGGCTCGAGGGAATCGACCTCGCCTGCGTGCGCGGCGAACGCCTGGTGTTCGCGGGCGTGTCGTTCGCCGTCGCCGGCGGCGAGGCCTTGGTGTTGCGCGGCGCCAACGGCAGCGGCAAATCGACCTTGTTGCGGCTCATCGCCGGCCTGCTGCGACGCTCGGCGGGCAGCCTCACTTGGCGCGGCGCGGAGACTACCGAAGACCCCGAGCAATGGCACGCCGCGCTGCGTTTCGTCGGCCATCTCGACGCCGTCAAGCCGCTGTTCACGGTCGCCGAGAATCTCTCGTTCTGGGCCGCGATCGGCGGCGGAAAATCCGACAAATTGGCTCCGGCGTTGGCGCACTTCGGGCTGGCGACCCTGGCCGACGTCCCGGCGCGTTTTCTCTCCGCCGGCCAACGCCGCCGCCTCGGTCTCGCGCGGCTGATCGCCGCCCCGGCGCCGGTCTGGCTGCTCGACGAGCCGACCGTCAGCCTCGATGCCGACTCGGTCGCGGCGCTTGGCCTTGCGATGGCAGAACACCGCGCCGGCGGCGGCTTGGTGATCGCCGCGACCCACGCCGATCTCGGCCTGGAAGCCGCGCAAACCCTCACTCTTGGCGCGGCGGGGGCGGCATGAGAACGATCCTCGCCGGCGCCTGGGAAATCCTCCGACGCGACGTGCGCCTGGCGCTCAGGAGCGCCGGCGACACGGTCGCCATGGTCACCTTTTTCGTCATCGCCATCGTGCTGTTCCCGCTCGCCGTCGGACCCGAGCTTGGGGTGCTGTCGCGCATCGCCTCCGGGGTGATCTGGGTCGCCGCGCTGCTCGCCGCGATGCTGTCGCTCGAGCGCCTGTTCCTCGCCGATCACGAGGACGGCAGCTTAGACCTTATCATACTCGCGCCGATCCCCCTCGAAGCGGTGGTGCTCGCCAAATGTCTGGCCCACTGGCTGGTCACCGGGGTGCCGCTGATCGTCGCCGCGCCGCTGCTGGCGATCCTGATGAATTTGAGTTTCGACGGCTTCGCGACCCTGATTCTGGCGATGGCGCTCGGCACGCCGACCTTGAGCCTGGTCGGCGCGATCGGCGCCGCCTTGACGGTCGGGGTGCGCCGGGGCGGGACACTCGTGCCATTGTTGGTCTTGCCCTTGGTCATCCCGGTGCTGATATTCGGGGTGGCCGCGATCGACGCCGCGGTGGCCGGCACGCCGGCCGACGGCGCCTTGATGGTACTCGGCGCGATGCTGCTGGCGGCGCTGGTTCTGGCGCCATGGGCGACCGCTGCCGCCTTGCGCCTGTCGACGGAATGAGTTTAGGAAAGGGGTGATGGCTTCTTCTTTGCACCGCTTCGCCAATCCGGCCCGCTTCATGCGGCTCAGCCGGGTGGTCCTGCCCTGGGCCGCCGGGCTGACGCTGGTGCTGTTTCCGGTCGGCCTATGGCTCGCCCTGGTCGCCTCGCCGGCGGATTATCAGCAGGGCGACAGCGTGCGCATCATGTATGTCCACGTCCCCGCCGCGTGGATGGCGATGTTCGTTTACGGCGTGATGGCGGCAGCCAGCGCGGTGGCGTTGATCTGGCGGCATCCGCTGGCCGACATCGCCGCCCGCGCCGCCTCGCCGATCGGCGCCGGGTTCACCTTCGTCGCGCTCGCCACCGGCGCGCTATGGGGGCAGCCGATGTGGGGCACCTGGTGGGTGTGGGACGCGCGGCTGACCTCGGTCCTCATCCTGTTCTTCCTTTATCTCGGCCACATGGCGATCTACGACGCCTTCGACGATCCGACCAAGGGCGCGCGCGCGGCGGCGATCCTCGCCCTGGTCGGCGCGATCAACGTGCCGATCATTCATTTTTCGGTCGACTGGTGGAATACGCTGCATCAGCCGGCCAGCGTGTTCCGCGGCGACGGACCGACGATCGCCGCCTCGATGCTGTGGCCGCTCGGCATCATGGCCTTGGCGTTCAAGTCCTATTTCGTCACCATCCTGCTGGTGCGCATGGGCGCGGAAATCAACGCCGCCAAGATCCGCGGCCTGCGGCGCGCCCAAGCCGCGGACAGCGAGATCGGCTTGCGCGCGGAGACCAGCCGATGAACGGCGCCGACGGATATTTCGCCATGGGCGGTTATGCGACATACGTGTGGTCGGCCTACGCGGTCGCGGCGGCGGTCTTAATCGGTCTCGCCGCCTTTGCCATAATGCGCGCCCGCGCCCGCGGCGCCGAACTCGAGGCGCTGCAAACCACCCTCGGCCGCGAGCGCCGGCGATGACCCGCAAAAAACGTCGCCTCTACGCCGTGCTCGCCGGCATGACGGTGCTCGGCATCGCCGCCGCCCTGGTGCTCACCGCGTTCGAGGACAATCTGGTGTTTTTCTTCAGCCCGACCGAAATGCAGACTAAACAATTGGCGGAGGGCCAAGTGATCCGTGTCGGCGGCCTGGTGGAGATGGAGAGCGTCGAACGGCTGGACGACGGCTTGACCGTCAGTTTCGTGTTGACCGACACCGCGAACACGTTACCGGTACGCTTCACCGGGGTGCTCCCCGATCTGTTCCGCGAGGGCCAGGGGGTGGTCGCCGAGGGCTCGATGGGAGCTGATGGCGTGTTCGTCGCGCGTGACATTCTCGCCAAACATGACGAAAATTATATGCCGCGCGAGGTCGCCGACGCGATCAAGGATGCCGGCCATTGGCAAGCGGAGGACGGCGAATGATCGTCGAGACCGGACATTTCATTCTCATCGTGGCGCTCGCGGTGGCGCTGGTCCAGGCCACCGTGCCATTGGTCGGCGCGCACCGCGGTAATCTGCAGTGGATGGCGATCGCGCGCCCCGCCGCGGCGGTGCAGTTCGTCGCCGTCGCCTGTGCCTTCGCGATCCTCACCCACGCCTTCGTGACCTCGGATTTTTCCGTCCTGGTGGTCGCCAACAATTCGCATTCGGCTAAGCCGATGCTCTACAAAATTAGCGGCGTGTGGGGCAACCACGAGGGCTCGCTGCTGCTCTGGGTGCTGATCCTCTCGCTGTTCGGCGCCGCGGTCGCGGCGTTCGGCGGCAATCTGCCACCCGCGCTTCGCGCCCGCGTGCTCAGCGTCCAGGCGATGATCGCGGTCGGCTTCCTGTGCTTCACCCTGTTCACCTCGAACCCGTTCGAGCGGATGTTTCCGGCGCCGCTGGACGGCGCCAGTCTCAACCCGTTATTGCAGGATCCCGGCCTGGCGTTTCACCCGCCGTTCCTCTATCTCGGCTATGTCGGCTTCTCGATCACCTTCGCCTTCGCCATCGCCGCGCTGATCGAGGGCCGGGTCGACGCCGCCTGGGCGCGCTGGGTGCGGCCGTGGGCGCTGGCGGCGTGGAGTTTTCTCACCATCGGTATCGCTTTGGGAAGCTGGTGGGCGTATTACGAGCTCGGCTGGGGCGGCTGGTGGTTCTGGGATCCGGTGGAGAACGCCTCGTTCATGCCGTGGCTGGTGGGCACCGCGTTGCTGCATTCGTCGGTGGTCTGCGAAAAACGCGACGCGCTCAAGAGCTGGACGGTATTGCTCGCCATCATCGCCTTTTCGTTCAGCCTGCTGGGAACCTTCATCGTGCGCTCGGGCGTGCTCACGTCGGTGCACGCCTTCGCCACCGATCCGACGCGCGGCATCTTCATCCTGGCGTTCCTCGTCTTCGTCATCGGCGGCTCGCTGATCCTCTACGCGGTGCGCGCGCCGGCGCTCAAGGCCGGCGGCCTGTTCGCGCCGATCAGCCGCGAGGGCAGCCTGGTGCTCAACAATCTGTTGTTCGCCGCCGCCGCCGGCGTGGTGTTGCTCGGCACGCTCTATCCGCTGCTCATCGAGGCGCTCGATGCCGGCAAGGTGTCGGTCGGCGCGCCCTATTTCAACATGGTGTTCGTGCCGCTGATGACGCCGCTGATCATTCTCTCCGGCCTGACCCCGATGATGGCGTGGAAGCGCGCCGACCTGCCCGGCGTGTTCGGCCGCCTCAAGTGGGCGTTCTTCGCCGCCGTGATCATCGCCCTCGCGTCCTACGGCTATCATAGCGACGGCCCGCCCCTCGCGCCGTTCGGGATCTTGCTCGCCGCCTGGCTGGCATCGGCGATGGCGGTCGAATGGGCGACCCGCGTCAACTTATTCAGAACCTCGCCGGGCGACAGCCTGCGCCGCGCCCTAGGCTTGCCGCGCGCCGCCTATGGCATGAGCCTGGCGCATCTCGGTGCCGCGATGTTGGTCGCCGGGATCACCGCCTCGAGCGCGTGGAAAGTCGAGAGTTTCCAGGTCATGCGTCCAGGAGAGACCATCACCGTCGCCGGCTACGACTATCTGTTCGGCGGCATCGAGGACATCCAGGGGCCGAACTACCTTGCCCAGCGCGGCCACTTCACGGTGACCCGCGACGGTGACCCGATCGCCGAGCTGTGGCCCGAGAAACGCGATTATCCGGTATCGCAAATGCCGACCACCGAGGCCGCGATCCACACCACCTGGCTCGCCGATCTTTACACGGTGGTCGGCGACCCGGATGGCAAGGGCGGCTGGAGCACGCGGATCTATTACAATCCGCTAGTGCCCTGGATCTGGCTCGGCGCGGTGATCATGGCGCTCGGCGGCACCTTGTCGCTGTCCGATCGCCGCCATCGCGTCGGTGCGCCGTCGCGCCGTCGCCGCGCCTCGGCGAAACCGGCACCGCAAGCCGGCGCCTGAGATGCAGTTGCGACGACTGCTCTACATCGTCCCGGCGCTCGCTTTCATCTTGCTCGCGATGCTGCTCGCCTGGGGCCTGACCAACGACCCGTCGGAAGTGCCGACCGCCCTGCTCGACCAGAGCGTTCCAACTTTTGAACTCGCGGCGCTCGACTCGGCGACCCAAGGCCTCGCCACCAGCAACCTGCGCGCCGGCGAGATCAGCGTGATCAATGTCTGGGCGTCGTGGTGCGTGCCGTGCCGCGCCGAGCATCCCCGGCTCGAGGAAATCGCCCAAGTCGCGGGGGTCGCGCTCTACGGCATCGCCTACAAGGACACGCCCGAGGCGGCGCGCGCCTTTCTCGATGAACTCGGCGACCCGTTCCAACGCATTGGCGCCGATTTTGACGGCCGCGCGGGAATCGAGCTCGGCGTCTACGGTGTGCCCGAGACCTTTATTGTCGGCCCCGACGGGAGAATTCGCTACAAGCACATCGGCCCGATCTCGCCGCGCGACATGGACGTACAAATTCTCCCGCTGCTCGAGCAAATCCGGCAATGACCCGCGCGCTGATCATCGCCGCCCTGGTCTTCATAGTGGGCGCCACGGCCGCCGTGGCGTTCGAGAACGACGTTGCCTTCGACGATCCGGCGATGGAAGCGCGCGCGGTCGATTTGGCCAAGGAGCTGCGCTGCCTGGTGTGCCAGAACCAGTCGATCATGGAGTCCGACGCGCCGCTGGCCCGCGACCTGCGGCAAATCGTCCGTGAACAGGTCGCGGCGGGCCGGAGCAACGACGAAATCAAGGAGTACGTCGTCGCCCGCTATGGCGATTTCGTGCTATTGCGCCCGCCGTTCAAGCCCAAGACCTGGGTGCTGTGGTTCGGCCCGCCGTTGATGGTCGGCGGCGCGCTGATCTGCCTTTTCGTGTTCTGGCGGCGGCGCTCGACCGCCCCGGCGGCAGCCGCGCAGGGACTCAGTGCCGAGGAACGCAAGCGCCTCGACCGGTTGCTTGGAGACGGGCGCGAAGGATGACGTCCTGGTTGGTGTTTTTCGCCATCGCCGCGGTCGCGGCGCTGGTTGTCGCGCTGCCCTCGCTGCGCCGGTTCGGCGGCGTGGATCAACGTGACGCCTTCGATCTCGAAGTGTTTCGCCGCCAGCTTTCCGAGGTCGATGCCGATTTGGCGCGCGGCGTGCTCGACGAGACCGAGGCGGCCGCGGCGCGGCTCGAGATCGAGCGACGCATTCTCACGCTCGCCGACACCAAGGTTCCCAAAAAGGCCCCGCCGGCACCGCTCTGGCGCGGCCTTGGCGTCGCACTAATACTCGTCGTCATACCCGGACTGAGCCTGCTAATTTATAGCGGTATCGGCGCCCCCGGCGCGCCCGACCGGCCGCTGGCGGAACGCGCGGACGAGGCGCCCGCCGCGATGCCCGGCGACGTCGACGAGATGATCGCCAAGCTCGCCGCCAAACTCGAGGAAGACCCGGACAATCTCGAAGGCTGGATGCTGCTGGGCCGGTCCTTCGCCTTCATGGAGCGCTACCAGGACGCCGCCACCGCCTTCGCCTCGGCCGCCGCGTTGGCGCCCGACAACGACGACATCGTCATCTCCTATGGCGAGGCCCTGACCTACGCCGCCGGCGGGGCGATACCCCCCGCCGCGCGCCAGCAGTTCACCACCGTGCTCGCGCGCAATCCCGACCATGAGGGCGCACGCTTTTTCTCCGGCAAGATGCAGGCCCAGGACGGCGATTTGCCGGGGGCGCTGGCGACCTGGACGGCGCTCGCCCAAGCCGCCGATCCCGCCGCGCCGTGGTTGCCCGGTTTGGTCGAACAGCTGCGATCGCTAGCCGCCGAGATCGGTGTCGAGGCGCCCGACATCGCGGTTGCCGACGCCCCACCGCCGCCGGCGACAAGGTCCCCGGCCCCCGGACCCGATGCCGCCGACATCGAAATGGCCGCCGAGATGTCGCCGGATGAGCAGGCGGACATGATCAACAGCATGGTCGCGCGGCTCGAAGCGCGGCTCATCGACGAGCCCGACGACGTCGACGGCTGGAAACGCCTCGGCAAGGCCAAGCGGGTGCTCGACAATCTGCCCGGCGCGCGCGATGCCTATGCCAACGCGGTCGATGAGGCGCCCGACGACATCGAGGCGCTGGGCGGTCTCGCCGAGGCCGAGATGCTGCTCGGCGATCCCGCCGCGCCGCTGCCGCATCAGGCCATCGCGCTCTACCAGCGCATGCTGGCGCTCAACGAACGTCAGCCCGACGCGCTGTGGTTTCTCGGTCTCGCCGCCAAGCAAGCCGGTCGGACAAGCGAAGCGGGCGCGCTGTGGACCAAGCTTCTCGACATGCTGCCCCCGGGTAGCGACGAGCATGACATGCTTTCCAGCCGCATCGCCGAACTCGCTACGGCGGAGTAATACCACCGAGCGGAATGCCTGACTCACGTTGGGGATTCCCAAGCGGTCCGATCTCTGACTCAATGTGGTGAACCAATGAGGTTCGCCATGGCAGCGCCTATCGACTTACGGAACGATTTTGACAGCGTCTCACTGC
>JAKZSU010000051.1:0-4368 GCA_047517485.1 Alphaproteobacteria bacterium
CCGCGTCGCTGCTGTTCGGCTTGTCGCAAGGCGGCATCGTGCCGTCGTACACGCTGATCGTCCGGCGCTTCTTTCCCGCCAAACAGGCGGGCGGGCGGATCGGCGCGGTCTACATGTTCACCTTATGCGGCATGGCCGCCGGGGGCTGGATCGCCGGCGCGATCTTCGACGCCACCGGCGGCTACGCCACCGCGTTCGCCTTCGGCGCTGGCGTTAATTGCGTCCACATGGCGCTGGCCTGGAGCCTGCTCCGGCGCGACCGGGCGGTGCCGGCGGCGGCGTGAATAACCCCGCCTCGCACTTCGTGCGGGGCGGCAAGCGCGACCGCGCGCCCGAGCTTATGCGAGGCCAGCCTGCGTGGCGTCTGAACGCTCTTACGACTCTATCCCTTCGAGAACGGTGCCATGTAAGGCCGGCCGAACGGCACCCCGGCGCGCACCGTCGCCATCGCCTCGAGATGGCGCGTGCCGTCGCGGCGGTTCTTGCGGGTGTCCTCCAGGGTGATTGGTCCATCGACGAGGCGCATCACCGCGACATCGGCCGAAGCGCCTATGGCCAAGGTTCCCATTCCGGGATCGCGATCGATCACTCGCGCCGGGTTGATCGTTGCCGCGGCAATCACTTGCTCCAAGCTCATCCCGAGATTAAGGAATTTGCTCATGACCCAGGGCAAGTAAGGCCGTCCCGGCGAATTGCCCGAATAGACATGGATGTCGCTGGAGATGGTATCGGGAAACAGACCCTCGGCCAAAGCCGGTTCGGCGACGGTGTAATCGAAACTGCCGCCGCCATGGCCGACATCGATCGTCACCCCACGCTCGCGCGCCGTCCAAACCGCCGCCAGGACCTTGCCGTCCTGGACAATGTTATTGCCGAGGCCGCTATAGGAATGGGTAAGAATATCGCCGGGGCGCAGCAGGTCGAGCAGATCGCCGAGCTTACCGGGCGCATCGCCGATATGACACATCACCTTGGCCCACGGTCCCGCGCGCTCCGCCGCCGCGATCGCCCGGCGCAGCGGCTCCAACCCATTGTCGCCGACCACGCTCTTGCCGACGCGAACCTTGACCCCGAGGCAGAAATTGGGGTTCGTCGCCACTGCATCGGCGCACGCCTCGACCATCGCATGATCGATGTTGAGCATTTCGCCGACCGGAAACCCCGCCAGCCCAAAATTGGCGATATGGACGAAGGCATAGAGCCGCGTCCGGCTCTGCGCCGCGACCAACCGCTTCAGCGCGGCGATAGTATTGGCACCCGCATCGCCGGCGGACACCGCCGTGGTAGTGCAGGTCAGCGGCGCCAATTCATCGGCCGGAATTCCGATCGCCGAGCCATAGGGAAAAACATGGGTATGAAGATAGACCAACCCCGGCGTGACCAGCGCGCCCGAGGCATCGAGAGTCCGCGCCGCGCTTTCGGCGGGAATAGCGGCCTCGATCGCGGCGATCCGGCCATGACGAATTCCGACATCGCGCCTTCCCCGCAAACCCCGGCTCGGATCGATAACCTCGCCGCCGGAAATCACCAGATCGAACTTCGGCCCATCCTGGGCCAGGGTGGGGGTGCCTGATACGGCAAGCGCGGCAAATGCAGAGCCGCCATGAAGAAAATCACGCCTGACCAGTGTCATGTGTCGTCCAACAGTCTATCCGCCAGCACCCCCGCCGCGTTCTCGATCACTTGCGCCGCGTCGAGGCACAGGTCCTCGCGGAATCGAGCGCCGATGATCTGCACCCCCATCGGCGCGCCGTCGTGCAGGCCGGTCGGCACAGCCGCCGCCGGCAGGCCGAGCAGGTTGACCGCGTAAAGCAAGGTCTGTTCGTCGTGCATTTGGCGGACCCGTTCGGCTCCCTTCAAGTCTTCGTCTTGCGGGTAGGGGGGAACCTGGCTCACCGGCGCCAACACCAAGGGAATGTCTTCGAGGAACACGTGCCACGCCCGGACCAAACGCGTGCGGTCGGCGAAGGCGCGTATGTAGCCTTCCAAATCCCTTGGCTCCTCCGCGCTTTGGAAGCCGTCATGCACCGCGTTGATATCGGCCGAGCCAAACTTGCGGATTGTCGATTCCAGCATTATGCGCGCGTCGGTGTTGAGCAGCACCCGCCAACTCTCGGCGACGTCCGCGACCAGCGGCGGATCGACCGCCTCGACGGCATAACCGGCAGCGTCCAAATAGCCCGCCGCCTGGTCGATCGCGTCCGCCACCGCCGGATGACAGCTTAGTCCAGCCGGGGTCTTGGTCACCGCGACGCGGATCGGCCGATCGATCCGCTCGCCTTCAAGCGGCACCGGTACCCACCAGGGATCGCGCGCATCACCGCGTGCCATCACCGCCAGCGCGAGGCGCACGTCGCGGACCTCGCGGGCGATCGGGCCTTGCACGCTCATCAGTTGAAACGTCGGTGGCCGCTCGTCGGCGCCGCTCGGGTTGTACGCCGGAATCCGTCCCAGGCTCGGCCGGATGGTGGCGAGCCCGCACGCATACGCCGGATAACGCAGCGAGCCGCCGAGATCGCTGCCGTGGGCGATCGCGCCGATGCCGAGCGCCACCGCCGCCGCGCCGCCGCCGGTGGAGCCGCCCGGGGTGATCGCCGGATCCCAAGGATTGAGCGTCTTGCCGTGCAGCGGGTTGTCGGTGAACCAGCGCAGGCTGAACTCCGGGGTGTTGGTGCGGCCGATGACGATCGCGCCGGCCTTGAGCAGGTTGGTCACCACCGGGGAATCGTCCGGGCTCATCACCTCGGCGAGCGCCGGGATGCCGTTCGGCGTCGGCAGGCCGCGTTGATCGGCGTTCTCCTTGATGGTCACCGGAACGCCATGCAGCGGGCCGAGCGCGACTCCCGAACGCACCACCTCGTCGGCCTGGCGTGCCTGGGCCAGCGCGGTCTCGCCGAGATCGTTGACCACCGCGTTGACCGATCCGTTGACCGCGGCCATGCGATCGACCGCCGCGGTCACCGCCTCGACACAACTGATGCCGCCACCGCGGATCGTCGCGGCGATCTCGACCGCGCTCAACCGCCAAAGTTCGTGTCCCATGCCGACCTCCAGTAAATGGTGTTGGCTACAGTACGTATTTCTCGGCGCGATAACACCTCGCGCCTTGGTATAGTTCCGGCTTCTTCGCCCGAGGACGCCATGACCAAATCACCGAGCCCCAATTTGCCGTATCTCGACGCGGCGCAGGTCCGTTCGCATCTCGACATCGACGATTTGATCGCCGCGATGCGACAAGCCTTGGTGTCCTATTCCGACGGATCGGTCGTCCAACCCGGCCGTCAGCTTCTCGAGGTCGCGGCGCACGGCGGCTATTTCGCCGCCATGCCCGCGGTTGGCGAGGCGGTCGGGGTCAAGTTGGTGACCTTCTATCCCGGCAACGCGGGGCGGAATATCGCGACCCACAACGCGATGATCCTGCTGTTCCGCCCCGAGACCGGCGAGCCGATGGCGATCATGGACGGCGGCCTGATCACCGAGGCGCGCACCGCCGCGGTCTCGGCGGTGGCCACCGATGCGCTCGCACCCGAGACCGCCGCGGTGCTGGCGATCCTCGGCACCGGGGTTCAGGCCCGCGCCCACGCCGAAGTGCTGCCGCACATTCACGATTTTTCCGAGGTCCGGGTTTGGGGACGCAACGACGCCAACGCCGCTGCCTTCGCCGAGAAGATCGGCGCCCGCGCGATGTCCGCCGAGGCGGCGGTGCGCGACGCCGACGTGGTGGTGTGCGCGACCTCGGCCAAGACCCCGATACTTCGGGGCGCCTGGCTCAAATCCGGCGCGCACGTGAACGCGGTGGGGTGGAACACCAAAGACGGACGCGAACTCGACGACGAGGCGATGGGCAACGTGGTAATCGTCGAGTCTCGGCGCGCAACGCCCGCGGAATCGGGCAAAATTCGCGGCTCCGGCGCCACCGCCGAAGCCGAGATCGGCGAGATCCTTAGCGGTGCGAAGAGCATCGATCGCGCGGTCACGACGATATTCGATTCCGTCGGCATGGCGATCGAGGATGTGGCCGCCGCGACCCTGGTCTGGCAGGCGTGGCGCGCCGCGAACCGCCGCTAGTGGATGAAATCTAACAGATGGACCTCATACGATCCGTTTACATTTCAACCGCTGGGTTTTCGCACGGTAAACCCGGGGCATACTTTTCTTTGCAAAAAAACAGGGTTAGTCGAGCTAGGTAACCCTAACAGTTATCCCTGACCGTACTATATCGCTAATCAACGATAATACGGGCAGAGATCCGATTGTAGCGCACCCGGTTCCTTGGACACAAGTTTGTCTCACGCGGCGGGCCTGATTGAGATCGCGGCGTGCCACGCCTGACGAGCTTGAGCGGGGCTCAGGTAGCCGTTCTTTTCG
>JAKZSU010000052.1:0-7147 GCA_047517485.1 Alphaproteobacteria bacterium
CGAGCTCGCGAAGCGCGTTGTCGACATCGCGTTCGCCGACGCGACAGACGAGGAACCCGAACCTCAGCTTATTGTGGCCTCAGGAATGCTTGCAACATCCCGCCCATTCTCGATCCAATTGTGGGAATAAATGAGGGTTCATAACAAACGAACAACGATATTCTCGTGCAATATCAGCACGATAACGCACAGGAGTGGCGGAGGGAGTGGGATTCGAACCCACGTTACGGTTTCCCGCAAACACGCTTTCCAAGCGTGCGCCTTCAACCACTCGGCCACCCCTCCGTCGCGGCGGCGCAGTATAACGAGGCCGGCCGCGCACGCAATCGTGGCTGTCCCCGAGGCGCGATGGCGGGTAGTCTTAGCGCCGGTCGGTGCCACACAAGCGAGGCGAAAATAGGACAATGCCAAAATGACGACGCCCGAGACTGGCGGTGCGGCGGCGATTTCGAAGCGCGCGATCGCGATCGGCGTGGTGGTGATGAACCTGGCGCTGGCGGCGGTCGCTTTTTGGCTCACCGACGGCGGCTCGATCGCCGAGGCGTGGTATGCGTGGGATGCCAACAGTCTGGTCGGGCTGCAGGCTGTGGTCGAGCAGAAGATCGATCCCAACCCCGAGGACCCGACCTGGTTTTTCGATTATGTGCTGCCGGTGCTCGAGGCGCCGTTCTGGCTCGGCGTGCTGGTGATCTTGATGGTGCTCGACGCGTTGCCCATGTTGGTGTTCTTGCGGCGCGGGCGCGGCTGAAGGCTATAAGGAGAAACGACATGGCGACGGCAACATTCAGCGCGGGATGCTTCTGGGGTGTCGAGACGAGTTTTCGCAAAATCGACGGGGTGACCGCGACGGCGGTGGGCTATGCCGGCGGCCACGCCGCCAATCCGACTTATGAGCAAGTGTGCGGCGGCGGCACTGGGCATGCCGAGGTGGTGAAGGTCGACTATGACCCGGCGCGGGTCAGCTACGACGATCTGCTGAGCGTGTTCTGGATGGCCCACGATCCGACCCAGGTCAACCGCCAGGGCCCCGACGTCGGCTCGCAATACCGCTCGCTCATCCTTACCCACGACGACGAGCAGGCGGCCGCGGCGCGGACATCAAAGGAAGCGCTCGCGGCGTCCGGCCGACACACCTCTCCCGTCGCCACCGAGATTGAGGCCGCCGGCGATTTCTGGCTGGCCGAGGACTATCACCAGCAGTTCTTCGAGAAGCGCGGCATGGCGCATGGCGGACGCGGCTGAGACGATGTCGGATAGGCTGATTGGTGACGCCCTGGCCGAGGCGATCGCCGGCCTCGACGGCTGGTCCAAGGTCGATGGCCGCGACGCGATCATCAAGACCTATCAATTCGCCGATTTTAACGCGGCCTTTGGCTGGATGAGCCGGGCCGCGCTGAGAGCGGAAAAAAGCGACCATCATCCGGAATGGTTTAATGTCTACAATCGGGTCGATGTGACTTTGGCGAGCCATGACGTCGACGGCGTAAGCACGCGCGACATCGACCTCGCGCGTTTCCTCGACAGCCTGCCACGCTGACTATGCGCGAGACTTACGGAGGCGTGCCGACGCCGGCACTGGTGCTCGGTATCGCCGGCACGGCGCCGTTTATCGCCGCCGCGCTGGCGATGCTGGCGGGCCCGCCCTGGCTCAAGATCACCGCCTATATCCACCTGATGAACTACGCTGCCTTAAGTCTCGCCTTTCTCGGCGCGGTGCACTGGGGCCTGGCGCTCGCCGCCGGGCGAACCGACTGGACAAAGTACGCCGCCGCCGTGGTGCCGCTGGTGCTGGGATGGTTGGCGCTCAGCCTGATCCAGCCGCTGCCGACGATTTTGGTCTTCGTCGTCGCCTATGCCGGCATTTTCATTCTCGACATCCGCGCCGCCCGCGACGGCTTCGCGCCGCCGTGGTATCCGCGTCTGCGCAAACCGCTGACCATCATCGTTCTGTTGGCGTTTTTCGCCGTCGGCCTCGCCACCACGGTGCTTAACACGGTTTGAAACCCGTCACCCCTTGGCGCGGCGCAGGCGGGCCTCGCGATGGGCGATATAGACCGAGCTGGTCACGATCACCGCCGCGCCGATCCAGGTCCACCTATCCGGGGCTTCGTCAAACGCGAGAAAACCGATCGTCGCGGCGAAGATCAGGCGGGTGAAATCGATCGGATAGACGGCGGTCGCCTCGGTCGCGCCGAGACTTCTGGCAAGGCTCTGATGGCCCAGGGTGGCGATCACGCCGAGCCCGATCAGCCAGGCGAATTGCTCGACGTCCGGGGTCTGCCAGACCAGTATTGCCGGTACCAACGACACCGGTGTCATCAGGAACACCAGCCAGAACACCGTCGCGTTGGGATGTTCGCCGCGCGACAGCAGCTTGACGATGGTCTGGCTCAGCGCCATCAGGAACGCCGCCAGCAGAACGTACAGGGTGGCGTCGTTGAGGGTGGCGAGGCCGGGTCGGAGGATGATCATCGCGCCGATAAATCCGACCAGGGTCGCGGTCCAGCGGCGCGCCCGCATCACCTCACCGAGGAAAAGCACCGCGGCGATCGTCGCGAACAACGGCGTGGTGAAACTGAGCGCCGTCGCTTCGGCGAGCGGCATCGATTTGAGGCCATAGAACCACGCCGCCATGGCGACAAACGCCATCGCCACCCGGATGCCATGCAACCCCGGCCGGGTCGCCCTGAGCGACGCCAGGCCAGGCTTCAACAACCACGGCAGCAACGCGATGAGCCCGAACAGGCAACGGAAGAAAACGATCACCAAGGTCGGCAGGTCCTGCGCCAGATGGCGCACGATGCCGTTCATCGACGAAAAACAGGCACACGCGAGCAGCATCCACAGGGCGCCGCGCAGGGTGTCGGGCGCGCCGTGGAATCGTTCGAGCAGCGTGCCGCCGCTAAGCTGGGTACGGGGTTCCATTGCCGGCTTTATATCAAGGCTCTAGGTCGATAGGGGCTTGGTTTGCTATAAACTCCCCTGTTAGCAGAGGTGCTGCGAATCGATTCACCGGGATACGCGGTCGAATCATGTGGAATTGGGGAGAGTGCTGGTGACCGACGAGTCAGGCAACGACATCGAAAATCAATACAAAAATTTCGAACGACAAACCGTTGAGGCGTTCAACAGGTGGCACGCGTTTCATGAAAACCTCCTCAAGCTCGGTGACTTCTCGTCGTGGGTGAGCGAAGACGATAATCGCGTCGATCTCGTGACCTTCTTCGCGCTCGACAAGGAAAACGTCGAGAATTATCGCAGCGCGCTGGATAACCAGTCGGAGTTTCTCACCGCGATGAACGAGTTGGTCGACGGCATCAAGACCATGCTCGATGAATATGAAGCGAAACAAGATTAACAGTCTTCCGCCGACTCCAGCCAATCGAAATTAGAAGCCCAGCGACGATGAACAAAGTTTACCCAGACGCGGCCGGCGCGCTCGACGGCCTGCTGCACGACGGCATGTCCATCATGGCCGGCGGATTCGGCCTGTGCGGTATTCCGGAGAATCTGATCCTGGCGATTCGGGACTCGGGGGTGAAACAGTTGACCGTGATCAGCAACAATTGCGGGGTCGATGATTTCGGCCTCGGCCTGCTGCTGCAGACCCGTCAGATCGCGAAAATGATCTCGTCCTACGTCGGCGAGAACAAATTGTTCGAAACCCAGTTTCTCAACGGCGATCTCGAACTCGAATTCAATCCCCAAGGCACCCTCGCCGAGCGCTGCCGCGCCGGCGGCGCGGGGATCCCGGCGTTCTATACCAAGACCGGGGTGGGCACCGTGGTCGCCGAAGGCAAGGAGACCCGCGATTTCGACGGCGAGACCTATGTGATGGAAACCGGCCTGGTCGCCGATATCGCCATCGTCAAGGCGTGGAAGGGCGATGGCGCCGGCAATCTGGTCTATCGCAAGACCGCGCGCAATTTCAATCCGCCGATGGCGATGGCCGGCAAGGTCACCATCGCCGAGGTCGAGTATCTGGTCGATGTCGGCGCGCTCGATGCCGACAATGTTCATACCTCGGGGATCTTCGTCCAGCGCGTCATCGCCGGCGCGGCGTACGAAAAGCGCATCGAACAACGCACGGTCACTGAGTAGCCGAGGAGCATCCGCAATGGCCTGGAGCCGCGAAGACATGTGCCGCCGCGCCGCCGACGAGCTCGAGGACGGCTTCTACGCCAATCTCGGCATCGGCATGCCGACCCTGGTCGCCAATTACGTGCCCGAGGATCGCCATGTGGTGCTGCAAAGCGAGAACGGCATGCTCGGCATGGGGCCGTTCCCGCATGACAACGAAGTCGATGCCGACCTGATCAATGCCGGCAAGCAGACGATTTCCGAATTGCCCGAGTCGATCTATTTCGATAGCGCCGCCTCGTTCGCGATGATCCGCGGCGGCCATATCGATCTATCCATACTCGGCGCCTTGCAGGTCGCCGAAAATGGTGATCTCGCCAACTGGATGATTCCCGGCAAGATGGTCAAGGGCATGGGCGGCGCGATGGATCTGGTCGCCGGGGTCAAACGCGTCGTCGTGCTGATGGATCACAACGCCAAGGACGGCTCGGCCAAGCTGCTGAAGCAATGCACCTTGCCGCTGACCGGCCAAGGCGTCGTCGATCTGGTGGTCACCGAACTCGGCGTGTTCGCAATCGCCAATGGCACACTGTCGTTGATCGAGATCGCCGACGGCGCGACGCTCGACGAAATCGCGGCGCGTACCGAGGCCGCCTACGACGTGGCGGTCGCGCAATAAGTCGCGGCGGTGAGCGATCTCGCCGATCACTTCAGGACTTTTGGCCGCTACAATATCTGGGCCAATCGGCGGCTCTATGACTCCTGTTCGGATCTGCGCGAGGCGGCGTATTTCGCGCCGCGCGCCGGCGCATTCTTTGCCACCATTCACGGCGGTCTCAACCACATCATGGTCGGCGACCGCGCCTGGATGCACCGCATCACCGGCGACGGCCGGTCGCCGAACGCCCTTGACGAAGAACTGTATCCGAGTTTGAGCGAACTCCGCGTCGCGCGCGAAGTCGAGGACGCGCGTATCCTCGCTTTCGTCGAGGGGTGCGATGACGTGGACTTGGCGCGCGCGGTGACCTACAAACCGCTCACCGCCTCGCCGGATCAGCGAAGCGTCGCCGAGATGCTGGGTCACTTGTTCAATCACCAGACCCACCATCGCGGCCAAGTCCACGCGCTGCTCAGCGACGCCGGCGCCGATCCGCCGCCGCTCGACCTGATCTACTACTTGCGCGCTATTTGACCTCGAACGCGTAAAACTTGTTGTTGGTGCGCCCGCCCCACATTTGATAGCCCGAGCCCCAATAAACCACCCCGTCGGCGATCGCCGCGCCCGCCGCGACCGAGCCGCCGCTCGGGAAACGCCAGAGGATCTCGCCGCTCGCCGCGTCGAGCGCGAACATGGTGGGCGATTGGGTCTTGTTGGCCATCGAGCCGGCGAAGACCACCCCGTTGGCCACCGAGACCGCGGCCATGTCGCGCGCACCGCTGTTGGGGTCCGCGGTCTGCCAGAGGATCTCGCCGGTCGCCGCATCGAGCGCCGCCCAGAAGCCGTGGATAATCGTGCGGCCGGCATCGGCGCCGTCGCCGACCAGGGTCCACGATCGGCGGGCATAGTTGGCGATCGCGACGTAGATGCGGTCACCGTCGGTCGCCGAGCCCCATTCCATGCCGCCCAGCGCGCTACCCGGGCCGACCTGGGTCTGCCAAAGGATCTCGCCGGTATCGCGGTCGAGCGCCCAATAGATGCCGCTTTTCTGCCCCGAGCCGATCAGCGCGCGCTCGACCCCGTCGATGGTGGCGGTGAACAGCTTCGGACCTTGCGCGAAATCGAAGTCCGGGCCGGCGGGATCGGGACAGTTTTGCGGATTCGGCCGCGGCGTGAAACACGATTGGGTGTAGGGGTCGTACGGCTGCACCGAGGCGCCCCATTTGACCGCGCCGGTGCGAAGGTCAAGCGCGACGAAGGCGTTGGTATAATTGGTCGGCTCGGCGTCGGTGCAGACGCGTTCGGCGGCGGCATCCTTGGCCTTGCGCGCGGCGCCGACGCAGGCGATCACATCCGCGGGCAGGGTGTAGACATTGCCGGTGGTGACATAGATCATCCCCCGCGAAGGGTCGATCGCTGGCATGCCGCCCCACACCGGGTTGCCGGAATAGCCGGCGACGTCGGGTGTCATCATGGTCTTCCACAGCACCGCCCCGGTCGCGACATCGAGCGCATTCAGCGAGCCGCGAAAGGTGCAGCATTCGTAGCCCGAGACCTTGGCCGCGACATATTCCTCCCACGATGAGACGCCGACATAGGCGATGCCGTCATGGACCACCGCCGATTGGGTGATCACCGCCTGCGCCTGTTCCTCGATCTTGGTCGTCCACGCCACTTCGCCGGTGTGCTTATCGACCGCGACCACCGGCGCACCGCCCTTGAAGATTTCCGGGCCGCCCTGGGTGCCGAAGATCAGCAGGTCGCCGGCGATCGCCGGGGTGGCGCGGGCGCGATCGCCGCGGATGCCGGACAATTCGGAAACTCGTTTCTTCCAAACCACGTCGCCGGTCTCGCGATCGAGGCGATAAAGCCGGCCAGCGTAATCGACCATGTACACCGCATCGCCCTCGACCGCTGGCGTCGCAAAACTGGCGCCGCTCAACTTCGCC
This sequence comes from Alphaproteobacteria bacterium, assembly GCA_047517485.1. GTDB lineage: Bacteria > Pseudomonadota > Alphaproteobacteria > UBA7887 > UBA7887 > JAKZSU01. The sequence continues at coordinate 6,688 of JAKZSU010000052.1, forward strand.
ATCCATTTGACGTCCAACCGCGGCGCGGTAGCGGCGGAAATCCCAGTCTCGTCGGCTTGATGGCGAGTATTGGACAGGTTTTGTCCGGCGTTCGTCCACTCCGCGGCATGCGCGCCGAGGGGCGACAACAATGCCAAAATTATACTTAATGAAATCAACAGCGGTGTCATGCGGAAGGTCCTCGGTTCTTTCGTATCTCAGAAAAAAATTTGGCGGGACTGAAATCAGAATGATGAAAGTGGGATCAGGGGCTATTCGCCGCGCCGGTGTGGTCCGCGGATCGCACGGTGAATATTAAGCTACCTCTGCTTGGGTCGTAGTTTAACAGCCCGTTGACGAAGTCGGCACTGGACACAAGCGGCCTGGTCTGATTCTTTGACGTTCTGATTTGACCGGGGGATTCGCTGATGACGATGGGACAGCAGAAGGATCGTCAGGGGGACTTGATGGTAGGCTGGGC
>JAKZSU010000053.1:0-3997 GCA_047517485.1 Alphaproteobacteria bacterium
TGCCCAGTGGATCGTCGAAAAGAACGGCTACCTGAGCCCCGCTCAAGCTCGTCAGGCGTGGCACGCCGCGATCTCAATCAGGCCCGCCGCGTGAGACAAACTTGTGTCCAAGGAACCGGGTGCGCTACACGCATTACAAACTGCGATGAGTCTTGCTCATCGCAGTTTGGTGTAACGCCGCGCCACGGCGCGCCCGAGCAAGTCGAGCGCGCCTTGGTCGGTGCTAACTAACCAGTTGCCGTATACGCGTTACCGCATCGGTGATCGCGTGGTTGAAGGCCTGAGCCCGAAGTCGGCGCCCGCGCGCCAGCAAAGCCGTCATATCTCCGGTCTCGAAGGCGGCGTCCACGGCGGTGGTGGTACGGACGTCCTGACCGGGAACTCTCAAATTCCGCATGATGAGTCTCCATTATAATTGGCCTGTCGCAGGGGTCCGTTTTGGGGGGATCGAAGCGGCAGGACCGTCCATTGAAGTGTCGACGAATTGTCGATGTTTCAATATTTAAGTCAGCCTGACTGACATTTCAATCGATCGATCGAAATGATCCTTCGGTTCAGCTATGCGCCCGTTGCATAGGTCAGCATTCCGCGCCCCTTTGCTTGGCAAAAATTCTCCTCCCGCGGCGATAGGCGCCGGCGATAAAACCGGTTAGTTTTAGCGCCACTCGAGTTTTTCTGGAGCCGCTTTCATGTCCGAGACCGCGGACCCCCTCGCCGACGCCTTGGCCGCCGACGCTTTGTCCGCCAGCGTCGACGCGGTGCGCGACACCATCGCCGGGGTTGCCGCCGCGCCGCCCGCGGTCGATGCCGATGCGTGGATGGGCCTGATTACACCCGTCCCCTCGCCCGCACTCCGCACCGCGCTCGCCGCGGCGCTCGCGGACGCGCGCCTCGCCTTATCCGACACCGCCAGTGACTCCGACCCGCTAACGCTCTTGCGCGCACAGTTCGCCGATCGCGACATCGACGGCTTCATCGTGCCGCGCTCGGACGAGTATCAGAACGAATATGTGCCGCTGTCGGCGGAACGACTCGCCTGGGTCACCGGGTTCACCGGCTCCGCCGGCACCGCCGTGATCCTCGACCATCGCGCCGCCTTGTTCGTCGACGGACGCTATACCTTGCAGGCGGCACAGACCGTCGCGTCGAAGCCGATCGAGGTCGTCGCCCTCGCCGACAAATCCGTCGACGACTGGCTCGCCGACGAGCTCGAAAACGGCACCCGCTTGGGCTTCGATCCGCGCATGCACACCCGCGCCGGCGCCCGTCGATTGAAAAGCGCCTGCGCCCGCGCCGGCGCCGCCCTCACACCGGTTACCAGCAACCCACTCGACGCGGCGTGGCCCGGCCGGCCGCCGCCGCCGCTTTCGCCGATTGTCGCCCAGGCCGAGGAATTTAGCGGCCGCGCCGCCGCCGACAAACGCACCACCCTCGCCGACGAACTGACCACCAAGGGCATCGGCGCGATGGTGGTCACCCAGCCCGACTCGGTCGCCTGGCTGCTCAATCTGCGCGGCGGCGACGTCGGCTTCACCCCGTTGCCGCTGTCTTCGGCGATCCTCAAGAGCGACGCCTCGGTCTCGCTTTTCGTCGACCCGCGCAAGCTCACGCCGGATCTCGACCGCCACCTCGGCAATGGCGTCACCGTGGCCCCGCCCGACGCGCTCGGCGCGGCGTTAAAGGCACTCGGCGGCGACGCCAATAAGGTCCAGGCCGATCCCGCCGCCGCCTCCGCCTGGGTTTTCGATGCGCTCACCGAAGGCGGCGCGACCATCGTCGAGGCCGCCGATCCGTGCCAGCTCGCCAAGGCGATCAAGAACCCGGTCGAACTCGACGGCACCCGCTCGGCGCACGTCCGCGACGGCGCCTCGCTCACCCGGTTTCTCCACTGGCTGGCGACCAACGCCGGCGACGGCAGGCTCGGTGAAATCGCCGCCGCCGACCAACTCGAACAGTTTCGCGCCGGCAACACCCACTTCCGCGGTCTCAGCTTCCCGACCATCTCCGGCGCCGGCTCGAACGGCGCCATCGTCCATTACCGGGTCGATAAGGGCAGCGAGCAAATGCTCCGCCCCGGATCGCTCTATCTCGTCGATTCCGGCGCGCAATATCTCGACGGCACCACCGATGTCACCCGCACCGTCGCCATCGGCACGCCGACCCCCGAGATGCGCGACCGTTTCACCCGCGTCCTCAAGGGCCATATCGCCATCGCCACCGCGCGTTTCCCCACCGGCACCAGCGGCGGCCAGCTCGATACCCTGGCCCGCCACGCGCTGTGGCAGGCCGGGCTCGATTATGACCACGGCACCGGACATGGGGTCGGCAGCTATCTCGGAGTCCACGAAGGTCCCCACCGGATTTCCAAGGGACCGCTGGGCACCCCACTGCAGCCCGGCATGATCGTCTCCAACGAGCCGGGCTACTACAAGGCCGGCGAATACGGCATCCGCATCGAAAATCTGGTCGAGGTCGTCGCGCTGGCGCGGCCAGCGGGCGGCGAACGCGATCTCCTCGGCTTCGCCACCCTGACGCTGGCGCCGATCGATCGCGCGGCTATCGATATATCTCTCCTCACCGCGCCGGAAGTGGCCTGGCTCGACGCCTATCACGCGACGGTACAAGAAAAATTGAGCCCGCACCTCGACGCCGACGTCACGGCGTGGCTCGCCACCGCCGCCGCGCCGCTCGAGGGTTAATCTCAGCTGGTCGCGGTTTCGAGCGCGGTGAGGAACTCCTTGATCCGCGCCGCGTTCTGGCCGACGTCCGATCGTCCGACCCGGCTTACGCTGCGCACATCGATGCGCGTCCCCGCGCCGGTCGTCGTCAGACGCACCACGATATCGTCCTTGAAGCGGAACCAGCGGCTGGTCGCGGTGGCTTCCAGACGCCCGGCGGCGGCATCGACGGCGACGATTTCCCATTCCATCGCCTCCGCCAGGGCCTCGGCTTTCTCGAGCACATCGGCGGCGTCGGCCGGTACCTCGAGGGGGCCGAGATCGGGATATCCGGCGCGCTGTTGCAGCGCCACCGCCGGCGTATAATCGATCGGGTTCATCGGCTCGCCGCGGGCCGCGCCATAGCTCTCGCGGATCGGCAACACGGCGACGAATTCCGGCGGATTGTCGGTGTCCGTCGAGATGTCGTGAATGAACGGCACCGTCTTGACGATATAATATTGCTGCAACACATAGCCGGACGCGCCACCGCTGGCGATCAATCCGAGCAGGGCGATCAGCCAGCCGCGCCGGCTGCCGCCGGGCAATACCGCGCCGAGCCCGATCAGCGAGATAACAACCCCGCCCAGCGCCGCGTAAGTGGTGTATTTCATGATCGTCAGCAGCGCGAAGGGGTAATCCCACATGCCCTCGCGGTAGCCAAACGCGGCGGCGAACAACGCCCCCACCGAGACAATACCGATCAAGAATCCCAGCGTCGCGTTCAGCGACAGGCGCTTGTCCCCGTAACTCGCGAAATCGGCCATGATCGTCCCTCCATCATGATACGGAGCCGGCCTGATGCCGACACCTGGGCATGGTTTCACCGCTGCGGTCGCAAATCAACCGGAGCGTCTGAAAACCGCACAAACCCTGGACTCCAGCGATGACCCGACCGTAAGTGTGACTCCGGTCACCGAATCAAGGCGATCGCATGTGACGGACGTCACTGCCCGCGACGCAGGCCTGGATCATTTTGCCTTCGGTCACGAAATCCCGGGCGGGGAATTCAAGGAAGATTGCCTGTATGTCCCAAAACGACACCGATATCGCCAATCTCCGCGTCGATACTAGACAACATCATCTCGATGACGTCTTGGCCGATTTCCGCGGCGGCGAATGACCTGAGCCCCAAAAGTACCCTCATCTGATAGGAGAGTCCGTCACAGAGGAGACGGACATGAGGCAATCACGGTTCACGGCCGAACAGATCATCGCGATTCTGGCGGAGCAGGAGCGCGGCATGAGGACGGCGGAGGTTTGCCGCAATCACGGGATCA
>JAKZSU010000054.1:0-3735 GCA_047517485.1 Alphaproteobacteria bacterium
GCGTGCTTATTGCGCCAGCTGGAGCCGTTCTGGTCGCTCAGATGGTCCTCATCGTCTCGGAGGATGGCGAAACCGCCTTCGTCGCGTTATGTTTCGCCGTCGAGTGAAACCCGGTCAATAGCGCCTTTTTCAACGGGCTGATAAACCTCGCTCACGCTTCCGCCATGCGAACGTCGACCGTGGTCGGCGGCACCGCGACCCCTTCGGAATCATAGAGCTTCAATTTATTACGCAGGGTTCGGATCGAGATCCCGAGAATATTCGCCGCATGGGTGCGATTGCCGAGGCAATGCTGGACGGTGTCGATAATCAAATCACGCTCGACATCGGCGACGGTCCGACCCACCAGCTGGCCTTGTCCGGCGGTGGCGGCCTCGCCGTTCGCTTGTCCACCAGAGGCGGCGCGCAGGCCGTCTTGTCCGAACATGATGTCATCCGGGACGATTTCCTCGCCGGTCGCCAGCAGCACCGCCCGATGCATGTTGTTCTCCAGTTCGCGGACATTGCCGGGCCAGTCGTAGCGGCGCAGTTCGTTTTCCGCGTCCTTGCTCAGCGGTTTCACTGAAATATCGTTTGAGTCGGAGTACTTGGATATGAAGTGGTTAGCCAAGACAAGGACGTCTTTCGGCCGTTCGCGGAGAGCCGGAACCCTCAACGTCACCACATTGATTCGGAAATAGAGATCTTCGCGAAAATGCCCGGAGGCGACTTCGTCTTGTAACGAACGGTTGGTGGTTGCCAGTAGGCAGATATCGATTTTCACCGGGCGCGATCCACCGACCCGGTCGATTTCGCGCTCCTGGAGAACGCGCAGCAGCTTGGCTTGTAATTTGACGTCCATTTCGCCGATTTCGTCGAGCAGCAAGGTGCCCGAGTCGGCGGACTCGAATTTGCCGATGCGCCGTGCGACGGCGCCGGTAAAGGCGCCTTTCTCATGGCCGAACAGTTCGGATTCCAGGAGCGATTCCGGGATCGCGGCGCAGTTCACCGAGACAAACGGATTGCTGGATCGACGGCTGCGCGCATGGATGTGCCGCGCCAGCATTTCCTTGCCGGTGCCCGACCCGCCGGTGATCAGAATACTGGCATCCGACTTGGCGATCCGCTCGCCCATCGTGAGCAGGTCTTTCATCGCCGGATCCTCGAAAACGATCCGGTGGTGGTCCTCGGTCACCGCCTCGAGAACCGCGGCGATCAGCTCGGGGTCCGGCGGCAACGGGATGTACTCGCGCGCGCCGGCCTTGATCGCGGCCACCGCGGCGCGGCTATCGGATGCGGTTCCGCACGCCACCACCGGGACACTCATATGTTCCGCGGCCAAGCTGGTAACCAATTGCCGAACGTCGAGCGATACCTCGATCATGACCAGATCCGCGCCGCCGCCGGTTCCGGCACGGAGGACATTGAGCGCTTGATCGATATCGTCGGACTGGACGACCTTGGCGCCGTGCGACACCGCGATCTTGCAGGCTGCGCCGAGTTGTCCCGCTAAAGATCCAATTATCAGTAATCGCATGGCATATGTCCTTTCCGGCTCTTCATCGAATAGCTGTTGTCTGAATTAATCGAAATATTGCACGCGCTTCGCGGGCGCGAGCTGGGTATTGAGTAAATTTTCCAGACGGCGGGGATTTTCCTGACGGCCGATCGATCCCGCGCCCATGGTGAACACATTCATCAAGGCCGATTCCTCTTCCGAATTGCGCTCCAACTTTCCGGCCAGGGGGGAGAACACCATGTTGGCCATGATCGCACCGTAGAGCGTGGTCAAAAGGGCCACCGCCATGGACGGGCCGATCGCGTCGGGGTCATCGAGATTTCCCAGCATCTGAACCAGGCCGATCAGGGTGCCGATAAGGCCCATCGCCGGCGACACCGTCGCGGCTTGGCGGAGGATGCCCACGGCGCGTTCATGGCGCCCCTTCATGCCCTTGATTTCTTGGCTCATCATGCGTTCGACTTCGTCGCCCGGTGTACCATCGACGACCAGCGCGAGGCCTTTTTGCAGAAACGGAACGTCGTCAAGATCCTTGAGACTTTCCTGCATGCCCAGGACGCCGTTTTTGCGCGCCGTGTCGGCCAATTCAAGAATCTGCAGCGCCGCCGCGGCCGGATCGGCGCCCTTGTTGAACACGGCTTTGAGCATCAACCCCTGGCCCTTGATGATCTCGCCGAGCGAAAAACTGACCATGGTGATCGCGAAGGTGCCGCCGATCACGATCAGGACTGAAGGGACATCGACAAACGCCATGATCGAGCCGCCGGTCGCGATCGCCGCGACGACCAAACCGAATCCGATCAGCATTCCCAGTAATGTCGCGATATCCATATCGTCTGCTCTCCAGTGAACGATGCGTGGTGGGTGCGGGCACGGCGGTGCCGGGCCCGGCTAGATATGCGGTCAGAATTTCTCGGTCTTGATGATTTCGGTCATGGTCACGCCGAGTCGATCCTCGACGACGACGACCTCGCCGCGCGCGACCAGACGGTTGTTGACATAGATATCGATCGCCTCGCCGACCTTGCGGTCGAGCTCGACAACCGCGCCCTTGCCCAGTCGGAGCAGTTGGCTGACTTGCATCGTCGCTTTGCCGAGCACCGCCGAAACTTGAACCGGGATATCGAATATCGCCTCGAGATCGGCGGCGCTTTTAGGGATTTGGCCGAACGCCGCGGCGTCGTCGCCCTCTTGCACGGGGGCGGGCGGCGCATCGCCGATTTCTTCCAAGGCGAGATCGTCGCTGTCAGCCATCATCTACTCCTGAAGCGCGGGGGCTTCATCGGCCCCTGAACTTGGTTGATCGATATCGGGCGCTTCGCGCTCGCCCGAATTTTCGGATGCCGGCTCCACCAACGCCGAGTCTTCGGTCGGCGGTTCATCCGTCTCGGCGTCACCATCGGTGACCTCGGCGGGGGGCGGAATATCCATGTGACGGTGCAAAAGATCTTCGACCTCGCGCCAGATATCGGCCTCGATGCGTTCGCCGCCGCCACCGTTCCAGGCGAGGCGAAAGTCGGTACCGGTCAGGCCTTCCTCGGCGAAAATTTTCACCGTGATCGCGAGGTCGCTGGCCGCGAAACGGGTTTTCAAATTCTCCGCCAGCTCGGCCGCCACTTGCATCGTGACCTCCGGCGATTGATAGAGCCTCGAGAGACTGGTCTGCACCATGGCGTAGATCAGCTCGGCACGTTGTTCGCTGGTCTGCTGGCCGATTATCTTGTCGGCGATCGCGCCGGCCAGCGTGGCGATATCCTGAGCCAGCAACACGTGCTGCTTTTCGATGATCGCGGTGAACGTGCAGAACTGTTCGGTGATGTCGGACAGCAGCTCTTCGATTTGCCGCTCGATGCTGGCGGTGGCCTGGGCTTTCCCCGCCGCGATGCCGGCGTCGTAGCCATGTTCGCGGGCCGCGACGACATCGTCCTCGCTGAACACCGGCACCTCGATTTCCGGCTCTTCCTCGACTTTGCGCGCGCGCTCGGCGGTCGGGTCCGCGAAATCGTTGCTGAAGAGAAATTTCGAGATCGCTGTCATGGGGTGTTCGCCAAATCCTTCTTGTATCGGTGCTAGGGCCTGGACCCATTAAGGGGATTCCCAAAGCGGGGCTGGCATGATTCATTGTTTCCAGCGAGGAGGCGATGGAAATGTCGGATTTCTTTTGGTTTTCGGATGCGCAATGGGCTCGGATTGGGCCGCTTTTGCCGACGGATACGCGCGGCATGGCGCGCGTTGAC
>JAKZSU010000055.1:0-6905 GCA_047517485.1 Alphaproteobacteria bacterium
GGACGAGCCAAGCTCGCCCGCATTTACCACAGGCCCATCAACAGCAACTTTCTTCTCAAAATTATCGGTCATGTTCCGGTCCTCCTTGGACACTTCGATTAAGCCAATTCTGTGTCCAAGGAAATCGGGTCCGACTCAGCAAGCATACTCCCAATTCGAATATTTTTGAATGCCGGACCGATGGACGGGTCATTTGCGATTGGCCAAGCGGAAATTGCCCATCAAACCAACGCCCCGTTGTCTAAACAGGGTCCTAGTGGATGGAATCTATTTACAGGTTTTCCCGACACCATGCAGTGATCGGGCTATTTAGTGCATATGCATCATGCGGTGGGCATGATCATCTGTTAATGACCTGGATTGTGTGGCTTTTAGACAAATTCAATATTCGTGGTCGCGGTGTTCGGCCGACGGAAGGAATAGGAAAATGTATTGGTTGGAAGCCCTTAAATCGACGGTGATGTTCGCGGCGTTAATTGGATTCGCGACCGCCGTTTTGGCGGGTCTGAGCTATTCCCTGATCCTTGAGCAGATTTGACGATACTTTAAGCACCCAATCGTGACAGCCAGTCGAGATACTTTAGCAAAAAACGAATCTACCACCGAGGATGGATTCCGCGGTCTCGTCGAGAACTTGACCCTCGGCGTGGTTATTCACAGCAATGATCAGCCGGTCTACGCCAACCAGGCGTTCGCCGATATCCTGGGATATGCCGACCCGGATGAGGTGCTGGCGATGGTGTCGGTGGACGCCTTTGTCGCTCCGTCGGAGCGAGAGCGCATGCTGTCGTACCGGCAGCGACGCTATCGCGGCGACCCCGCGCCGGAGACTTACGAGTATCAAGCTTTGCGCCGCGACGGCCGCATTATATGGCTGGAAATCCGAGTCAACGTCACTGCTTGGCACGGCGTACCGGCGATCCAGATGACGTGCCTCGATGTCACCGATCGCCACGAATCAATGCTCTCGCTGCGGCAGAGCGAAGCGAGGTACAAGCAGTTCGCCGAAACGGGATCGGACTGGCTGTGGGAAACCGACGATCAACACCGCTTCACGTATTTTTCTCCCTACGCCGATGACATCGACCCAAATCCGCGCAGTCGAAACTTGGGTACGACGCGTTTCGACAGGCGGCTATCCAACGACAAGGACGACGAAAAGTGGCGCGCGCACAGGGCCGATCTCGATGCGCGTTTACCGTTCAAGAATTTCGAATTTTCGATCGAAGTTCCCGATGGCTCGGTCCGGGTTATTCGCGTCAACGGCCAGCCGGTGTTCGCATCCGACGGAAAGTTCGTGGGCTATCGGGGTACCGCGAGCAACATCACCGAACAGAGACGGGTGGAGGATTTGCTAGCCGGGCAAATGAATCGGCTGCAGGCAGTGGTCGATGCCATCCCGGCGATCATCTCGGTCAAGGATCGTGACTTGCGGTTTCTCATGATCAACCGCATGCAGGCCGAGGAGTTGGGTTGCACGGCCGAACAGGCGATTGGCAAGCGTCGGGACGCGTTTCCCCGTCGCGGGCTATCGCCGCATGAGGACCGACGCTACACGGCGGTGCAAACCACGCAGGAGCGTGAGGTGCTGAGGTCCAATGAAGCGCACCTGCTTTATGAGGAATCTTTTACCCTTGTGAACGGTAAGACCGAGCATCGGTTGGTGAACAAGATTCCCTTGCGCGATACCGACGAGCAGATGTCGGCGATCCTGACGGTGGCCATCGACATTACTAAACTCAAGCACGTCGAGGAGGTCTTGCGCCACACCAGGGACCAGGCCGAAGCGGCGAACCAAGCGAAATCCGCCTTCCTGTCCTCGATGAGTCACGAGTTACGCACGCCGTTGAATGCGGTGCTCGGTTTCGGTCAATTGCTGACGGCTGATAAGAAAAATCCGCTCAACGTCACTCAACGCCAGGCGGTCGACCATATCCTCGCCGGCGCCCGCCACCTGTTGTCGCTGATCAGCGATGTGCTCGAACTGTCGCGTATCGAGTCGGGTACGTTGGAAATTTCTCTGGAGCACTTGGACCTCCACGATGTGCTCAACGAGACTCTGGATTTAGTCGGCGCGTTGGACGAGACGTACGGTGTAACGATCAATCTAGAGCGTGACGAAGAGACCCGACCGCAAATTCTGGCCGATCGCAGGCGATTGTGTCAGGTCCTGCTGAACTTGATCACCAACGCGATAAAATACAACAAGCCCGGCGGCGCCGTGACAGTCGCCTGTCGAAAGGTGGCAAACGCCATGTTGCGCGTCGAGGTTAGCGATACCGGACCGGGCATTCGCGAGGCCGATCAACCGCGACTGTTCGAACCGTTCGACCGTCTCGGCAATGAGACCTCCGATATCGAGGGCACGGGAATTGGGCTCACCATCGCCAAGCAACTTGTCGAGGCGATGGGCGGGGCCATCGATTTTAACTCGGTCGAAGGCGTGGGCAGTACATTCTGGGTCGACTTGCCGATCGCAACGCCAGAGTCGCCGAAGACCGGATTGTTGGGCGGCCGCGATGCCGGGGACGGCGCGAACGCGGTCGGCGAATCGTTCGAGCCGCGTGAACTCAAAGTGTTGTACGTCGAGGACAATGCCGCCAACATGGCGGTAATGGCGGCGTTTCTTAACCGCCTTCCCAATGTATTGTTGATCCAAGCCGAGACGGCGGAGCGCGGCATCGAACTCGCCAAGGCGCTGCTGCCCGACATTGTCCTGATGGACCTGGGATTGCCCGGCATGAGTGGATTCGAGGCCTTGGAAATCCTCCGCGCTATCGAGCCGGCCCGGGCTATCCCGGTTGTCGCGATCACCGCGGACGCCACGGAGAAGGCGGCGGAGCGCTGCCGTATCGCTGGCTTCGAGGCTCTCGCCACGAAGCCACTCGATCTCGAGCAAATCAACGCCATACTCACGAAATTTGCCGATAAATATCAGCGGATTTAGGGTGCGAGTGGCTAGCGCACTTTCCGACCTAATGGGATCGGTTTGATGGGACAAATTGCCTTTTTGAGGTGGCGCGGCGCGACGGGCGATGCGGCGCATCGTCCGAGCGTCGCCAGCTGCGCGAAATGGCAAGTTGTCCCACCGGCGGCCGCGGGAGCGCGGTCAAACCGACCCCATTAGGTCGGAAAATGCTCTAGCGATCCCGCCGCCGGGCGTCCATCAGTTTTTCCGCGTTCTCGATTTGGCTGGACGACATGTCCTCGGCCAAGCGCAGCGCGTCGCGTTCGGCGACCGCGTTGCCTTGTTCGGCGGCGAGGCGCAGCCACATCATGGCCAGCACATCGTCCTGGGCGACGCCTTGGCCGTTGGCGTGGAGGATGCCGAGATGGTACTGGCCGATCGACTCGCCTTGCTCGGCGGCGAGCCCGAACCAGCGCGCCGCGGCGGCGGCGTCGCGCTCGACCACCGATCCTTCGAGATAATACGAGCCGACGGCGGATTTGGCCGCGGCGTAGCCCTGATCGGCGGACGCTTGATACCAGGACAACGCGGTGGCTGGGTCGGCTTCGCCCAGTTCGCCCAAACGATAGGCATGGCCGAGGCGATGCTGGGCCACCGGTTGGCCAGCTTCGGCGGCACGGCGATACCAATCGAGCGCTTTCTGCTGATCGGCGGCGATCCCGTTGCCGGCTTCGAGCAAGCCGGCCAGGTGGAGTTGGGCGTCGCGGTCGCCTTGGCGAGCCGCCTCGCGAAACCAATGCGCGGCGCTGCCCGCGTCATGGCGCCCGACTTCGCCGTTCAAGTGCATCATCGCCAAACGATATTGCGCTTCCACCGAGCCCTGGCCGGCCGCGAGTTCGAGCAAGAATTTAGCGGCGGCGGGATCCTGCTCGACTCCCCGGCCGCTCAAGGTCAACATCGCCAGCGCGGTTCGCGCGTCCGGATCGCCGGCTTTCGCGGCCAAGCGATACCAATGCACCGCCTCGACGTCGCTCTGCAATATGCCCTCGCCATGCTCGTACATGCTGCCAACGTTGTATTGCGCGGCCACGTGACCGGCCTTCGCGGCGCGGGTGAAATAGCGCATCGCCGCGGCATAATCCTGGGTTACCCCATTGCCGAGATAATAGAGCAGCCCGATGTTGGCGGTGGCATCGAGATTGCCCATGTCCGCGGCGCGGCGATACCACATCAAGGCGATCGCGAAGTCCCGGGATCCGCCGAGACCATCTTCATAAAGTTGCCCGAGCGCATTCTGCGCCACGTTGTGATTGCGGTCCACCGCCACTTGATACCAGCGCCGCGCCTCGGCGGGATCCGCCGGCACGCCATCGCCGTAACTCAGCAGGCGGGCGGCGGACACCGCGGCCTCGATATGGCCCGCCTCGGCGGCGACCAGGTACCAGGTCAAGGCATCGACCGGCTGGCGCGGCAAACCGTCGCCGCTATCGTAGAGCATCGCCAGGTGATATTGCGCGACGACCACGCCCTGTTCAGCGGCGAGGCGATAGTAATGCAGCGCCCCCTTCGGGTTCGGTCGAACTTCGTCGCTTCCCGACCGTAACATGTGGCCTAAGTTGGTTTGCGCCTCGGCATCACCGCGATCGGCCGCCATGCGATACCAGCCGACGGCCTCCATGGCATTGCGCGGCACATCGGTCCCGGCCTGAAAGATTCGGCCGAGACTGAATTGGGCGTCGATGTCGCCTTGCACCGCGGCAAGCCCCATCCAGCGAATCGCTTCGGGCACATCGCGCTCGCCTCCGACCCCCGCCAACAACAGGCGCGCCAGATTATACTGCGCCGAAGCGTGCCCTTGTTCCGCCGCCAAACCATACCAGTGCATGGCGGTGACCGGGTCGGACACCCCGCCTTGGCCGTTCTCGAGCATGAAGCCGAGGCTGAACCGGGCGTCGGTCGATCCGGCTTCCGCCGCTTCGAGGAAGCCTTCGCGAGCGACCGCGTAATCGCCGCGCTGGAACGCCGCCTCGGCATCGACATGATCGGCGCCGGCATCGACCGCGCTCAGGGTGAATATCGCGAAAACCGCGAAAATAACTTCGCGGCGCGGTTTGCAGGTCAGGTTCGCGGCTGTTCTAATTGGGGTTGCGCCTCTCGCCGCGCATTAGGACCGCCGCCGATCGTGCACCAGATCGCCCGGCGCCGGGGTATAGGTGTCGGTCATCCATTGGGTGTCTTCGGGCCACACGTAGGCGATCGCCTCTTTGTTGATCATGACGTAACGGCCATCCTCGTGCTCGAACGGGATAAACCGCTCGATGCCGTTGAGCAGATCCAGGACTCGTTCCTGCCCGCCAACGAACACATGGCCAATCATTTGCGATCCGTCGTCCTTCTGCAGCTCGACCCGGATCCTGGTCTTCGGCCGTATGACTTCCTTCGAACGGTGCATGTGTTCTCTTGCCCACTTGAGAGCGCCTATCCGGGCAGTGCCGTCAATCCCGAAGCGGCGCCGAATCCCCTCCCCGTGCCACTGACGCAAGGATACGTGAGACAGAGGATTTGTCGAGCGCGTTCGCGCATCATCGCCGCCGCCGACATGTTATGATGGCGCGCCGCCACATCGACGGACAAGTAAAATCGGGAGGTTGGATCATGCCACACAAATTTGGCGCCATGATACTTTGCGCGTTTATGCTCGCCGGCGGCATCGCCTCGACAGTGCGCGCCGAGATGCTCGCCATCCTGAATTACGAGACCAAGGCGGAGGACTCGCTCGAATCGCTGGCCTTGCAGTCCCGCCCGGACCAGCGCCGCGAAGGGATCGCGATCATCGAGCTCGATCAGTCCTCGGCGGATTACGGCAAGATCCTGATCGATATCCCGCTGTCGCCGGACCTCGTTTCCCACCACATTTTTTATAACAAGGATCTCACCAAGGTCTATGTGACGGCGCTGGCCCAAGAGGTCATGCACGTCATCGACTTGACGGTGTTTCCCTACCGTCTGAAACCGATTCCGACACCGGGATGCAAGGTGCAGGAAGACCTCATCCTGTCCGACGATAATGCGACCTGGTACCTCACCTGCATGGGCTCGCAGAACGTGATCGTCGGCGACGCGGTGGTCGATGTCGCGGTCAAAACGATCACCATGCCGGGTTCCTACCCGCACGGTATCGGCCTTCACGAAGGAATCGACCGCATTCTGGTGACCAGCTGCGTGGCGCCCGACATGAGCGGCGCGGGCTACACGCTCGAAGTCATCGAGGCGAGCACGGGGACCTATCTCGGCAGCGTCGAGATCTCCGACTCGAAAGGCTCCGCGCCGGTGGAAGTGTTGTTCGTGCCGCATAGCGACCCACCGGTCGCTTATGTCACCAACATGTTGGAAGACACCCTGGGCGCCGCGGTATGGAATCCGGTGACCAAGACCTTCGCCATGCACACGGTGTTCGATTTCGATACCAATGGGGTGAACATGCCGCTCGAGATCTACTTCAACAAGGCGGTTGACCGGCTATATGTCACCGCCGCACAACCGGGCAACCTGCTGATCTTCGATATCAGCGACGGCCCGTTGGTACCCAAGTTGCTGAAGATATTACCCGCCGCGGCGGGGGCGCATCACGTCGCGATCACGCCCGACGGCAAGACCGCGTTCGTGCAGAATTCGTTACTCAATATTCCCGGCATCAGCGACGGCTCGATCACCGTGGTGGATCTGCAGGCCCTAGAGGTCGTCGGCAGCCTGGACACCTTCAAGAAACAGAACCTGACGCCCAATTCGATCACGTTTTTACCGAAGTGGTACAACCAGATGGGTCACTTCAACAACGGCCCCGGCGAATAAATTTAACTGGGTATCCACTTCTCTCTCGTATCCCCTACATTTGGTTTCCGAGGCTGCGATGACCGCCGACTAGGCCCTTGTAGGGGACCGGCTCGTGCTGCACCGCCTGCTGGAGCAGTCGGAAGAAAAGCAGGCCACGAGCCTG
>JAKZSU010000056.1:0-13478 GCA_047517485.1 Alphaproteobacteria bacterium
GGAGACACGCCCGCAAATGCGCGCCGCGCGCTTGAGCGACTTGAGGGCTCCACGCACGGCGCGCGTGCCAACCCATCAACAATGCGCTATGCAGAAACAGGACTCTCCTTATGAATGCGGGGGCCTTGGGGCGCAGGTCAGACCCAAGCCGCGGCGGGCGGCGTCATGATCACGTTGTCGAGTTCTTGGAAGGGGTGGGTTGAGGGTAATCAGCACGCTTCAAGACCAAGTAGGATCTGTGTCCGGAACTAGAGCAGTTCAGGCTTAGTTTGAATCGGTTTGACCGCGTTCCCGCGGCCTTCGGTAGGCCAACTTGGCTTTTCGGGTGCGTTGCGACGCTCGGCCGATGCACCCACATCGCCCGTCGCGCCGCGCCTACTCGAAAAACCAATTTGGCCCATCAATCTGCTTCAATTAAACCCAGAAAGACTCTAATAGCTCGCCATGTCTGCGTGGGGTAACAAGCGGCTGTCAGCGGTCGACTCCTGCCGGGTCCGCACTACCATCGACAGCGGGCAAGATTCTTCAGAAAGTGGACGTCACTTGAAGCGCTGGTGGGCGGCAAACCGCCACCGCGCCGAGGCCGCGCCGGCGCTCGCGCTAAACCTCGAGCCACTCCTCGCGGACCTGGTCGTTGGCGGTGAATTCGTCGACCGTGCCTTCGAAGACGATCTCGCCGTGGCCCATGACGTAGAGCCGGTGCGAGATCTTCAGGGCGATGCCGAGCTTTTGTTCGACCAGCAGGATGGAGATGCCGCGGTTGGCGATTTCGGTGAGCAGGTTGCTGACTTGCTCGACGATCTTGGGCGCCAGGCCCTCGGTGGGCTCGTCGATCATCACCAGGTCGGGATCGCCCATCAGGGTGCGGCACATCGACAGCATCTGTTGCTCGCCGCCGGAGATCACCGAGCCCAGGACGTCGGCGCGTTCGCGCAGGTTGGGGAACATGTCGAACATGTCGTCGATCGACCAGCGGCCCTTGGCGCGCAAATCCTTGATCCCGAGGATCAGATTCTGGCGCACCGTGAGGGTGGGGAAGATGTTGCGGTTCTCGGGCACGTAGCCGATGCCGGCGCGGGCGATTTCGTGCATTTTGCGGCCGGCGATCTGCTTGCCGCGAAACAGGATCGAGCCCCGCGGCGGCACTTCGCCCATGATCGCCTTGAGGGTGGTCGAGCGGCCGACGCCGTTGCGCCCGAGCAGGCTGACGATTTCGCCCTCGCCAATGCGAAAATTGATGCCTTGGAGAATGTGGCTCTTGCCGTAATAGGCATGCAGGTCTTGAACATCGAGCATCAGCCCGCCTCCGTGCCGAGATAGGCTTCTTTCACGTCGGCGTTGTTGCGAATTTCCTCCGGCGTGCCCGAGGCGATGATTTCGCCATAGACCAAAACCGATATGCGATCGGCGATATCGAACACCACGCCCATGTCGTGCTCGACGACGACCAGGGTCTTGCCGGCGGATATTTTGCGAATGAGCGCGACCGCGTTGGCGATCTCGCCGTGGTTCATGCCGGCGGTGGGCTCGTCGAGCAGGATCACGTCGCCGCCGCCGGCGATGGTCACGCCGAGCTCCAGCGCGCGCTGGTCGGCATAGGACAACATGCCGGCGGGCCAGTCGCGTTTGGCCGCCAAGCCGATCTGATCGAGGATCTCGTCGGTGCGTTCGGCCACGCCCTTGCAACGACTGACGAACTTCCAGAAGGCGTATTTGTGGCCGAGCGCAAACAACGTTCCGCAGCGCACATTGTCGAGCACGCTCATGCGGTGGAAGAGATTGGTCACCTGGAAGCTGCGGCACAGACCGGCGCGGTTGATATCGTAAGCCGCGCGTCCGGTGACGTCCTCGCCGCGCAAGCTGATGCGGCCGCTGGTGGTCGGGAAGCGGCCGCTGATCAGATTGTAGAGCGTCGATTTGCCGGCGCCGTTGGGGCCGATGATCGCGTGACGCTCGCCCTCCTCGATCGCGAGATCGATACCGCGAATGATCTCTGTCTTGCCGAAGCTCTTGTGAACGCCGTGGAGTTCGAGTGCCGCCGCCATCAGCCGACCCTCGCCCGCATTTTGTTGATCGCGTCGTTCCAGGCGCTGGACGCTTGCGGGAAGGTCTTGCGGACCGCGAAAATACCGGCGACGGCAATCGCGCCGAAGATCAACCACGGGACCGGGCTGGCCGGATCGACGGGTTGGCCGAACAAGGTCAACACCGAGGCGGCGCCGAGGCGCGAGGTCTGGAAATAGAGGATCTCGATCAAGCCGATGAGGCCGATCAAGGCGACGACCAGCGATCCGACGAAGAGCACGTACGGCATCAGCAGCGGCACCAAGAGCCGGGGATCGACCCGCCAGATCGGCTGATGCATGAGGATCAGGCCGGCGAGACCGCCGGGGAAGAACATGATCACCGCGACGAACAGGATGCCGAGATAGAGCACCCAGGCCTCGGTAATCGAGGTGAGCGTGCCCTGGAGAAAGACGATGAGGATGGCGCCGATGATCGGTCCGCCGAAATGTCCGATGCCGCCGATATAGGCCATGAACAGCACCCCGCCGGACTGGATCGCGCTGACTGTCTCGAAGCCGATAAACTCGAAATTGATCGCGTGCAAGGAGCCGGCGAGCCCGGCGAAGAACGACGACAGCGCGAACGCGAGCCAGCGAATGCGTTGGCTGGAATAGCCGACGAATTCGGTGCGCTCGGGATTGTCGCGGACCGCGTTCGACATGCGTCCGAACGGCGTCTTGGTCAACGCGTACATCGCCGCGGTGGAGACCAGCACCCACCCGGCGATGAGATAATAGACCTCGATATTGGGAATGTAGGTGATGCCGAGGGTCTCCGGCCCGACATAGCGGTCGGTCTGAATGCCATCCTCGCCATTGAACACCGCGACCAGGATCAGGGTGAGCGCGGTCACCATTTCACCGAAGCCGAGCGAGATCATCGCGAAGGTGGTGCCGGCGCGCCGCGTCGACACGTAGCCGATCAGGGTGCCGATGAAAAGCCCGACCAGGCCGCCGATGAGCGGGAAGAAGGTGAGCGGGATGTAAGGGACGACATCGTCGTAGACGAAATTCAGATAGTGGATGGTGAAATAGCCGGCGAGCCCGAAATAGATCGCGTGACCGAACGACAGCATACCGCCTTGGCCGAGCAACATATTGTAGGCCAACGAAAAGATGATCAGCACGCCCATTTGGCTCAGCAGATTGAGCGCGAAGCTTGAATCGAAGATATGCGGCATGATCAAGAGCACCAACGCTCCGAACACCCAGATGCCGTAATTTTTGAGAATGATCATACGTCACGGGTCCCGAACATGCCGCGCGGCCGCAGGATCAACATCAAGACCAGCAGCAGATACGGTAGGATCGGCGAGATCTGCGCGGTGGTAATGCGTGCGAAATCGCGGAACATGCCCTGGGCGTCGACCTCGATCCCGACCGCGAGCAGGGCGGCGTTGAGGCCGAAGTCGTAGGTGATCGCGAGGTTCTGAATGATGCCGATCAGCAGCGCGCCGATCAGTGCGCCGCCGAGCGAGCCGAGACCGCCGATGACGATCACCACGAAGACGATCGGCCCGAGCAACAGCGCCATCGCCGGATTGGTGCCGAGCACATTGCCGCCGATCACTCCGGCGAGCCCGGCCAACGCGCAGCCGAAACCGAATGTCCACATGAAGATCGTCGGCACATCGTGGCCGAGGGTGGCGACGTGGATCGGATCGGACACCGCGGCGCGGATGATCAAACCGATGCGGGTCTTCGCCAGCAGCGCGAAGAGGGCGACGAAAATGCCCACCGAAACCACCAACTGGAACACCCGATAGGCGGAATAATCGAGCCCCAGCCAGGTAAATAAGGTGAACTTGAGCTCGCTGGGGATTTCGTAAGGCACGTCGACCCGGCCCCAGACCATCTGCACCACTTCCTCGATGACGTAGAAAATGCCAAAGGTGAACAACAACTCGGCAACATGGCCATAGCCGTGCACCGGTCGCAGACCATAGCGTTCGACAAGCGCGCCGATGACGCCGACGACGATCGGCGCGAGCACCAGCGCCGGCCAAAAACCGACAAAACTACTGATCGAATAGGCAAAATAGGCGCCCAGCATGAAGAAACTGGCATGAGCGAAATTGAGCACGCCCATCATGCTGAAGATCAGCGTCAGGCCGCTGGCCAGCATGAACAGCAGCATGCCGTAGAGCACCCCGTTGAACAGGGCGAAGATCAAGGTATCCAAGCCGCTCCTCCGAGCCGTATGTGGCTTATTGCCGCGAAGATCCGGCGCCGGTCGTGACCTCGGCGGTCACGACCGGCACACCGGTTTCGCCTATTCCGGGCGCTTCATGTCACAGGTGGTGGGAAGTTCCAAGTCTTCCGCCGAAATCCAGGCGTCGGTCTGCCACGCCACGCCGAAGCTTTCGTTGTTGTAGAGGAACGGTTTCTCGTACTGGTCGGTCATCGAGCTGATCACCAACGGGAAGATGGCTTGATGATCCGAGGCGCGGATTCTCACCGTGCCACCGACACCTTCGTATTCCAAGCCCTCGAACGCGGCGGCGACTGCCTTGGGATCGTCGCTGCCGGCCTTCTCGACCGCCATGGCGAACATCAACACCGTCCAGCCGATGCGGTCGGCGTATTGGCTCTTGCCGGAATATTCGGTCCATCCGGCGTTCATCGCCATGATATCCGCCGGCGCCGAGTCGAACCGGGGATCGTTCTCGTGCATCTCGGTGAGCTGCTTGAGACCGACCGCCATGCCGTCGGCGCCGCCGATGCCGGCGATCGAGCTCGGGAGGCCGCCATAGATGGTGTAGAACGGCGTCTCGAGGCCGGCCGCCGCCGCCGCCTTGACGAAGCGGATCAGGTCGGGGCCCCAATTGCCGGTGAGCACGGTATCCGCGCCGGACGCCTTGATCTTGGCGATATAGGGGGTGAAATCGAGCACTTTGCCGAACGGTACGATAAGTTCGTCACCGACCAGCTCGACATCGGGGGCGCGTTTGGGAAGCAGCGCCTGCGCCGCCGCCTGGAACGACTGGCCGTAGGCGTAGTTCTGATTGATCATGTAGAGCTTTTTGACGTCGGGATCCTGGCCGAGTTGGGTCGCCAAGGCGGCGACTTTCATATCGACATTGGCGTCGAAACGAACATGCCAGAACGAACAAAGCTCGTTGGTGAACGCGGTGGTCACCGCCGAATGATTGAGAAACAAAATCGATTGGTCGGCGTTGCGGCGATTGTGCTTGCCGATAAACTTGATGATGTTGAGCGCGTGATTGGAGCCGACGCCCTGGCTGACGAAACGAATGCCGTCATCGACCGCCTTGCGCAGTTGCTGGGTGGTCTTCTCGGCGTTCATCGCATTGTCGAGCGGGACGATTTCGATCATCCGGCCGCCGAGCACGCCGCCATTATCGTTGACGATGCCGGCGTAATACTCGAAGCCTTCGAGGGTGTCGCGGCCGACCGCGGCGATGGGCCCGGAAAACGGCTCGATCAAGCCGATGCGAATGGGGTCCTCCGCCGCAACGGCGGTGGCAAGGATGGTGAGCGGCGCGGCGATCATAAGCCGCGCGGCGAATGTCCGAATGGTCATGTCTTCCTCCCTGACCGAAATGTGAGTCCGCTTTTGCGGTGTCTCATTTTGGCGCGAGCATACCGACCCGCGCCGCGACTTCAAGCCGTCATCGTCGAAACGCCGGCGCGCCGGCGATTGCTCTCCCGCCTCCAGCGGCGTAAATATGGCCCCTGTCTTGCAGAATCAGCCCCCGACAATCCAGAAAATAAGCGTAAAGCATGATGCAGAACAGCAAACTTCTTCCCACCTCGGTGGTCGGCAGCCACGCCCAGCCGGATTGGCTGATCGATCGCCAGGCGCTGGCCGCGGGCTCGCCGCCGCGGGTGCGACGCAAGGGCCTGTGGCGGATCGAGCCGGAATTCCTCGAGCAAGCGCAGGACGATGCGACGGTGCTGGCGATCCGCGAGATGGAACACATCGGCATCGACATTATCACCGACGGCGAGATGCGCCGCGAGAGCTATTCGAACCACTTCGCCACCGCGCTCGAAGGGCTCGATACGGAACGCGACGGGACGGCGATATCGCGCAAGGGCACGCCGAATTCGGTGCCGCTGGTCGCGGGCCCGATCCGCCGTAAACACGCGGTTGGGGTGCGCGACGTCGAATTCCTGCGCGCCCATACCGACCGCCGGATCAAAATCACCCTGCCCGGCCCGTTCACCCTGTCCGAGCAGGCCGAGGACGCCTTTTACCAGGATCCGGCGGCGCTCGCGATGGCCTACGCCGACGCGGTCAACGCGGAAGTGCGCGACCTGTTCGCCGCCGGCGCCGACGTGGTGCAGATCGACGAGCCGTTCGTCCAGGCGCGCCCGGACCATGCCAAGGCGTACGCGGTGCCGGCGATCAATCGCGCGCTCGACGGCACCGCGGGGACCACCGCGCTCCACCTCTGCATGGGGTATGCGGCGATGATCAAGGAGCGCTCGGACCACTATTATTTCCTCGCCGAACTCGCCGACTGCACGGTCGATCAGATTTCCGTCGAGACCGCGCAACCGAGCCTCGATCTGTCGGCGCTTGGCGACTTGCCCGGCAAGACGATTATTCTTGGGGTGATCAATCTCGACGACATGGCGGTGGAAACCCCGGAGACCGTCGCCCAGCGGATCGAACGCGCCTATCCCCACGTCGCGCCGGAGCGGATCATCGCCGCCCCCGACTGCGGCTTCAAATACATACCGCGCGACATCGCCCGCGGCAAACTCGAGGCGCTGGTCAAAGGCGCCGATCTGGCGCGGTCAAGATTGGGTGGCTAAAGAGCGTTCAAACGCCACGCAGCCTGCCTCGCATTAGCTCGGGCGCGCGGTCGCGCTTGCCGAGCTGCAATGAGTTTCACTCAATGCAGCTCAGTATTAGAACCCCATCGCGCAGCCGTCCTTGCGGGGGTCGGAGCCGCCCGAAAGGACGCCGGTCTCCGGATTGATCGCCACTGCTTGGCCACCGCCGAGCGGCGCGCCGGCTTCGACGACAGTGTGGCCGAGCTTTGCCAGACCGTCCGCGGTCGCTCGCGGCACGCCGCGCTCGAGCTGGAACTTGCCCTCGTAGGCGAAGCCGCGCGGGCAATCGAGCGCCTCTTGCACTGACATGCCGAAATCGAACACGTTGGTGAGGAAATGGGTGTGGCCGACGGGCTGGAAATGCCCGCCCATGACGCCGAACGGCATCGCCGCGCGGCCACCCTCGATCACCATGCCGGGAATGATCGTGTGCAGCGGCCGCTTGCCGGGCGCGATGCGGTTGGGATGCGCCGGGTCGATCACGAAGCCCGACCCGCGATTGTGGAACATCACGCCGCTGTCTTTGCTCATCAGCGCGGTGCCGAACGATTGGAACAGCGAATTGATGAACGAGACCGCGTTGCCGTCACTGTCGACGATCGAAATATAGACGGTGTCGCGATGGGCGGTCTCGCCCGGCGGCGGCAAGTCGGTGATCACCGAGTCGCGGCTGATCCGCGAGCGCAGCTTTTCCGCGTACGCCGGCGACAGCATGGTTTCGACCGGCACCTCGACATGGTCGGGGTCGGCGAGCAGGCCGGCGCGGTCGCGGTAGGCGAGCCGGGTGGCCTCGCCCTCGAGATGGAAGCGCTCGATGCCAAGCGGATCGAGACTGGCGAGATCGAAGCCAGACAGAATGTTGAGCATCTGCAGGGCGATAATGCCTTGGCCGTTGGGCGGACATTCGTAGATCGTATGGCCGCGATAATCGGTCTTGATCGGGGAGACATAATCGGCGGTGGCGGCGGCGAAATCGTCGATCGTATGCAGCCCGCCGACGGCGTTGAGCGAAGCCACCATGTCTTGCGCGATCGGCCCGGTGTAGAACGCGTCGCGCCCGCCCTCGGCGATCGCCTGCATCGTATCCGCGAGCCGCGGTTGGGTATGAAGCGCGCCCATCGGCACCGGCTCGCCGCCGGGTAGAAACACCGCGCTGGCATTGGCGTCCGCGGCAAGCTTTTCACGTTGCAGGGCGGTGACGTAGGCGACCACTTCGTGCATCACGTAACCGTCGCGCGCGAAGGCGATCGCCGGCGCCAGCAGGCGCGCCAATCCGAGCTTACCATGGTCATCCGACAGCTTCTGCCAGCCGGCGATGGCGCCGGGCACGGTCACCGCGTGCGGCGATTGAAAGCCGATCTTGTCGATGCCGTTGTCGACGTACCAGTCGAGGGTCGCCGCTGCCGGCGCGCGCCCCGACGCGTTGATCGCGATCACCTCGCCGGTGCCGGCCGGGGTATAGAGCGCGAACATGTCGCCGCCGATCCCAGTCGATTGCGGCTCGACCACCGCTTGCACGGCGGCGGCGCAAATCGCCGCGTCGATCGCATTGCCGCCGTCGCGCAGCACATCGAGCGCGGCGACGGTGGCATCGCTATGGGAGGTCGCCACCATCGCGTGGCGTGCGTGCACGGCCGAGCGGCCGGGCAGGTGTAGGTCTCGCATGGTCTTCGCCTTGTCTCGTGGTGGGAGCCGTCTCTAGTAAACGGCGGAGCTTAGGGCGGCAAGTAAGGTTTTAGCGAAATTAGTCGGGAACGACGACGATGCCGTCGGCGATCAACGCGTCGATCTCGTCCCCCGCGGTGCCAAATTCCGCGAGAATTTTTCGACCCTGCTCGCCGATCACCGGCGCGCCGAGCGCGAGATTGGCGATCGCCGCTTTCGGCAAGCCGGGCATGCGCACCACCGGCACCGCGCCGTCGCGGACGCTGTCCTGGGCGAGCATCGGCGCGGCGTCGGTCGCCAGGACATGCTCGTCGACAAGCCAGTCGGTGACCGTGTTCACCCGATTGCACATCACACCAGCGGCGGTCATCGCGGCGATCCAATGATCGGCGTCGCGGGATCTGACGACGTCGGCCACGAGCGGGATCAAATCGGCGACGGTATCGCCACGCTTCTCGTACGAATCGTAACGCGGATCGCTGGCAAGATTCGCCAAGCCGAGGACCGCGCACATCGCGGCGAAATCCGCTTCCCGAACGAGGGTGATCGCGATCCAGACGTCGGCGGCGAGATAGCACCCGGCCGGGGCATTGAGTGGGCGCGGCGCGGCGCCCTCCAAATGCGCCTCGATGACCTTGGGGGTGATCAGGCTCGCCGCCGACTGCGCCAAGCCGATGTCGATGAAGCGTCCCTCGTCGCGGCGCGCGTACAGCGAAGTGACGACCGCCTGAAACGCGTTCATCGCCGCGGCGATATCGACGACGACGAAACCGATCCGCGACGGCGTGCCGGCGGCTTGGCCGTTGATCGCCATAAGACCGGAATGGGCCTGGATGACGGTATCGGTGGCCGGGCGATCGGCGTAGGGTCCGTCGCGACCGTAACCGCTGATCGAGACGTACAGGGCACCAGGATTGGTCCGGCGGACAGCGTCGTAGCCGACCCCGAGCTGGTCGGCGACGCCGGGACGCGCGCTTTGAATGACCACGTCGGCATCGGCCAGCAGGCGGCGCGCAATCGCCAAACCGCGCGGCGCCTTGAGATCGATCGCAAGGCTTCGCTTGCCGCGATTGACCGCCAACGCGAGCGCCGTGTGATCGCCATACCGGGTTCCCATCTGGCGCGACCAATCGCCCTTGGGCGGTTCGATCTTGACCACCGAGGCGCCGTGCGCGGCGAGCAGCATCCCGCACGCCGGTCCGGCCAGTCCCTGGCTCATATCGACGACACGAATGGCCGCGAGCGGCCGGTCGTAGGAGGGTTCGTTCATCTCCCGAGAGTCCCGAAGTTACAAACGTTTATAGTGAAACAGAGTGAGACGGTGAACAAGCCTGACGCAAACGGGGCTTGCCGCCGGGCGGGTTTATAACAATGATCGCGCGACCACGGAACCAACCGGAGAAAGGCCTGCGATGGCGAGCAACCTTGAAGCGGCCCTGCAAGGGCTGCGCAACGAAGCGCTGCATATTCGGCGCAATACGTGGCGCGCCCTCCACGCCGCGGGAGGCGGCCATGTCGGCGGCTCGGTCTCGGCGGCGGATCTGTTCGCCGCGCTGTATTTCCATCATTTGCGGATTCGCCCCGACCAGCCGGACTGGCCCGATCGCGATCGCTTCGTGCTGTCGAAGGGACACGCCAACGCCGGGCTCGCCGCGGTCCTGGCGAGGGCGGGCTTTATCGACGACGCGCTGCTCGACCGGTTCTACGGCTATGAGTCGCCGCTCGGCATGCACCCCGACATCAAGGTCGCCGGGGTCGAGATGTGCACCGGCGGGCTCGGCCACGGCCTCTCGGTCGGCCTCGGCATGGCCCTCGGCGCCCGGTTGCAGGACAAGGACTTCCGCACCGTGGTCATGCTCGGCGACGGCGAATTGCAGGAAGGATCGAACTGGGAAGCGGCGATGGCGGCGGCAAAATTCGGCCTCGCCAACTTGTGCGCCATCGTCGACTACAACAAGGTTCAGCAAAGCGGTCGCATCGAGGAGATGAACGGTCTCGACCCGTTGGCCGACAAATGGCGCGCCTTCGGCTGGATGGTGCGCGAAATCGACGGTCACGATATGGCGGCGATCGTCGACGCGCTCGACGCGTTGCCGTTCGCGACCGACGCGCCGTCACTGTTGATCGCGCACACCATCAAGGGCAAAGGCGTAAGCTTCGCCGAGGACACCTATCTGTGGCACAACAACGCGGTCACCGACGAAATATTGGCGTCCGCGCTGGCCGAACTCGGAGACCCGGCATGAATTCGGCGACGGAGCAGCCAGCGTGGGTCGAGGCCGCGGCCAATCAGTCGCGGCTGGGGTTCGGCCTAGCGCTGACCGAACTCGCGGCGCGCGATAATCGCGTCGTCGCGGTGTCGGCGGATACGCTTGATCTGATCGGCCTGCGGGCCATGATGGCGGCCTCGCCCGAACGCGTCATCGAAGTCGGTATCGCCGAACAGAACGCGATGGGCATCGCCAGCGGCCTGGCGACCACCGGGATGCGGCCCTATTTGTGCGGCTATGCGCCGTTCATCACCGCGCGCTCGATGGAGCAGGTGCGCAACGATGTCGCCTATGCCAACCAGCGGGTGGTGATCGGCGGCGCGGCGAGCGGGGTTTCGCTCGGGGTGGCGGGGGGCACCCATCATGCGCTCGAGGACATCGCCTTGATGCGGTCGCTGCCCAACATGACGGTGGTGGTCCCCGCCGACGCGCACCAGGCGTATCACGCGACCCTGGCGAGCGAGGACATCGACGGCCCGGCCTATATCCGCCTCGGCGGGCGGGTCGACGAGATACCGGTAACGCCGGTCGACGGGCCGTTCGAATTGGGCAAGGCGGAGGTTTTGCGCGACGGCGGCGATGTGACGATCATCGCCTGCGGCGCGCTTGTCGCGCCGGCGCTCGAGGCGGCGGCGACGCTGGCGGACGACGGGGTCGGCGCCCGGGTGCTCAACATGCATACCATCAAGCCGCTCGATCGCGACGCGGTGCTCGCGGCGGCCAGCGAAACCCAAGGTATCGTGACCGCGGAGGAACATCATCTGACCGGCGGACTCGGCGGCGCGATCGCCGAACTGCTGGCGGAGGAGCATCCCTGCCGCATGCGCCTGGTCGGCATGCCGGATGAATTCGCGATTGTCGGCCCAACCGGCAAGGTCCGCGAACGCTACGGCATGAGCGCCGCCAACATCGCCGACAAATGCCGTTCGTTGCTCGCGTAAGCTCGGGCGCGCGGTCGCGCTTGCCAACCGGCTATGAATTGCACGCATTGCCGGCTGGTATAACGAGGTATTAGACTGGGACTTCGGACGCGAGTTTGATCGCGTTCTTGCCGGACTTCTTGACTTCGTACATCGCGCGATCGGCGGCTTCGACGAGCGATAACGCATCGTCGCCGTCGTCGGGAAATATCGCGACACCGATGCTCGCGCCGACGTGCATCGACGCGCCGCCGGGCCACGCCACCGGTTGGTGAATGGCATCGAGAAGCTTGTTGACGATGACGCCGGTGTCTTCGGTCCGCTGTATTTCGGGCAGCAGCACCGCGAACTCGTCACCACCCAAGCGTGCGACAAGGTCCTTGCCGCGGAGTATTTTCTCCATCCGCGATCCCACTTCGATCAACACCGCATCGCCGGCTTGGTGCCCCATGGTGTCATTGACCTGTTTGAACCCGTCGAGATCGAGAAAGACCAGCGCGAAGGGGTCGCGTCGTCTGTTCCGCTTCGATAACGTCACCTCGAGACCGGCATGAAAAGCGCGCCGGTTCGCCAAGCCCGTCAGCTCGTCGATTTGCGCTTCGGTGCGGAGCTTGTCGTGCTCCTGTATTTCCGGTGTCACGTCCCTGGCGATACCGCGGTAGCCGAGAAAGGCGCCGGCATCGTCGAACAGCGGCTTGCCGGTAATGCTGATCCAAATCCGTTCGCCTTCGCGGTCGGTCCGGAAATAGGTGAAGTTCTTGAACGGCAACCTTTGTTCGAGGGCGGCGAAATATTCGCCCCATTTCTCCGCCTCGGTTTCGACATCGAGAAAGTCCTCGCGCCGTTTGCCGATCACGTCCTCGGTCGCGGCCGCCGGATTGTCGCCCATGAAGGTGAACCGGTGATCGGTATCGGTTTCCCAAAACCAATCGGACGATTGCGCGGCGAAGTCGTGCGCCCGTTCCTCGCTGATTCGAAGATTTTCGTGCGCGTCCTCCAATGTCATCAGCGATTTGAGACGGGTTTCCTCGAGCGCCCGGAGCTCTTCGATATCGCGGAGGACGACCACGGACGCGATGACCTCGCCATGCTCGAATATCGGCGACACCGAGACTTCCATCGGATGAGCCTTGGCGTCGCGCGAGATGAGCTCGCCCTCGAGATGATGAAGCGCCGCGCCCTGTTTCTCCGCGCGCTCGATTGGGCAACGCAAGCGGCATTGCTGGCCGGCATCGCCAAATATCTCATAACATTTGCGTTGGCTGGCCTCGGGGAACGACCACCCAGTCAGGCGTTCCGCGGCGGGATTGATATAGAGCAGCTGGTGATCGGCGCCGCGAACATACACCGCCTCGCTCATCGAGGAGACAATCGACTCCAACAAGGCTCGACTGGGCGCCGCGCCCCCGGCCGGTGCCACCGAGGCCGAACGTGAAGACGGAAGCGGTTTTCGATCAGTCCTACGGATCGGCACAATCAGGCCTCACCTACTTTCGGGAGAATCTCGATCCGCTCGCGAACCGGTCATACTCCGATTAAGGGAGCCCTCCCCGAGCGGCGACCGACTAGCCGCCGCTCACTTCTCAATATTCATCGAAAGTCATATCCGGCAAGTCAATCCGCAATAAATAAGCGTGGTTGTACAGATTGCCATATATTCTCTCCTTTCCTATCCGGTTTACACCCACACCCACTAGGGCTAGAATGGGCGCAAACCGGATATAGGGGAGCGCGCCATGGATGTTCTCGAC